>CALAVE010000001.1 GCA_937892215.1 uncultured Porphyromonadaceae bacterium
GCGTTAGCCCCGACACCCTCGACGACGAGAACCGCGCCTACCACGCGCTGCTGCTAACACAGGCGCAGTTCCGCAACAATATTTATCCCGATACTGACACAATAATCAACCGCGCGCTCGACTTCTACGCCGACAACCATAACCGCGAACGCCTCACACGCAGCCTATTCTATAAAGGTTGCTTTACAAAGAATAAACATAATTATTTAGATGCCATGAGTTATCTGCTTCTTGCAGAGGACAACTGTGACAGCACAGATTATAGGATGATTGGCATGATAAACTTGCATATGGGCGATACCTATCTCTTAAGATACATGAGTGGCATAATACCGATTGAAAAATATAGAAAGTCATTGAAATGTTTTGAAATCCTAAGAGATAGCTCCAAAATGTGTCTATGCTATGGTATGCTTGGTGGGCTTTACAGAATGGCAGACAAAGTTAATGCAGTAAAATTTTTATCTAAGGCGATTGAAATTGCTGAGACGATAAAAGATACCAAAAAAGTTCTGAATTACTCTGAATATTTGATGCGACACTATTTGGTTATAAAAGATATAGAACAAGCGAATCGAGTTAAGAATATTTATTTGAGTAAATACGGTTCTTTGAATCCTGATTTAGCGCTTGACCTCTCCTATCTTTATGCTATGAAGTATATGCCGGACTCAAGTAGCTACTATATAAAAGTCATCAATGGACTAACTCTTGATGACAAGCAGAAGCTTATGGCCATTAAAGCTAATTCAGCCCTTCAAGCGGCAAAAGGCAATTATAAAGAGGCTATGAGGCTAAGTGAACAATTTAGTTACATAAGCGATTCACTTTCGCATAATAATGACAAATTGGCTATTGCTAACATGGAATTTGAGAGAGCCAATCAGCGAAAAGAGGAACTGACTTCACAATTACAAGTATCACGTAATGTTAACGTTAGTATAATGCTGATTTGCTTGGTTGCAATAGTTTCTGTAATACTAACGGTTTTTCTTTATCGCCGTCAGCGGAATATTGTTGCAAGCAATAGAGAACTCTATCGGCAATTATCAAAAGAGAAAATTAATGAGCACAAAGAACTGTCTGAACTATTAGCAAATAATAACGACCTTAAATTAATTTTTGAACGATACCTAACGTTTATTCGAACTTTAGTAAATATCTGTACGGTATTGCCTGAAAAACATGGTCTTGAAATAATCAGGAAAGCTATAAATCCCGAGATTAGCTCCGAATTAGTGTCTGGCTTGGTTCAGTTCGTAAATATGCAGAACGATAATATACTCAACAAACTTTCAAGTCGATATCCAAAGATTAGCAAGCAGCAAATAGGTTTTATCTGTTTGACTGCACTTGATTTCTCCGATGCAGAAATAGCACTGATTTTGGGGTATAGTACAAGTTCTATAAGGGTTTTACGAAGAAGGCTTGAAAAAAAGTTGGATTTTGATGGGAAATTCAAAGAATTGCTGAAAAATCAAGGCGCAGTGTAATGCACGATTGAGCTGTAACATTGCTGTAACACAAATTTTTTTGCAACGCGCTGAATACCATCAGCTTGCAGGGCGATTGTAACATTGTGTTTCACCGCTTTTTTGTTGTCTGTCGCTATAATTGTTTATAACTTTGCCAAACAAAAATAACGGCAATTATATATTAAAAAAAGCTATGGGTAGGCATTCAATTTCAGTAGCAATATTTATGCTTTTCGCTCTTAGGGTAATGGCTGATTCGGGGGTAATCTTAGTTCCGACTTCATCAGACCATGATATAAGTATGTTTGTCCCAACGTTAATATACAATGAAGATTCACAGGAGTTTACGATTGACTTCGGTGAGGTGGACGAGATTAGCAGTGGGCGCGTGGTAATTCATGACGACAGTGATGGCTATCAGGTGAAGAACTTCCTCGTGACACCGGCCTGCCATGAGTTCACCTTCACCTGCCCCCTGCAAGGCACGCTATACATCACCATTACCACCCCTCACGGCGACACCTACGCCGGTGCCACAGAAAACTAATAAATCAGCTTGTAATAAGCCGATTAACCAATAATTAACTGATTAAAAACAACTAAAGAGATGAAGAAGTCATTCATTCTCGCAGCCGCGTTAATCGTAGTAATCAGCGCTAATGCCTTCAATACTAAATATTAGCAAAGCAAAATGTTTTTACTAACTTTAAACAAAAATAATATGCGAATAAACGATATTATTAAGAACTTAAAACTGGCGGCGTGGTTGATAATTGGAATTATGATTGTTTCGTCCTGCGCTGAACAAGACGACTTGCTTAGTATTGACCACAAAAAGCAAGAGCAGAATTTGATTGAGAAATTGCCTTCAAGTGATTTCTGTGTTTCGCGTGAGATGGTTGACAAATATCTCCGAATCACTAAAAAACAAGAGTTGGTTAATCGGGTTGAGCCTAAAGTTGAAAATGGTGATACTCTAGCATACTATGTGGAGTTTCATCACGGATGGGCACTAATTTCAGGCGATCAAAGATTGCCTCAGGTTCTTTCTCAATCAGAAGTTGGAACAGTTGACTGGAGTGACATGAATAATCCCGGTATCGGTGCGGTGCGAGGAATGCTGAATTTGGTTCGCGAAACTAGATTGAGCGACAAAACGCAGAAAGATCCAGTCTGGGAAATTCTTGCACCGAAACCCGAAACTGCTAAGGAACGGAATTTGCGGAAAGTCCCAGCACCCAGTAACCTAGTTAGGGGCGAAGGTGAAGGTATGTGGATACCGATTGACACATTAGAACTAAGTGAAGTATATACTGCGCCACGAATTATATCTACACAATGGAGTCAAGTTAATGGATATAATGCATACACACCATACGCATATAACCTTCAGGGTAGCTTGGAACACACGCCTACAGGTTGTATAGCTACTGCATTTGGACAAGTAATCAATTACATGAGAGGAGATAATAGTGGAAATCATCTAATACCCAGTGCTGTCACAATGCCTGAAGAAGCATATGGAGTGTTAACAGTTAATTCTTTCACTAGTGACTGGAGTATATTAAATACAACAAATGGAGCTGCAATGTTCTTGTCGTATATTGGCAAGAGAATGAATTTTATATACGAATTACTGGGCTCAGCTCCTGAAAATTTTATCCAAGAACCTGTTTCTCTGCTAAATTATTATGGAATATCTGTCCAAAAACAAAATAATTATGATTATAATACAGTGAGAGGTAATGTGTCAAATGGAATGCCAGTATTAATATATGCACGGGAAACTGATAATCCTCAAACTTTCGGGCATGCATTCATAATTGATGGCTATAAAGAAGAGACTAGTAAAATGGTTATTCGGTATGTTTGGGACCCTTTTTATCAATTAACAGAATGGGATGTTTCTTTTGGCGAGGGTTGGCGTTTTATATCTCCCGCAACAGGGACGGGGAAAGAAGTTGAAGGTGATTATAGCACCTATGCGCAGATGGATTTCGTCATAAGTCCTATCAGGACCGTAAGGTCATTTGCAATGAATTGGGGCTGGGGCGGTGTCAGTGATAATATATATCATGTTGCCTATTATGACAACGGAACAACACAGACCACGTATAATCCATATTGGACTTCTTTGTATGGTACTTATAGGTGCGTTTACCAAATGTATTATAATTTCTTTTTACAACAAAGCTAAAATAAGTTTTCATGCTTCTTTATTTTGATATGATACAAATTATGAGACAGATTTTGATATTATTGGTGTTGGTGCTTGGCATTTCGGCCACGGCGCAGAGCATTGTTTTTCCCCGCAACTCTCTCACGGTGAAAGCGGGCATGAACTTATCCAAGACGATTGCTACAGGTGAAGATGAAACACAAGCGGAGTGGATGAAAGTGCGTCTGGGATTCATTGGTGGGCTGGAATATGAACACCGATTTAACAAATGGCTTGGAGTGTCGGCCGGTGTGATGTATTCTCAGCAGGGCTACCGATTTAAGGACATTATTCTCGGAGGACTGGCTATAGAAAACATCGAGACCCATTCTGCAGACTATCTGGCTGTGCCCATAGCAGCAAAATTTCATTTGTGGAAGGGGCTGTCATTAGGGACTGGAATTCAGCCTGAATTCAAAGTTAAGGCAAAAGATAAA
The DNA here is from genome assembly GCA_937892215.1 of uncultured Porphyromonadaceae bacterium. GTDB lineage: Bacteria > Bacteroidota > Bacteroidia > Bacteroidales > Muribaculaceae > Sodaliphilus. The sequence continues at coordinate 4,131 of CALAVE010000001.1, forward strand.
GGGGTGAGGGGCGTTCAACTTGTGCTTCCTCTCTTGTGTTCGTATGAATATTGCAATTTTGTGTTTGAGGCACGTTACGTAGTGGGTGTGTCACGGAAATGCAAGATAACAGAATCGGCTCCCACTTTTGTACCAGGTGGGCCATCTGGAGAAATAGTGCCAAAGACATTCTATTTTAATAGAAGTAATGTGCTTAGCCTAACGGTGGGTTACCACTTTGGCCTCTAATCGGATAAAACAGTAGTGGTGCGTTACGGCTATTTTTGATGCCGACGGTGGTGGCGTGCAGGCTGAGGGGGCTGCGCGCCACCACTTTTTCCAAGAGGGAAGAAGCCGTCCGGGATGTTATTTTTTCTCAAAAGGGTGGGGGATTTGCTGAAAATTCGTTGAAAATGATTTACTTTGCAGAATGATTGGCACGGTATTTGCTTTATAATGACTTGCAAAGCGGCCAATTTAGGGTTTAATAATCGAAAAATAACGCAGAAAATGGATATACTCAAGGCAGATAAAACCACTGAGACAAGTGTGGTGAAAAAGGAGGAAAAGAAGAAGGCTGAGGAAGGTGAATTGCAGCATGGCGGACTTGTGGAGCGGCTGGGACGCGTGAAGAAAACGCGCTGGATACGCTTCGCCGTGGTGTCGCTCATATTCTTCGCGTGGGTGGCATGGCTGGGCAACTGGTGGGTGGCCCTGGCATGGTTTCTGCTGGCCGACATCTATCTGACGCAGTTCATCCCCTGGACGTGGTGGCGTCACAGCAAGAGCGCGGTGGTGCGCACCGTGATGGGGTGGGTGGATGCCATAGTCTATGCCGTGGTGCTGGTGTATTTCCTGTTCCTGTTTGTGGGGCAGAACTATCAGATACCGTCGTCATCGCTTGAGAAGACGCTGCTCACCGGAGACTTCCTGTGGGTGAACAAGATGGTGTATGGGCCGCGCGTTCCACAGACACCGCTGCACTTCCCGCTGACTCAGAACACCCTGCCGTGGCTCAACTGCAAGTCCTACATTGAGAAACCGCAACTGGAGTACCATCGCCTCAAGGGCTTCCGCAACGTGGAGCGTGGCGACATTGTGGTGTTCAATTTCCCTGCCGGCGACACGGTGGCCACCAAGTGTCCGAACCCCGACTACTACACACTGTGTTACGAGCGTGGAGCGGTGGAAGTGAAAGGCAACAAGGCTCTGTATGGCGACATTATCTACCGTCCGGTGGATCGACGAGACAATTACGTGAAACGGTGCGTGGGCCTGCCGGGTGAGACACTTTCCATCAAGAACGGAGTAATCGTAATCAACGGCGAGCCGCAGCCGCAGCCCGAGAATGTGCAGTTCTTCTACTGGGTGCAGACCGACGGCACCGGAATCACCATGGAGATGTTTGAACAACTGGGCATCAACGTGGAAGACCGTCATCTGGTGCAGGACGGCGCGGTGGCGGGCGGCCTGAACTATGTGCTACCGCTGACCGACGCCATGCGGAAAGAACTCAAGTCCAAGCCCTGGGTGACCAGTGTGGAGCGTATGGAACCGGGCGACAACGACAGCAAGATGACATATCCGCTGGGTGTGGACTACGGCTGGACGCATCAGGACTACGGACCGGTGATAATCCCCAAGAAAGGCATGACGGTGCGGCTAAGCCCGATGAACATAGCGCTGTATGCTCGCTGCATTAAGAATTACGAAGGTAACACACTGGAGGTGAAGGACGGTAAGGCCATCATTAACGGCAAGCCGAGCGACACTTATACCTTTGGGATGGACTATTACTGGATGATGGGCGACAACCGTGACAACTCGCTGGATTCGCGCTACTGGGGCTTTGTTCCCGAGGACCATATCGTGGGAACGCCCATGATAGTGCTTATCTCGTTCGACAAGGACAAGCCGCTGCTTGGCGGCGGAGTCAGGTGGAATCGCGTGTTCAAGAAACCCAATCCCGACAAGAAGTAACCAGCCGTGCCGGTTCAGGAGAAATTCAATCAAGGGCGAAGACCGCTGATTGTGGGCAGTTGCTGTGCCGGTAGCGTGCGCTATTACGCGGCGTTGCTCACGGCGGAGCGAGTGTTGCTCGACGAAGCCGAAATCCACTTGCCGCTGCGCCATAGTCATCACCGATATCTGGTTCTGGGGCCTAATGGAGTTCAGACAATGACGGTTCCGCTGGTGGGCGAGACCAATGCGATGCCGGTGCCGATGCGCGAAGTGCGGATTTCCAATCACGGCAAGTGGCGTCACCTGCACTGGGGCGCGCTTTATTCATATTACGGCAAGACCCCATATTTCGATTACATAGCACCTGACCTGGAGCGGATTATCGTTAACGGCCGGCAGACGTTTCTGCACGACTTCAACCAAGAGTTGCATGAGGCGATAGCGGAGTTTGCCGACTTGCCGATAGAGTTGAGACGATTGGAGGACGTGGCCGCCGAAGGAGCGGTGGATTTGCGCGGAAAAATTGCGGGGAAGAAGCCCGATGCGCTACCCATAACGGATGTGGCTTACTACCAGTTGTGGAGCAACCGTTACGGATTTGTCCCCAATCTGAGCATTCTGGACCTGGTGATGAATATGGGTCGAGAGAGCATATTCACGCTGATGCAAATGACTGGTCACCGGCCTGAGTGATGAGGAAATGCTGAATTTTTAGGTGAAAAATTGTTATATTTATTGAAAAGGGTTGCAGCAGATACGATTAAAATCGTAAATTAGCGGCGAAAAATTAAAATAAAACTGCGAAAATTATGAAAAAGACAGCAATAATCATGTTAAGCGGAGTGCTGATGCTGATGACATCGTGCTCATCTGTGAGTCAGTTTTATGGTGCGGCCACCGGGGCCTCGCTGGGCGGAATGTTCGGCTCGGCGATAGGCGGAATATCGGGCGGACCGCGCGGCCATAACGTGGGGACACTGGCCGGAATGGCGATAGGCGGAATTCTGGGGGCGGCGGCTACGGCGCCCAAGACCGAGGACGGGAATTACCGCACGTCGGACTACTACAACGGCTATGAGGCGCGTGATTACCGGCAGAACAATACCGACAGTCCGTTTGCCACGATAGAGATAGAGAATCTGCGCTTTGTGGAAGAAGATAACGTGGCGGCCAACGGCATTATAGATGCCGGTGAGCGCACGAAACTGGTGTTTGAGATTCGCAATACGGGCAGCGAGTATGTGTATAACATAGCGCCGGTGATAACAGTGACCGGAACCAAGCAGATATATCTGTCGCCCACGGCGATAGTGAGTGAACTGGCTCCGGGCCGTGCGGTCCGCTATCAGGCCAATGTGGTTGCCACAAAAAAACTGAAAAGCGGAGTTGCTGATTTCTCCATAGGATTTTCCGACGGCGACAGGCTCTACACCATAAGTTCGTTCCAGCTGAGGACGAGTGGTCGCTGAATGATAGAAATTACGTGAGGATAGTCACACCTAATCGGCATCCGGATGAGCTGAAGTCGATTAGGTGTGGCTATCTTGAAATTTGTGTAGAAGTTAAAAAATGTAGAAAATAGCATTGACAAAGAGCAAATTTTTTTATACTTTTGCACTTGGAGAAGTGGATGAAGCAAGGAAGCGTGCTACAAAGGAGGTGGCGACAAGGCTGAGTTTAGACTCCGGATTGATGCCCTAATCTATTGATTTAGAAATATTTATTAACCATTAAAAAAATAGAAAATTATGATTAAACGATTACTGACAGCAATGATGGTCGCAGTGGTGATGATGGTTGCTACCAATGCTGCGGCAACGGCCCTTTACGTGGGCGGTGTGGAAGTCACTGAGGCCGGGACTGTAACCGGCACCGGTATTTCGGGCACAGTGACTTTCAGTTACGAGAAGACAATGGGGAAGTCGCTTAGCATTGTTCCTGTGCTTACACTGGACGGCGCTACGATAACTGCAGGTTACGCGGTCTCGAGCAGCGTTTTTGCCGCGATATATGCCGATGGCATAACCGGCCTGCAAATTGTGCTGAAGGGCGCGAACAAACTCAATGTGAGCGCTTCTTCAACAATGGGCATTGCGCTGATGAATTGCGGAACTGTTACAATGGTTAACTATGCCGGCAACCTGGAGGCTCACAGCCTTACCGTGAGCGGAACGATACCCATTGCAGTGAATTCTACAGGACTGAAATTACAGAATGCATCGGTTACGGCAGTTTCGGATGCTGCTCGTGCGGCCATACAAGGAATCGGGTCGTCGATACTGAGCATTGACCACTCTAATCTGTATGCGAGAAGTCGTACGGGTGCTGCCATATCGGGCTTAACCCGCTGCTTAACCACTAATTGCAGCGTGAACGTGCCCTTTGGTGGAAGTTACAACACATCAACTCAGCGCTTTGAGACAGAGGACGGAGCGATTGCGAGGACAGTTAGTGTGGAAACGGAGAAAAAATATCCGTTATGGGTGGCCGGCGTTCAGGTAACAGAGACGAACAAGGATGACCTTCGTGCCGCGGTAGAGGCGAGCGGAAACGCCTCGTTCTCAGACATAGGCGGTCAGACTCTGGACGAAAATTGCAAGATGTACTTTGACGAGACTACGACATCGCTGGTGTTCAGTAACGGCAATAACGGCCAAGTATTCAACTACACCGTTACGGCCGAAGAGCAGGCCATCAAGAGCGAGCTTGGGACCAAGGCCACGCTTCACGTGCGTAATGTGGGTAATAACCAGTTGTTTATCCGCTCGATGAAGGATATAATCACTTCAAACAGCAGCCTTGAGTTCAGCATACAGACCAAGACGTCGTGGATAATGCTGGGCTACGGCAGTGGTATGGAGACCGGAGCATCGAACGGAATAGTGATGAGCGGAGCCGGAACCACACTACACTTCGACAACATGACGACCAGTAGCTCGGGGTCATGGGGTCTGAGGAGTTTTGAGCCGGTAGTGGCAACAGCGAGCAACGTGACACTGAAAGTGACCAACAGCGAGCTGTACTTCTATACATACCATCTGGGGCGCGGCGCGCTGACGGGCTTCACCAATTATGAGTGCAAGTTCGCCACCCTAACGGGCGAGTTGGATATGGTGTGGGACGATGATAAAAAGATATTCGACTCCTACAACCACTACAGCGACGGCGCACGTATAGTTCAGTTCAAAGCCGACGCTATGGAGATGTCGATCTGGGTGAACGGCATACCTGTGACCGAGGGCAATTACAAGGATATCACCGGAAACGGTGCCGTGAAGAGCGGTAAGGTGTATTTCGACCCGACAAACAACGTGCTGACACTGGAGAACGCCCGCATAGAGAACAACAGCAATCTGGAGTGGAACTTGATAGATATCAAGGAGAATAACGTGAAGGTGCGCTGCATAGGCGACAACTACCTGAGCCGGACCGGTGACGCGGTGCGCTACGGTGGCTTGAGTTTCACAAGCAACGCCCTGACTGCCGCCGCCATCGAGGGCGAAGACGGAGCATCGCTTACCATTGAAACATCGGGCCAATATTGGCCGGCCCTGAAGTTGATAGGCTCGGGGAGCGCAGTGAACACTATAGATAACATAAAACTGACGGTAACATACACCGGCGGAGGTTTCCCCGCGATACACGGAGGCACCGGAACCTCGACCTACACCACGCTGAAGATTAAGAACTCGGAGGTGACTGCCAGTGGCACATATTACCCGATGGGAGGTTTTAAAGAGTTGACTCTGGAAGGCTGCAAGTGCGTATCGCACGAAGCGCTTAACGTGGGGTCGAACGGCAAATTGTGGGATGGCGAGACGATGCTATCGGCCAACGCAAAGCTCCATATAGTGCCCTCGGAGAAATACCCTGTGATAGTGGACGGCACGCGCGTTACCGAGGATAACTATGAGAACATAGTACCCGGCGGCCTAACAGCCGGCACGATAAGTTACTCGCCCACGAGCAATGTGCTGACAGTGGATGGCGTGACCTTAAGCGGCTCAATAGAGACACTTGACGATGTGACGATAAAGTTTGTGGGCACGAACAGCATAAGAGTTACTTCCGGACTGGGTGCACTGATTAGCAGCAATGGTAAGATGACGCTAACCGGAAATGGTGCGAGTGTGGGAGTGCAGGGCGTGAGTGCCGATGGTAACGAGGCAGCAGCAATCTATGCGATAGGCGATGTGAAGTTGAACAATCTGATAGGGTCTCTAATGCTATATTCATCGGCGATACCGGTGCAATCGGGAAGCGAAAGTGCTAAGATGGAAATAAACAATTCCGACTTGTCAATAACATCTTATGATAGTTATGGTAATGCCCAGCAGGTCGTGAAAGATATGAGTTCTATCACACTGAGCAACTGTGAGGTTGTAACTCCTGGAGATGTGACATTTGATGAAGAGCAGAAGACGTTTGTGGGTCAAAGCGGAGATCCGGTTAAGGGAGTGATAGTGATATCTCACACCGGCCTTCTCGGCGACGTGACCGGTGATGGCGAAGTGGATGTGACCGATGTGGTGGCGATAGCGAACTTTGTGATGGGCTCGATTCCGGAAGGATTCATCGAGGCAAACGCCGACATGAACGGTCAGGATGGAGTGGATATTACCGACGTGGTGGCACTGGCCAACCTTGTAATGGGAAAATAGCAATTAGCGATTAGCAATTAGCTGTTAGCTGGGTTTAGAGGGCGGTCTTCTGCGAGGAGGCCGCCTTTCTGCCGGCGATATGTGAGAAATGGAAAAATTTTTATATATTTGCGGAAATAATTAACCCAAATCGGTCAATAGAAGCGCTCCGTCAGTGCAAGGCAAGTTTTTCTTAGCTGCCGCAATGACGGTATAAGCGCGTGAGGGAGTGCGTGGATAAAATAAAGGCAACTATATACTATTAGCCCCCTATACATGTTTCGGCTGGCTGGGCTTTTCAACGCAGAGGACGCAGAGACTTTCTCCCCATCCTCGAGTGAGAGGCCGCAAGAGCCGACCGGAAGGTGCTTCCGGTCGGCTTTCGTTCTAAGCGGAGTGCGCAGAGCTCCGAATGAAGTCCATCGCGGCTTGTACTCCGTGAGCTCAGCCTAAGCCAAAAGCTGCGTAGCGTTTTGGCTGGCTCTCGAGGCCTCCCGAAGGACAGAGGACATGCCTTCAAAACTCTGCGACCTCTGCGGTGAAAATATTCATACATAGATGGGGGCAAATTGTATATAATTTAAGTTTCGCAAGCTCTGCTTGCTTGGGAGTTAAGGAGTTAAGAAGTTAAGGAGTTAAGACAAATGTCTTATGAGCAGAAATCTTATTGGAATT
>CALAVE010000002.1 GCA_937892215.1 uncultured Porphyromonadaceae bacterium
GCACGCGCCCAACCTGAAGCGTAAGGTGGTGACGTCGGCGACGAGAATCAGCGAACTGCCGCGATACGTGAAACTGCGCAATACGCTGACGCTGGACTTCCTGGACCGCAAGCCCGAGCTGGACAGCCGGATGACGGTGAAGACAGTGCGCTGCGAGAAGAGCGACAAGAAGCGTGCGCTGAGGCAGTTGCTGCTGACGACAGGACAGGGAAAGACGATAGTTTTCGTGAACGAGCGTGAGGCGGTGCGTCCGCTGTGCGAATGGCTCCGCAAGCATGGCATCAGTGCCGGAGGTTACCACGGGCAACAGGAACAGATAGAGCGCGAAAAGGTGGTGGCGATGATTGACAACGGTTCGCTGGCAGTGCTGGTGGCTACGGACTTGGCTGCACGCGGCCTGGACCTGAGCGCGGTGGAGAACATAGTTCACTACGACTTGCCGCTGACTGAGGAAATTTACACTCACCGTAACGGCCGGACGGCGCGTGTGGACCGCTCGGGAAGGATTTTCGCGCTGGTGAGCGATGAGGACGTGGTGCCGGAGTTTGTGACCGGAGCGGAGTTTGCCCTGAGTGACGAGGATGTGGGCGAGCCGACGGTGACGGATGTGGCGACGCTGTACGTGAACGAGGGGCGGAAGGAGAAGATTTCACGAGGGGATATAGTGGGGTGGATAGCGAATAGCGGGGCCGGAGTGGACGCCGAGGATATCGGGAAGATTGTGGTGAATGACCACTACAGCCTGGTGGCGGTGTCGCGGGGGAAGGCGGATGCGCTGCTGGAGGTGCTGAACGTGCAGAAGATTAAGGGTCGGCGGGTGCGAGTGTCGCACGCGGAGGCACCGAGCGGGTGACGGGGCTTATGGGCAGGGATGCCGGAAACAAGCCGCCGGAATAGGCTGGGAATCGGACAAGGAATGAGGTAATAAAGAGATGGAAACATACCGAGGGTGTGCCATAATTGTAGCACACCCTCGGCATGGCGGCGTGTGATGCCGTTATAGCACGAAGCGTACAGGCATTGGACGGATACGGTTCTAAACATCTTATGTTCCCATCATGGCACCTGTGACACAATTTGGGAACAATTAATCCACTGACCTTTGGCATAGCTGCTGAAAGTCAGTGGGTTTACTTGTTCTGTTATCAATCTTGATAAGATGTTGAATGGGACTATCTATAATGATTACAATTCAAGGGGTTCAAATATATTGTTTTATCCTGCTATTTAAACTTAAAATATCATTTCTTTCATAATCGGATAATAACATCTGAACATCATCCGAAGGGATAGAACTTAATCTTGGAATTTTCAATTTCCTTAAATGCTGACTCTGCCATCTCGGGAAACCGCCATTCATCTTGTTTGTAACAGAAGAGAGCTGGTTGCGTACAAAATCGGACATGAGGAATGCTGCGAGAAGGCGAAGCTGTATCGAAGAACTTCCAATAATGTAGTAAATATTGTGCAATGGATAGTAATTGCCATCGTCTACGAATACATAAGTGTTTCCCGACATGTCCGGAAGCAGAATCTTTGGTTTCGACAGTAGGTCAGGACGGATGCGATCTATGGTCTTATACCATCTTGAAGGGAATTTTTTGGCGATGTGACGTGAGGTTAGCCTCTCTCTGTGTTCTTCCAAGTAGGCACTTGCACGAGGGTATCTATCTAGATTCACTAATGTACCGTCTGCATTATATGGGTTTAGCAAATACTCCCCTTGCCACTGGAACTTGTTACCGCGCAAGTCGCGAGCGTTGATGCTAGGCATAATCAAGTCTTCCTCTACTTTGGCAGGCAACTCGGATGAGATAAAAACAGAGTCTGCCCCCGTTGCCACACCAATACCAATTTTGAAACCCTGCTGCTCAATAGTCAGGAATCTAGAATCGGTAGAGACTTTGTTGAAAGCCTCCGTCCAATCGTCACCATGTGGCATACGCTTTTCTTCTGTTACATGACCATTCAGATCTTTCACGTTCGTATATTCGGCGTATCGGAATGTAAATGCCGGAAGTTCAGAAGAGATAATGGTTATGGCAGGATAGGCAAGAACTTCTTCTTGGAAAGCATCGGCTAGTTCAAGATTGAGTATTGTGCGTAATTGATAATATCGAGCAATCAGTCGGCGTAGCTTCTTTCCATATTCGTTTTTTAGCCATCGATTGGAGCAGATGAAACAATGCAGACCTCCAGAAGAAAGTGCTTCGAGCGTCTTTTCAAAGAATGGTACGTATAAATCGCAGCGATAATGGAACGTAGGGAAAGTCCGCTTGCAATAATCTAGCATCTCCGTTGGGATGTTTTCGTAGCGGACATAAGGCGGATTGCCGACAACAATATCAGTTTCTTCAATCTCTACTTTTAGAAAATCGGCCGTCTTAATGTTTTGGTTACAGGGATTTAATCCTAATTCGGTGACGCGTTGTCTGCAACGTGCAATTTTCTCTGCGTCAATGTCGTAAGCCTTGACATTCCTTTGGAATGCTTCGTTTGCATCAAAACCAAACATCACAGCTGATGACATAAGTCTGCGTGCAATCTCAACAACGAACTCGCCATCACCGCACGAAGGTTCAAGGATGCGCACATGAGCCAAATTGCGGTCGGCAGTATAGCCAACGCTATCAAGCATGAAACTAACTACAATAGGCAATGTGAAAACATCGCCGTGCTGCCCGCCATTCTGGCGTTTACCGTAGAGAGAACCCTTATTTGAACTCATCCTTCACACCATTTAGATAGTTTGCGAGCGAAGCTATATAACGTTGAATAGAAATGTCGTCGGCTAAGTTTCCGTATGTATTTGCGTCTGTTGTCCATACGAGAGCCGTCGATGTGTAATGACGTTCAAGAATAAGTTTTTGACAAAGAATGCGATAGCGGTCGAGATAGCTTGCACTCTCAAACTCTGGACGAACAGAAAAATAGGGTTCATAGTTCCGAACTATGCGTTCTGATGCTTTGTCTCGTCCGACAAGCATCAGCCACCCCACCCATGGAGCTTGCTGACCAGGGAACTGTCCCTCACGAAAAGCTGTCCAGAGGTCAACGGCTGACCCAATGGCTTCTTCTGTGCGATTATTAAAATTGTTTCCATAGCTACCTACCTGCGATTTCAGTTCAATCGCTGCAATCAACTTACCTGATGGCGCAATAATAAGCATATCCCAATCCTTTGAAGAGCGGAAATAGCCTGGTAGGTAGTTCTTGTCTGTAATAATATAGTCAGCGGGAACTCCTGCATCAATAGCCACCTCCTTCAGTAGCTCAATAAAACCATCCATCTGCTTGCCACCGACGACAGCTCCGCGATTCGAAGAGTCACCACTATCAAGCAATTGACGAGACTTAGTTCCCCAAAAGAATCTTACAGCTTTGGATACTAAACTAGTGTAATCTTTATTATTTATTATAATTTTATCCATGCACCATGAGTTATATGAGAGTAATTTTTGCAACAAAGTTACTTAAATTTCTTTAGAGTAGAGCAATAATGACAGACTTTAACATGATATTGTGTCCATTTTCATGGGAATGACTCAAAATAGAAACAATTCAAATACTATAATCGATAACGTTGCCATTGTTTGCCAAGTTAAGATCTGTTAAGTGGCATTTTCTTTCTTTTGTTTTCATAATTTTTGTTTCTGCCTTGTTTCTTGCGCCCCCTGCACTTGGTAATATGTATTGATATTCAACACATTACAAGCCGACAATAGGATTTCAAGAAGAAGAACATGATGGTCGTTGGTGCTTGCATCTTTCTGGTTGCAGCTGCACAGGCCCTTCCTCTGTTCTTCGGTCTCTAACGCTAAGGCATAAACAGATTAAATTCAGGTGAATCGACATGACAGAAGAGACAAAAAATAGCTAGGGCAAATGGATTGATGGGATTTGAACACAAATTGCGGTGAGTCTCAATCGCCTGCGGCGACCGCGCCCCGGCTTTCAGCCGACGAGACGCTTTGAGCTCACGCGCGAGCTCGCCTTCGGCTCGGTTGCTCGCAAATTTTGGGGATGATAGGGCTTATAGGGCTTATAGGGCTTATGGGGCCTATAGCGGACGTGGCCAGGTGGAGGGGATTTTAACCGCGGATTAACGCGAATTATACGAATAAAAACGACGACAACTTGAACAACGGGGAACAACATAGTGGATTCGATAGGGCCTATGGGACTTATAGGTAGTGGGATGACGAGGCAGAAACTCACAAACATGGTGGCAGCATATATCAACAACAGCGGATAACAAACGAGTTACAAAAAGGGTGCGCCTGAGGGCGCAGAAACTCACAAACATGGTATTATCATATATCAGACAAGAGCGGACAACAAACGAGTTACAAAAAGAGTGCGCATGAAGGCGCAGAAACTGGAGGCAAATAGCATCATTTCAAAAAAAATATTCTTACCTTTGTGCTGAGCAGTTGTGGTTTAGTCTGAGTTTAATTGCATAAAGCTGCTTAAATTCAGGACTTTGCCCAACTATAACAGTAGTTTTCACTTTTGAAACTTAAATATGACATACAAAGGACATATCGTGGATGTGGTGCGGCGCGAAATATATGACGGCGAGTTAATAGTGACAGACGGACGCATCAGCAGAATAAGACAATGTGAACTACCGGACAGCAATGAGCCGTGGCCTTACCTAATGCCGGGATTTATCGACAGCCACGTACACATCGAGAGCAGTATGATGTTGCCCACGGAGTTTGCCCGTGTGGCATCGGCACACGGCACCATCGGGGCCATTGCCGACCCGCACGAGATAGCAAACGTGATGGGCGTTGAAGGGATTGACGTGATGATTCACCTGGGAGGCCAAGCGCAGTTCAACTTCTTGTTCGGTGCGCCCAGCTGCGTGCCGTCGATAGGCGGCGATGTGGAGACCAGCGGCGCTACCATCGACAGTCGTGAGATCGCAGCCCTAATGCAACGCGATGACATTGCCTTCTTGGGCGAGATGATGAACTTCACGGGAGTGCTGCATGGCGACAGCGAGGTAATGGCAAAATTGGCCGCTGCCCGTGCGGCCGGCAAGCCCATTGACGGCCATGCCCCGGGGCTTTCACTTGAAGGTCGCCGGCTCTATGCCCAGGCTGGAGTGACTACCGACCATGAGTGCACGACGCTCGAAGAGGGTCGTGACTGCATCCGTGCCGGTATGAAGGTCATCATTCGTGAGGGCAGTGCCGCCAAGGACTACAATCTGCTGCACCCACTCATCGACGAATATCCAGATCAGGTGATGTTGTGTACTGACGACTGCCATGCCGACGACCTTGTGCGAGGTCACATCAATGTCATTGCAGCACGGGCACTTCTCGACGGTCACGACTTTTGGAACGTGCTTCAGGTGGCTTGCTGCAACCCTCAGCGTCACTACGGCGTAAACTGGGGACTGCTGCAAGAGGGCGACCCTGCCACATTTATCGTGGTCAACAACATAGGCCCTTATCTGGCGATACAGAGTACCATTATCCGCGGCGTTGAGGTATATAGTTACGATCAGTCATTCGGAAGCATCAGCATTCGTCGGCAGACGATTGCCGACCTCAATAGTTATCCCAACCATTTCTGCGCCAGATTCATCACTCCCGAAGACATACGTCTCGACATCCGTCGCGGCGACACCAAGCACATCATCCGCGCCACAGACAAGAGCCTATATACCGGTCACGAGGTGGTGGAGGTGACGGGTGACCCAATGAAGGACTCTCACTACCCATGGCACGAGGTACAGAAGGTGGTGGTTTATAATCGCTACAGCACGTCGGCACGTCCCGTCGTGGGTCTGGTGCGCGGTTTCGGCATCAGTCACGGGGCCATAGCCTCGTCGGTGTCCCATGACAGCCACAACATCGTGGCAATCGGCTCTGACGATGAGTTGATTGTCCATGCCATCAACCGTATCATAACGATGCGAGGAGGTCAGGTGGTGATAACCAGTGATGAGATGTTTGAGATGGCACTGCCCATTGCCGGGCTGATGTCACCGCTCGACGGGCATGAGGTGGCCTACCGATGCCGGCTGCTTTGCGACATGGCGGCCCTGACCGGCTGTACGCTGAAGGCACCCTTCATCACGATGGCGTTCCTATGCTTGCCCGTCATTCCCGAGCTGAAGATCACCGACCGCTGTCTCTGGGACAGCCAGAACATGGCGGCAATCACATAGAGTTATTTAAGGTGTGTTCTATAAATTAATAAAAGTAACGATGTGTTCTTGGCTGATTTTGTTTTCTATCGGCATCTGCTAAGCTAAAGCCTTACCACGTAGCCCGCTACGCCGCTTCACCTTTAACTTAGTATCTGCTCAATATAAATTCAAAATCATCGCAAGTTAATTTATAGAACACACCTTAACCACGAAAGACACGAAAGGCCACGAATACGGAGGATAAAGAAGACAACCTAAACAACATGGGGGTGGATAGGGCTTATAGGGCCGATAGGACGGATGGGGCCGATAGGACGGATGAGAGGAGCGGTGGAAGGTGTGGGCGAGGAATGTGGAGAGAAAGTGGAGAGATGGTGATGAGATTGATTTGGCGGTTAGGGGAAATGTTGCTAAATTTGTGGGGTAATTAGTTGGGTATGAAAGGGCCTGGAATATCACCGCTCCGGATTTCATGGTTCTTCACATGTGACGTGAGGGCTATGTCGCTGTGGGTTGCCACATGGGTTGTGGTGGCTTTATGCGCGTTTCTGGCGAGTTGCTCAGCGGGCGACGAGGGTAACGGACGGATTGTGAGGGACGGTGTGACGTATGAGGTTGTAAACGGCTACGCTGTGTTGAAGGAATACAGGGGATCTGAGAGGGAGTTTGCGATACCCGACAGTGTGACTGCTGATAGTGTGTCGTATCCGGTGGCTGTGATAGGCGCGCATGCTTTCAGGGGTATGCCGGTGGAGCGTGTGGCGATGCCGCAGACAGTGCTGCTGATTGAAGAGTGCGCATTCGCAGATTGCGAGAGTCTGCGCGAGGTGGTGATGGGCAACTCGGTGAGAGAGATTATCAACGGGGCGTTTTCACGGTGCACGAGCCTGCGGAAGATTCGTTTGCCGGAGCGGATGAAAGAGATTGAGAACAACACGTTCATGGGTTGCTCGGCGCTGACTGAGGTGATTATGAACGAAGGTCTGGAATTGATAGGGGCGCGTGTGTTCGAGGGATGTACCGCGCTGGAGGAGATAACACTGCCGGCCAAGGTGAACTACGTGAAGGACGAGGCATTTAGTGGCTGCAAGAGGCTGGCGAAGATTAATCTGCCTGAAAAGTTGGACAAACTGGGAAAGGATGTGTTTGCCGGTACGGCATGGCTTGCTGAAGCGAGTGACGGGCCGGTGACTGTGGGTAACATTCTGTACTGCTACAAGGGTGCTAAGCCACGTGGACGGCTGGAGATAGCGCAGGGAATCCGAGGCATTGGGGCATACGTATTCGATGGGTGCGACAGCGTGAGCGAAGTGAGTTTTCCGGCTTCTCTGAAATACATAGGCGACTATGCTTTCCGCGGTTGTACCGGGCTTAGGCATGTCACAGTGCCTGAAGGTACGCGGGAACTGGCCTACGGCGTGTTTGAGGGGTGTACCGGTCTGGAAGATGTGAAGCTGGGAAAGAATCTGCGCCGGATAGAGGTGTTTTCGTTCAGCGGCTGCGTGAAACTGAGAGAGGTGAAATGGCCTCCGCTTCTGAAGCGTGTGTATGACTTTACATTCATGAACTGCACCGGTCTGGAGAAGATAGAGTTCTATGGTGACTCTCTGGAGCGGATTGGCGACTTGGCGTTTGAGGGCTGCGTGAATCTGCGGCGGGTGGATTTGCCCGTAACGGTAAACGAGATAGGCAAACGAGCGTTCAACGAAAGCGGTTTGCAGGAGATTCACATGACTGATGGTGTGAGGATAATAGGCGACTGCGCATTCAGCGACTGCAAGGGTCTGCGAGAGGTGGATATACCTGACGGTGTGAGGGAGATAGGAATCTGGGCGTTCTCGGGGTGCAGCGGTCTGCGGAGGGTGCGTATTGGCAAGGCTGTGAGAAAGATAGGAGAACGTGCTTTCTATAAGTGCAAAGGGCTGAAGGAGATAGAGATTGATGTGGAGGATGCCGCGGGGCTGAAGATTGGTTCGGAGTTGCTGAAAGGTGTGCCCCGGGGGTGTGTGATTAATACACGCTACGAGGAAGTGAGGGATGCGTTGCAGAGTGGGGTCCTAACCAACAGTTAGTGACGTGCCGCGATGAATAAAAGAGTGCGTCTGAGGGCGCAGAAACCCACAAACATGGTGGTAGCATATATCAGACAACAATGGACAACAAACGAGTTACAAAAAGAGTGCGCCTGAGGGCGCAGAAACTCACAAACATGGTGGGAAAAAGTATGGATTAGGCTGATTAGGCTGAGAGAGACGACAACTTGAACAACAGGAAACAACATGGTGGATTCGATAGGGTCTATGGGGCTTATGGGGCCTATAAAGCCGGGTAAGCCAAGTGGAAAGGGGCCGGGCGGACGTGGACGTACCACCCGGCCTTTGGCCGTGAGCCACGTCCCTACAACGGGGGTGGGTACAAGCCTGGCGACAAAGCCATGCGGGTGGGTGGATGCGTAGGGGTGACGAGGACACGGCGGCACATCTACGAAGTGCCTCACTTTGGATGGCACACTGTAACACAGTGGTACGCACACCGGCAAGTCTTGCGACTTGCCCCAAATTTGGTTCAAGTGGTTATGGGGTGATGATGGTGGATTGGAGGGAAGTGGGTGTGGCGTATTGTTCGAGGAGTTGGAGGGTCCAGTCGATGGTTTCGGTGAGCGGCATGTCGGGTGCGAAAGCGTTGATGCAGATTTGCACGTGAGAGGTGTGGGGTGTGATTTTGGTACGTTCTTCGTCGCTGGTGGGAGTGGCGACACCGCCGAGTTCGTCGCGATAGACGGGCATATCCTGAATGTTGAGGGGTCCGCGTCCGATGCCGTTGTAAGGTTCGTCCTTCTCCCCTACCCCCATGGTGAGCAGGTCGCCAACGAGACGGTCGGCATCGAGACCGCTGATGGGGTACCCGCTGCCGAGAGAGACGAGGTTGATGAGGTCGACGAGAGTGGTGAGTCGGTAAAGTCCGAGTCCGCGGATAACGCGCCTGCAGAGCGCTTCACTTGCCACACGATAGCGCCCCGGGTCTTTTCCGAGGGCCCGATAGAGCCGACGAGTGGCTGCGATGGCCGTTCGCTGATTAACCTCAAGCAACTGGTATGTGGAGCGGATGCGCTGGGCTTCGGCGAGAATTTCGTCCCAGAGTTCATCGGAAGTGGGCGGATTGGTTACGGTGGCACGGATGAGTCCCACCTGCATATCTGGGCAGATACGGACGATGTCGGGGTGTATGATAATGTCGGTTTTCATAAGATAAGCATAAAAATATGTGCAAAATTAGGGTTTTATGGCGTAAATGTCAAGAAAAATGGCCTATTTCGGGGAAAATGGTTGTTAGTGAGCGAAAAAATGCTTAATTTTGTACATTTACAGGAACAAAATCAAGAACAACATAAAAAATTTAAGACTATGACAATAGGAATTATAGCGGCGATGGACAAGGAACTTGAACTCCTTAAGCCGATGCTGAAAGACTTGAGAGAAGAAGAGAAAGACGGTTATCGCCTGTTTTTCGGAACTGCCGGAGAGCACACCATAGTGGCGATGAAGTGCGGAATAGGCAAGGTGAACGCCGCGCTGGGCACGATGACAATGCTACGCGAGGCTCATCCCGACATGGTGATAAACTCGGGTGTGGCCGGCAGTGCTGACAGCAGCGTGGTTCAGAACGACGTGGTAGTGGGCGAACAAGTGGCCTATCATGACGTGTGGTGCGGTCCGGAGAATCCGTGGGGCGCAGTTCAGGGTTTGCCGTTGTTCTACGAAGGCGCGTGGGACGCACTGGTGGCACTTCCTGAGCGTAGCGAGATAAAGCGCGGTCTGATATGCACCGGCGACCAGTTTGTGGAGAACGCGGCGCAGGTGAAGAGCATCAAGGACCGCTTCCCGAGCGCTCTGGCTGTGGACATGGAGAGTGCGGCGATAGCCCAAGTGTGCCACTTGCGTGAAGTTCCGATGCTGAGTTTGCGAGTTATCAGTGACTGTCCGTGGTCGGAGAAAGACAAGAGCGAGGAGTACATAGAGTTCTGGCAGTCGGCACCGAAGCACACGTTTGAAATAGTTCGCGAGTTGATTTCGCGTCTGTGAGAGAAGTTTTAGTTTGGGTTAGAGAAATACAGCGATGGGAAAGACTACCGGTTATACGATTAACCACAACGCGCTCCAGCGAGGCATCTATGTGGTGCGCAAGAATCGCGTGGGCGAGAGCGTGATAACGACATTTGACATCAGGATGAAGTTGCCCAACCGCGAGCCGGCGATGAGCCAACCTGCGTTGCACACGATAGAGCACTTGGCGAACGCGTATCTGCGGAGTCATGCCGAATGGGGCGAGCGCATCATCTACTGGGGTCCGATGGGCTGCTGCACAGGTAATCACCTGCTGATAGCCGGCGATCTGGAAAGTGCCGACATAGCGGAACTGATGCGTGAGACATTCGGCTACATAGCCGAATACGAGGGAGACATACCCTGCGCGACCGCGAACGACTGCGGCAACTACATGTTGCACAACCTGCCGATGGCTAAGTGGGAGTCGCGCAAGTTTCTGATGGAGGTGCTGAACAGCCTGACTGAAGAGAATACGCATTATCCGCTGACGGAGGTAGAAGAGGAAACACTATGAAGGGGAAAACGGCAGAAAAGAAATCACAAGAAGAAGTATGAAAAAACCGCCATTAAAAATAGACAAGGACAAGAAGTTGCCCCAGTTTGACATGCCAGTGGATTTTCTGGTGTATGACGACATAAGGGCCGAGATACTGAAATACTACACATCGTTTCCGTGCAAGATAGACGCGTGCGTGCTGTGCTACGTGGAGCGTGGTAACCTGAAGGCGTCGGTGAACTTGTGGGACTTTGAGGTGAAGGAGCATGACTTTGCGATAGTGCTTGCCGGGAGTTTCTTCCAGATACATGAGGTGAGCGACGACCTGAAGGTGAGTTTCTGCGGATTCTCGTCGTCGTTTCTTCGCAGGGTGAACTACTGGAAGTTGATGTCTGGGATAATCCCGGAGGTGGTGAAGAAGCCATTTTTCACGCTTCCGGCGGAGATGGGCGAGATATACTCGACCATGTTCTCGATGATGACAACGGCGAGCATCATGCCGGACATTTTCATGACCGAAGGCATAGCGAAGAGCGTGATGAGCATAATAATAGAGAGCCTGAGCAACGGATTATCGACGGGAGTGCTGAAGAGTGAGCGTCACTCTTCGCGCGAGCTGGAGGTGGCCGGAGAGTTCATGCAACTGGCTTACAGCAACTATCGCGAGGAGCACAAGATTTCGTTCTACGCGAAAGAAGCGAACCTGACCCTGTCGCACTTCTGCAATGTGATAAACAGCGCTACCGGCATGACTCCACAGGAAGTGATAAAGAACCTGATAATAATGGATGCGAAGTCACAGTTGAAGGGGACAGACGAGTCGGTTGTCAAGATAGCGGCATCGCTGGGTTTCCCCACTCCGACGACATTCAACCGCTACTTCAAGACCTACACAGGGATGACCCCACTGGAATACAGAAAGAAGTGACAAGGCAAGGAAAAAGCAAAGAGAAGAGATATGAAAAAGTTTTCTGAAGCAGAACTGAAATACCTGAACCTGCTGTCGAGGAATTTTCCTGACATAGCGACGGCGAGCACGGAGATAATAAATCTGGAGGCGATACTGAACCTGCCCAAGGGTACGGAGCACTTTCTGGCCGACCTTCACGGCGAGTACGAGGCGTTCCAGCACGTACTTCGCAACGCATCGGGCACACTGAAGCGCAAAGTGAAAGAGATATTCAACGAGACGCTGGGGATTAGGGAGCAGAAAGAGTTGTGCACCCTACTCTACTACCCTGAGCAAAAGTTGGAACTGGTGAAGCAGGAGATAGAGGACCGCAACGAGATGCGCGACTGGTATTTTGTGACGATAAACCGGCTGGTGCGAGTGTGCCGCGACGTGTCGTCGAAATACACCCGTTCGAAGGTACACAAGGCGCTACCCGACGACTTTTCGTACATCATCCAGGAATTGCTTCACGAGAGCACATCGGACCCGAACAAGCAGGCGTATGTGGACGTGATAGTGAGGACGATAATCAGCACCGGTCGCGCCGATGACTTCATAGTGGCGATGGCCAACGTGATACAACAACTGACGATAGACAGGCTTCACATACTGGGAGACGTGTACGACCGCGGTCAGAGTCCCGACAAGATTATGGACCTGCTGTGCGGCTACCACGACTTTGACATCCAGTGGGGCAACCACGACATCCTATGGATGGGTGCGGCGAGCGGTAACGACTGCTGCATAGCCAACGTGATAAGGATAGCGATGCGCTACGGGAACCAGAGCGTGCTGGAGGACGGCTACGGAATAAACCTGCTGCCACTGGCCACGTTTGCGATGGAGACCTACGGCAATGACCCGTGCGAGCGTTTCCAACCGTCGCTACTGGGCGACCACAACGGCGAGACGAGCATCCACGGTAAGCAGTTGATAGCGCAGATGCACAAGGCGATAAGCGTTATCCAGTTCAAACTGGAGGCTGCAACGATAATGCGCCGGCCGGAGTTTGAGATGGAAGACCGCATGCTGCTGGGCAAGATGGACCTGGGGCGCGGAGTGCTGAAGATGAACGGCAAAGAGTATGCCCTGACCGACGTGAACTTCCCGACGGTGAATGCCGAGGACCCGTACAAACTGACCGAAGACGAGGCGATGGTGGTGAGCAAGTTGCACAAATCGTTTGTGGGTTCGGAGAAGTTGCGCAAGCACATGGAGTGCCTGTTCCGCAACGGCTGCATCTACAAGGTGGTGAACGGTAACCTGCTGTTCCACGCATCGATACCGATGACCCCTGAGGGGCAAATGAAAGAGGTTCTTCTTCGTGGGAAAGCATACAAGGGCGAGGCACTGCTGAAAAAGGCAGGCGCGCTGATACGCGAGGCATACTACGGCGGAGAGAACGAAGAAGAAGTGAGTTTCGCACGCGACTATGTGTGGTATATGTGGTGCGGCAAGGACTCGCCGTCGTTCGACAAGGACAAGATGGCGACGTTTGAGCGGTACTTCCTGAGCGACAAGGAGACGTATAAAGAGCAGAAAGGCTACTATTACACCCTGCGCAACGAAGAGGAAGTGTGCGACCGGATACTGGACGAATTCAACGTGAAGGGTCAATACCGGCACATCATAAACGGTCATATTCCGGTGAAGACCATCAAGGGCGAGAATCCGGTGAAGGCCAACGGCAAGATGATGGTGATAGACGGCGGCTTCTCGAAGGCGTATCAGCCCGAGACCGGCATAGCGGGTTACACGCTGGTGTATCACTCGCGCGGTTTCCAGCTGGTTCAGCACGAGCCGTTCACGTCGATAACCCAGGCCGTGGAAGAAGGGCTTGACATCAAATCGACATATCAGTTGGTGGAGATGACCAATCACCGGATGATGGTTAAGGACACGGATATGGGCGAAGAGTTGCGCGGTCAGATTGACGATCTGAAGAAGTTGCTTAACGCCTACCGCTCAGGAGTTATCAGCGAGCGCAAGTGGCGCCCGATAACGAATAAGAGGTAAGCGGCGAGCAGACTAAGAAAAGATAAAGAGTATTCTATAAATATTAACAATAAAACTGAGAGAGACCCATGAAAAAAGTATTTTTGATGTTAGGAGTGCTGGCACTGCTTGCAGCGTGCAAGCCCACGACGAGTAACGGAAATGAGACGGCAAAGTTTGAGTTGCCGGCAGTGGATGACATTGTGATGTATCAGGTGAATCCGCGCGTGTTCGCCCCCGAGAAATCGCTCAACGCAGTGGCGGCGAGGATAGACTCGATAAGCGACTTGGGGGTGAACGTGATGTGGGTGATGCCCATCTACCCGATAGGAATAGAGAAAGGGAAGAACTCGCCCTATAGCATCCGGGACTACAAGGCCATAGCGCCTGAATTCGGCACAGTGGAGGACTTCCAGAATCTGGCCAAGGTGTGTCACGAGCACGGGATGGCGATAATCATAGACTGGGTGGCGAACCACACGGCGTGGGATCATCCGTGGGTGAAAGAGCATCCCGAGTGGTACACACACGATGAGGAGACCGACACGATAATCCACCCGAAGGGAACGGACTGGCTGGACATAGCCGACCTGAACTATGACAACGCAGATATGCGCGCGGCTATGATAGACGCGATGAAGTTCTGGATAGTGGAAGTGGGCTTGGACGGCTTCCGCTGCGACTACGCCGACGGAGTTCCGGCCGACTTCTGGGAAGAGGCTCTGAGCGAACTGCGCAAGGCAGCGGGCGACCGCAAACTGCTGATGCTGGCCGAGGGTAACCGCGAGGACAACTTCACGAAGGCCGGGTTCGACATGAACTACGCGTGGGATTACAAGCGCGAGTTGGTGAAAGTGTGGGAAGGCGCTCCGGCCGAGAACCTGTTCAAGGCCGACAAAGAGGAGTTTGACAGCATCCCCGAGGGCAAGTTGAAACTGCGTTTCACCACCAACCACGACCACTCGACAGAGGCAGTGCCGTGCGTGCAGTTCGGTAGCGACCAGGGTGCGCTGGCGGCATTAGTAGCGACGATATTCCCCCACGGCGGCGCACTGATATACGGTTCGCAGGAAGTGGGCTACGACAAGACCATCAACTTCTTTGAATACGTTCCTGTGGACTGGACGGCGAAGCCAGAAGTGCGTGCAGAGCACAAGAACCTGATAGGCCTGTATAACACATATCCGGCACTGCGCAAGGGTAAGATGACGCCCTACCCCGACAAGGACGTGATGGCGTTTGAGAAGAGTCTGGATGGAGAAACGTTCCTGGTGCTGGTGAACGTGAGGAACGCCGAGAAGGAGATAAGCCTGCCCGAAGGCTGGGCCAACGAGAATACAAAGAATGTGGACAAAGATGAGGAAGTGGCTCTGGGAACGTCAATCAAACTGAGTCCGTATCAATATTTGATTCTGAAAAAATAACAAAATGGAGAATAAGCACACTTATTACACAAGAGGCACCTGCTCGACGCAGATAGATGTGACGACCGACGAGAACGACGTGATAACCGATGTGACGTTCACCGGCGGATGCAACGGCAATCTGCAGGGGATTTCGCGGCTGGTGAAAGGCATGGACCGGAAGGAGGCGATACGCCGACTGGAAGGAATCAGGTGCGGGATGAAGACCACGTCGTGCCCGGACCAGCTGTCGCGCGCACTGCGTGAGATGGAATGAGCAAGATGTGAGATAAATTAGGGCTACTGTCCCTGTGACGCCCGAGAGGCGTTGCGGGGACAGTTTTTTTGTAGGCTGCCCGGCATGTGGCTACGGGAGGGTGAAGATGCAACGGGAGTCGTGATAGGCAATGCGGAGGACGTTCATCTCGCAAAGGTTAGCGAGGCTCATTTCGGCGGTGAGCCGGGAAATGTGGGCGAGTTTCATGTATCCCTCCGGTGTGATGGAGCCGTGGTGGCGGAGATAAGCGAGCAGCATGCGCTCGCTCTCGGAAAAAGTGACGAGTCTGTCGGAGCCATGAGAAACCCGAGAAAGCACCCGTGCATGGATGGGATGCGCTGCGATATTCTCGTCGGCGACTCGGAAATAGACACGCCAATGGCCGTTCTCGTCGGGGGCGGAGACGGGTTTTTCGTCGGCCGGAGCGATGATGGCTTCGAGTACGGTTTTCCCCTCAACCCGATGCAGACGGAACTGCGGTTTCTGCTCCGGACGGCAATACATGGAGGCTGCCTGCTCCACCATGTAGATTTCCTCCTCGGAACTGACACCGGCTATGCGTCCGTTGTCCTTGACACCGACAAGCAGGCGGCCGCCGTCGTTGTTAGCGAACGCGGCAATGCTCCGGGCAATTTTCCGAGCATCGGTAATCTGGTACTTAAAGTCCTGATGCTCGTGCTCGCCCTCGTCGATTAGGCTATATATGTAGTCCTTGGATTTGATAACGGCAGAGAGATTTATTTGATGTAAGGTAGCAAATAGGGTTCAAGTTTCTTGGCGTAGAAATAGAAACCGATGTCGGTGAGGTGGATACCGTCCACGGTACCCTCGTTATCGGGTCCCCACTGGTTGTGGCGGTCGATATAGAAGAGGTTACGCGGGTCCTCCTGTTTGAGCCTAAGATAGTTCTTGTGGAATGCCTCGTTTTTTTGTGGCAGGTAGTCGCGGAAGAAACTGTCGTATTTCTCGTAACTATACTCCATGCCTTCGACCATGAAAATGGGGACATCGGGACGGAGAGTTCGCAGAATCTTGACAAAGTCGTAGGTGAGTGTGTCGCACATCATGAGAGTGCAGTTCGGAATGGGGTCGAGCACAAAAGCCACGACATCAGGAATCTGCGCCATGGCACGAGCCATGCAGAAATCCATCTTCCCCTCGCCGCTGAAGCCGAGGTTGACACACTCCACATTGAGGTCTCGCTGGATTATGCTTGTGCCCACCATACCCGGGCGGGTGGCACATCCGCCCTGGAGGACGCTGGTGCCGTAGAAGACAATCTTGCGAGCGCGGTCGGGATTATTGACCTGCGGGGGTGTGATTACGGCAGTGCTGTCAACGCCGACGCGCATCCAGTTGATGCCGTCGTAGAGCGGAAGGTAGAGCATATACTCGTGCATCTGCCCGTCGAGATTTTCAACGAACGTCTTGGTCTGGATGGAGTCGCGGGTTGGCCGGTTGCAGTTAACGAACTCCCAGACGCCGTCGGGGCGAAGGATGTAGAGGTCGGTGCCTTTGATGCCGGTGTAGGCCATGTGCGGCAGGTGCGCGTTCCAAAGAAGGTTATACTCGATTCCGATGCGGCTGGAGTTGGTGGCGAAGCGGAAGCCGTAGCCGCTGGAGCAGAGTCCACGGTCCCACAAGCCGGGGCGCACGCTGTCGCGGAGAGCCTTGGGTATGCGAGTAAACGGAGTGTGAGTGGCATTGACGTTGAATCCACGGTTAATCATGCGGAAGTGCGATGAGTCGAGGACATCGTAGAAGGCATAGGCCGGTTTCTTATCCTGCGCAGAAGCCAAGGCAAACGACAGGACAGAGACGACAGCAATAAGCAAAACTCGTGAGAAAGAGATAAATCGTGCCATAATAGTAATCCGGTTAATCAAGTATTGAAACTATGATACAAATTTAATAAAAAATTTGACGGCAAAAAACACAGATGAAAGGAAATTGCGGCCAAATGGCAACAAAAGCAGAAAAAATCACTAAATTTGCAGAAATCAAAATATCACAATAATATGAAGCGAAATTTCAGTATTCTGCTCACAGTGGCATGGCTGAGCATCACAGCGGCGGCGCAATCTCAATCGCATCAGTTCGTTACAGTGGTGGCCGAGCCCGACCACAGCGACTGGACTTACGCGAGAGGCGAAACGGCCAAGTTCACTGCCTACGCCATCAAAGAGAACTGCCGAATGGTGGGAGTGAAAATCAGTTACACCTACGGGCCAGAGAAAATGCCCACGACCGGGAGCGGCAGCGTGGTGACAGGGAGTGACGGTATGGCCCACTTCAGCGTGCCGTGCGGCAAAGAGCCCGGATTTGTGAGTGTGAACGTGAAAGTAAGCGAAGACGGCCGCGACTACACATCGCTGACCAACATAGCCATATCCCCATACGATATAAAGCCCACGACGACGATGCCGGAGGACTTTGAGCAATTCTGGGGCGATGCCGTGGCAAAGGCAAGAGAGGTGCCAATGCAGCCCACACTGCGTCGCAGCGAGAGCGAGAGCAACGACCGAGTGGACGTATATTACCTGAGGATACAAACGAGTGTGAAGGGGAACTACACGTACGGAGTGCTGACCGTGCCCAAGGGCGGCGGGCGCAAACCGGCCATACTGAGACTGCCCGGCGCCGCGGTTCGCTCGTTCAGCGGTCCTAACGAACTGGCATATCAGGGATTCGTGGTGCTGGAGGTGGGCGTACACGGAATTCCCGTGGACCAGTCGCCGGAGATATACCGCCAGCTGGAAGCCGGTGCGCTGCGCAACTACACCACGATAGGAATAGACAACCGCGACAGCTACTACTACAAGCGTGCGATACTGGGATGCGTGAGAGCGGTGGACTACCTGTGCACACGCGATGACGTGGACACTACGCGCATAGCCACCTACGGAGGCAGCCAAGGCGGAATGTTGTCGATAATGACTTCGGCACTGAGCAATCGCGTGAGCGCACTATTCGCCTATTTCCCCGCCTTCTGCGACGTGGAAGGATATTACCACGGACGCGGCGGAGGTTGGCCCCACCTGTTCAGAGACAAGGCCGAGCCGAACATAGAGGCACGGTTGCAAACAATAAGATACTACGACACAGTGAACTTCGCCCGGATACTGCGTGTGCCCGGGTTTTACGCTTGGGGGTACAACGACCGAACGTGCTGCCCCACCTCGACCTTCAGCGCATATAATGTGATAAGTGCCCCGAAGGAGTTGCAGGTGGGCCGCGATACAGGGCACTGGCTCTACGGGTGGCAGGTGGAGAATGCCATCAGTTGGCTGAAGAAGAAATTCCAGATGGAATGAAGGCGGAAAAAAGACTGCAATGAGGCTCAGATAAAGTTAGTTGAAAACTATTTATGCAAACGATTAAGTGTTAAATAATCTAAATATGATTGTCAGGTGAAATATTTTGTCTAATTTTGGCATGATGAAAAATACAAAAGGATATATTTTGCGATTTTGTGTGGTTATAACATTGGTCATAGCCTGCTCAAGTTGTATCAACACAAATCGTCTTTTTTTTGATGATGATGAATGGAGCTATGGCGAGCTGGGCATTGACGATCAGTCTCTTATGAACAGTGAGATTGAGCTGGATGACCTGGAGCGCTAACTACTTGAAAACGCGCTTAAATCAAGACCATTAAATAACATTTGATTGCTTAACTATAGACTCTAAAAGGAGGCTCTTCAAAACAGGAGTCTCCTTTTAGTGTTAGTTTGTGGAAAGGATTGTGGTCAGCAAGGCCGCATATAACGGATAGGCTGATTAAACTGAATGTACGCCCTGTGTGGTTCGTCGGTGACTACGCCCCGCGCGGACTTTCACCACAGATGTATAGCATGCCCGTCATAGTACAAAAAGTGTGGGGGCGATGGAGCCTCCACACTTGTGAGAATGGACGGGGTTAACCCCGAATAAGCAAATTACTTAAGAGTTCCGGCGTTGGCCTCGTTAATCATCTGCTCGTTAGCAGAGATGAAGATTTCAACGCGGCGGTTCTGCGCGCGACCGGCCTCGGTGTCGTTGCTTGCAACAGGGTTGTCCCAAGCGAAGCCTTCGCTGTACATGCGGTTAGAATCTACGCCAGAGTCGGAGAGGTAGTTTTTAACGACGCTTGCGCGCTCGTTGCTGAGACGCTCGTTAGTGGCACGGCTTCCGGTGTTGTCGGTGTAGCCGTAGATTTGCACGTTGGTCTGGGGATTGTTCTTGAGAGAAGCGGCAAATTCAGAGAGCGAGCTTTTAGCGGCATTGCTGAGCGAGCTCTTACCAGTCTGAAAGAGGATACCGTTGTCGAAAGTAACCTTGATAGCAGTGAGACCGTTCTGGTCGTTAACCTGCTCAACCTGAGCGCCTTCGATTTGAGCGATTTCGGCAGCCTGCTTATCCATCTTCTTACCGATGAGCGTACCAGCAGTTCCACCGGCTATAGCGCCAACAGCAGCACCGATAGCGGCGCCCTTGCCACCACCGAAGATTGCACCGAGAGCGGCGCCTGCGGCAGCGCCACCACCGACACCGATAGCGGCCCCCTTGCCGGTATTGCTCATGTTTTTAATGGAATTACATCCGCTGAAGCCCAGAACGAGCACAGCACTCAGAAAAATAGACAAAAATTTCTTCATAGTGAGTTAAGTTATTAATGTAAAATAAAATCTTTCGTTGATAATAATGCAAAAATAGTGGTTTTTCATGATATTTCCTAAAAATGGCGTCAAAGTTAGCAGTTTTTTATATAATTTTGCAAAAGAGAAACAACAAACGATAAACGATAATAAACTGATAGTTATGAGGAAATTTCTATTACTGATTGCTGCCGCAGGAATGTGGCTTGGCGCAAGTGCCGGAGACGCAAAGATAATCACTCCGGACAGCACAGGATTCAAGTTTAAGGACGTGAAGGTGATAAAGACCACCCGAGTGGAGGACCAACACAAGTCAGGGACATGCTGGTGCTACTCGACCAACACATTCTTTGAGGACGAGATACTGCGCAAGAGCGGCAAGGAGGTGAATCTGAGCCAGGGATTCGTGGTGTGGCACTGTTACATGGACAAGGCCATAAAGTATATCCGCATGGACGGCAAGATTAACTTTGCTCAGGGCGGAAGCGCGATGGATGTTCCCTACGTGTGGGGGCACTACGGCATGGTCCCCGAAGAGGTTTACAGTGGCATGACATACGATGACAAGAAGTTTGACCACTCAGAAGTGTCGGACGCTCTGACGGGTTATATGGGCGTGATAAACAAGAACCAGCGGAAGAAGCTCACTCCGGCATGGATTGAGGGTTTCAAGGGCATGCTGAACGCCTACTTCGGCGCGCTGCCAGAGAAATTCATGTGGGAAGGGAAGGAATACACCCCACAGGAGTATGCGGCATCGCTGCCCATCAATCTGGACGACTACATCTGCATCACTTCGTTCACCCATCACCCATTCTACAAGCCCTTTATCATAGAGGTGGCCGACAACTGGCTGTGGGGCGAGTGCATGAACGTGAAGATGGAGGAGATGAAGGCCGTGGTGGACAATGCGATAGACAAAGGTTATCCGGTGGAATGGGCCGCCGACGTGTCGGAGCCAGGATTCAAGTTCCGATACGGCTACGCGTTGCTTCTGAAAGAGAAAAAGGCCGAGGACCTGAAAGGGACAGACTTTGAGCGCTGGCAGCAACTGTCGGACAAAGACCGCGAGGCAGAGAAATGGGAAGTGAAAGGTCCGGTGGACGAACTGGAGGTGACTCAGGAGAGCCGTCAGAAAGGCTTCGACAACAAGGAGACCACTGACGACCACGGCATGGTGATAGTGGGCAAGGCAGTGGACCAGAAGGGCAATCGCTACTACAAGGTGCAGAATAGTTGGGACACTAACCAGCTTTACGGAGGTTTCTTCTACGTGAGTGAAGCCTACTTCCTGGCCAAGACCATGAACATCTACGTAAACAAGGAGGCTGTTCCGGCCGAACTTGCGTCGAAGATAGGTCTGTGAAACGAAAAAAAACGAAAAGACATCGGAGAGGAATTCGCTTGCCGGCGAGTTCCTCTTATTTTGCACGATAATATCGCGGGATACGGATACGCGAATCAGAAAGCGTTCTTCTCTCCACGGAAGACATTGAAGATGGTGAGGAAGATGATCTTGAGGTCAATGAGGAAGTTCCAGTTCTCGGCATACCAGACGTCGAACTCCACACGCTTTTCCATTTTCCAGAGTTGGTCGGTGAGACCACGATATCCGTTGACCTGTGCCCACCCGGTGATGCCCGGCTTGATGGTGTGGCGAATCATGTACTTGTCGATGAGCGCGCTATAGGCCTCAGTGTGGCGAATCATGTGAGGGCGCGGGCCCACGACCGACATATCGCCCCGGAAGACGTTGTAGAACTGCGGCAGTTCGTCGATGCTGGTGCGTCGGAGGAAGTTACCGAAACGCGTCTTACGCGGGTCGTCCTTAGTAGCCTGCAGTGTGTTGCTCTCATCGTTAGTCCTCATGGTGCGGAACTTGTAGCACATGAACGGTTTTCCCCGATACCCAGTTCTTTCCTGCTTGAAGAAGACAGGGCCCGGAGACGATAACTTGATGCCGATAGCCACCGGGATAAGCACTATGGGAGAAAGAATCATGGCAATGGAAGAGAGGAGCAAATCGAAAGCGCGCTTAACGAGTCGGTTGACCATGTTGTTAAGCGGATAGGGCCTGATGGCGAGAATGGGAACGTTACCGATGGAATTAAGCTCAAACCGGCGAGTGACCCGCTGGCTGAACTGCGGCACGTAGTAGAAATCCACGGCGTTCCCTTCGGCAATGCGAATAAGCTTGGCCACTTCGCCCGAATCCTCATCGGGTATTGTGCAGTACATTTCATCCACCAGATTGTTTTTCACGAACTCCTCTACAGAGGCAAGGGGGCCCTTATAGGCCTTAACTGAGCGATTCCTGGGGTTATTGTCGAAGAAAGCGACGATTCGGTAGCCATAGCCCTGGTCGCTTTCAAGTTCGTTCATAAGCCTGATGCCGACAGTTCCGCCCCCGATGATGATGATTCGGCGGTAATTGAATCCCTTAGTGCGGTACCACTTGAGGACCTTTCTCGAGATAAGCCACCACACACTCAGAGCGATGAAAAAGACCAGATAGAAATTGACCAGTAGCCGCCATGAGATGTCGGTCTGCAGGAACCAGAGCAAAGTGATGAAGATAACCGAGTGCAGAGCGGCCCACTTGAGAGCCTCGATAACCACGCGGTCGGCATAGACGACGCGGTTTTCGTGTATTCCGGTGAGGAGATAGACCTCGGCCAGAAAGGAGAGGTTTAGCATGAGCCAAGCCTGGCGAGAGAAGTCGGCGAGTGAGTCGAGGGAGAAGAACCACACGGCGATGAAGACCACATTGAGAACAATGAAGTCAACCGCTGTGTAGATCCAGCTTAGGAACTGTCCGTATCTTCCTTTATCCTTCATCTTGAATAGATTGAGACCACTGAGCGCGGAAATCAGCCACCCCCCCACTCCGATTAAGACGAGCCGTTGTGCCGGCAAGTTGCCCGGGCGCGGATTCGCGACTCAGGCAACACTTGCGCTCTGTTCATAGAGTGAAGATTAATCCTTCTCGTCGATTTGCTTGATTTTCTGCTCGAGAGCGGCTATATCCTCCTTAATTTTGCCAATCTTGCGTTCCATTTCCTTGACGATAGCGTTACCGTCCTTAGACCTTGCTGAGAGGAACCCGAGATTGTTCTCTATGACCTTGAGTTCGCTGCATTTCTGCTCATAAGAGCGAACGAGACGCTCACGCTCGTAGAACACGCGGTCGGAGTTACCCGACTCGACGGCGGCGTCAATCCTGGCGAACTGGGCGCGGCCACCGCGGAGATTGAACTTGTCGGAAGCCTTATCGCGAACCGCCTTGAACTCGGCGTAGATTTTGTCTTTTTCCTTGAACGGGACGTGTCCCACCTCGCTCCACTTAGCGATTTGCTCACGGGCGATGGCCGTAGCCTGCTCTGTGTCGTCCATCTGCAGAGCGGCCGAAATCTGGGCTATGATTTCCTTCTTAGCCTTGAGGTTCTCGTGCTCAACTGCATGAACGCTGGTGGTCTGGGATTTTTTCTGCTCGAAGAAGTAGTCACAAGCAGCGACGAATCGTTTCCACACCGCCTCGCTGTGCTTTTTCACCACCGGCCCAACGGTTTTCCACTCCTTCTGAAGAGCGATGAGCGCGTCGGTGGTCTTCTTCCACTCGGTGGAATCCTTAAGAGCCTCGGCCTTAGCGACAAGTTCGTTCTTCTTAGCGAGATTAGCAGCGAGTTCGTCTTTCATTTCCTTGAAGAAAGCAGCCTTTTTCTCGAAGAAAGAATCGCATGCCTTGCGGAAGCGCAAGAAAAGTTCGTTGTTGACCTTCCTTGCCGCAAAGCCAAGTTTTTTCCATTCTTCCTGAATGTCGATAATCTGCTTTGTGGCCTCGTCCCAAGCGGCGTAAGACTTGAGGTTGTCGGTAGAAACCGCCTCAATCTTCTCACAGAGAGCGAGTTTTGCATCGGCATTTTCCTGCTCCATTTCCTTGCGCGACTCGAAGAAGGCCTGGTGCTTCTTGTTGATAACCGAAGAAGCATTCTTGAACCTTACCCAAAGTTCCTCACGAAGTTCTTTTGCCACGGGTCCGGTCTCCCGCCAAGTGTTGTGGAGTTCCTGCAGTTTCTTGAACGCAGCCACAACGTCTTCCTCGTCGTCGAGCGCCTCGGCTTGAGCGCAAAGTTGTTGCTTGATTTCAAGGTTTTTCTTGAAGTCGTAATCGCGCAGTTCCTTGTTCATCTTAAGCAGGTCGTAGAATCGCTCCACCGCTAACTGATACTCCTTCCACAGACGAGTGGATTCAGAAGCGATGACCTCGCCGATTTCCTTAAAGTTCTGCTGTAACTCTTTAACCCTATTAAACTGACGGTTAATGTTGTCCGGGTCTGAACTAATAGCGTTAATTTCAGCGATAATGGCACGTTTCTTATCGAGGTTTTGAGCTTTTACGGCTTCGAGTTCCGCATTAAGTTCGGCCCGCTTATCCTTGATAACGGCAAAGAGTTGCTTGATGTCGGCCTCAATGGGGTCGGGCTTTGGAGCAAATTCCTCTTCGGGGTTACCAGCCTGAATAAACTCCTCCTTCTCACGCGCTATTTCTTCTTTACGTATAGCGAAGAAAGCGGCCTTGATGTGAGAGACCTCGTCACGGATGACATCTACGGATTTCTGAGCGAGCTCCTTGAGAGCGTCGAGAAGTTCCTGCTTGGTCATGGAATCGAATTGCATGCTCTGAGCATCCGCCGCGTCGGGTTGCGGTGCATCAGGTTTTTCCGCCGCATCGGCCACCGGTTCTTCCGCAGCGGGAGCATCCACTGTGGGTTGTTCGGTGTCAGCAGGTTGCCCAACAGTCTCTGCTACAGGTTGTTCACTGTCCACAACTTGAGGTGTTGCAGCATCGTTAGTTAAGTTCTCGTCGTTAGCAAGCAGTTCGCTTGAGTTAGAAAGTTCACGTGATGTCATAATAATAACGATTTAGTGCGCATCACAAGGGCGCGGTTCACAATTAGAACCTCAAAAATACAATTTTTTTTTGAGACAAAGAAAAAAAAGGCGAGAAATCTCGCAAAAAAGCGAGATTTGAAGGTAAGTTTGCGGGTGAGAATAAGGAGAATAGGGGCAAAACGGTGATATGTGAGCGGGTCAGAGAGGGTGATAGATGAGAGTGCTGCAGTTAGAGGGAGAGAGCACTTGCCGCGCCACCTGCCGCACCTGCTCGGGAGTCACACGACGATAGAGGTCCACGACGTGGTTGAATCGTTGTGCGTCGCCCATGAGTTCGTAGAACGAGACGCGGAAAGCCTTCTTCAGATAGTTCTCAGTCTCAAAAAGCATATTTGAAGCATATTTGTTGACGCATTTCTCAAGTTCGCGAGATGGGATTCCGCGGGAAATAAGTTCATGGATTTGTTCGTCGATATCGGCCTGCGCATCAGCGACCGACGCGCCGGGCGCGAGATAAGCCGTAATCAGCAACAGTCCCGGTTCGAGAGTACCCAACACAGAGGCGTCGAGGCTGGTGAATCGCCCCGTCTTCATTACCAGGTTCTGAAAGAAGCGCGACGACTTGCCGTTGGCAAGGACATCGGTGAGCAAATCGGTGGCCGGAAAGAGCGGACTGGATGCCTCGCACATCCTGTAGGCCCGGAAAATGGCTGTGTGGGGCACGCAACGCGATACTTCAAGGATACGCGGGTCGGACTGCGGCGGCTCTTGCGGCAGGTTGCGAGCAGGGCGTTTCCCGGGCGGGAGCGAGTCGAACCATTTCTGCGTAAGTTCCAGCGCGCGCTCAAATGTGATGTTACCGGTCACGCAGAGGATGGCGTTAGACGGGACGTAATATGTGCTGTGGAAGCGGCGAATTTCCGATTCCGGTATCTGCTGAATGTGGTCGGCCGAGGCACCAATCACAGGAGTACGATATGGGTGAACGCGGAAGGCGAGCGCGCTGAGCAGGTGAGAGCTGTCGCCGTAGGGGACATTGAGGTAGCGTTGCTTAAATTCCTCTATGACGACACTTTTCTGGGTTTCGATGCTGGACCGTGACAGAGAGAGGTTCATCATCCTATCCGACTCGAGCCAGAAAGCAGTCTCCACATTGCAGGCCGGCAGCACCTCGTAGTAATGCGTGAAATCGCAGTTGGTGCCCGCATTGCTTGTACCTCCGGCCTCTTCGAGTGCAGCAACGAACGCCGGAGCGTGGGTACTGCCGGTGAACATGAGGTGCTCAGTGAGGTGTGCGAGGCCGGTGTATAGCGGGTCCTCATCTCGCGAACCCACGTCGTAGATGATGTTCAACGCCACCATTTGCGTGGTGGCGTTGTAATAGTGTAATAATCGCAGCCCGTTAGGCAGGACGTGCCGGTTGATGCGTATCATCGGTGTTATTTCATCACGGTGGCAGAGATAATCTTGATGTCCTCAAGGGGGCGGTCGTCGCCCTTTCGGGTGGCAACGTTCTGGATCTTATCCACGACTTCCATTCCGGAAACCACTTCGCCGAAAACGGTGTACTGCCCGTCGAGGTGCGGAGTGCCGCCAACAGAGGAGTACGCGTCGATTTGCTCCTGAGTGAAGCCCTGAACGGGATTCTTGGCCGCTTCCTCGTTGACCTGTGCGATGAGTTCGTTCTGGAGCCGCATGAGGTTTGCCGTGTCTTTCTGAGCCTGCCAGCGCATGATTTCGTCGCGGTGCTGCATGGCCAGTTGCTGGAAGCGAGCGCCCTTCTGCTGGTCGGCAATCTGCTTGCTCATCTGCTCCAACTGCCCTACACCGTAAACGTTACCGGTGACGATATAGAACTGCGAACCGCTGCTGCGACGCTCGGGGTTGACCTGGTCGGCAGTGCGAGCGGCTGCGAGGGCGCCTTTCTTGTGGAAATACTTGGGATAAACGAACTCGGCCTGCAGAGTGTAGCCCGGGTCACCAGTTCCGAGATGGGCCTCGGGGCCGGCCGTTTTGCTGTCACCGTCGCCGGTCTGAATCATAAAGTCCTTGATAACGCGATGGAAAAGGACTCCATCGTAATACTTTTCGTTGACCAACTTGATGAAGTTGTCGCGGTGAATGGGCGTTTCGTTATAGAGAGCCACAACGACGTTGCCGAGAGATGTCTTAATCTCAACTTTAGTGCAATCTTTCAATTTGTCTTCGGGTTTAATGGAGTTGTTATTAACTTGAGATTCTGCTGTCTGCGTACCGGTCTGAGCCGCCTTTTTGTCGCCGGCGGTGTTCATGGAGCAGGAGAGAGCCGTGATGAGCAGTGCCGCGAGAATGGTTAGATGCTTAGATTTCATAATGTTATAGTAAATTTAAGTGTTATAGTCCCACGGGATACAGGCGCTTGTAGATACGGCGGAAGTTGTCGTCGGCCGCGCTAAGTTCGGCGGCCCGTTCCTTGTAGTCGGGTCCCCAGATGGATGCGGCGAGGTCGGCAAGGTATGCCCTGTCGCGGTCGCGCATGATGGCGGCCTTTATTAGTCGGTCGATGCTGAGCGCATACTTCTGAGGGTTGATGGCATTGAGATATCGGGCGGTGCTTACGACGAACTGTCCGGTGAAATCCACGTTAATCATGTTATCGACCAGTTCGGGCATGATATCGTCCACATCATCGATGTTGTTAGCGATGTATTCGTAAGTGAGCAGCCCGTTAGGGTCTTTGCTGAGTTTTTTTCTTAATGCTTCTTCCATTTATCTCTTTTTAAGTGCAAAAGTCATTATTCGGCTACAAAGGTAACTAATTTTTCTCATTTGATAAAACAAACCGTGTATTAGTCCACAAGAATTCGGGGCGGGCTGTTATCGGTTATTGTGCAATACAGAAATGCGGCTTAAACCCGAATCGGTCATTAGGCCGACAAAAGGCGGTTTTAGAATGTCTATTTATGCCATAACAGTTTTCTTTCGGCATCTTGCTTCAGAAATTGTCTCACCATAGCCCGCTATGCCTTCGACAATCTCTTCGCAACCTTCTCAAAATAAAATCTGCTCTGGCATAAATCCTACTGACCGAATCGGGTTAAAACCAAATCGGTCATTAGGCGGACGATAGGTTAATTGCGGGAAGGGGTGAAATTCAGATAGGGTTCGTTGGAGAAACGTAGCAGAGGGGCGTCGGCGGCGGAGTCGCCGTAGGCGGTGATGTGGAAGCAGTGGCGGTTTTCGTGGGTGATGCCATAGTGGTCCACGACCCGCCGCACTTTTTCGCGGCCCACACAGTTTGGAGTGGCAAAGCGGCCTGTGTAAAGGCCATTGTCAAAGAGGAGTTCGGTGCCTATGACGACCGGTATGGTGAGCGCATCGGCAACGGGAGTGACCCACACCGATGGCGACGCGGTGACTATGGCCATCTCACAGCCTGCGGCGACGGCTTCGGCGATAACCCGGCGAGCCTGCGGTGATACGTCGGCAAGAAGCCGAGGCGCCAACTGCCTGGCACAACCGGAAATACGCTCAAGCGACTCGCCTCTGAGGAAAAACGAGAGGAGCCAGCGCTTGGCCTCGGAACGAGAGCGGACGCACGCGAGAAAAGCGATGACCGGGGCGGCAACAATCATGCGGAAATAGAACCACGGTCCGGCAAAGGCGCGGAGGAAAACCCACAAGGAATCGGAACGGATGACAGTTCCGTCGAAATCGAGCAAGACCAGTCGGTTCATGGGACGTAGAAATAGATGACGAAGATGAAGAATACGACGAATGCCAGAATGGTGCAGATGAGGAACTTGTCGGAGAGGACAAGTCGTGTGGGCGAATCGCACTTGTTGTCGCGGACAGCAAGCATGAGAAAGCGCATAATGCCCATGATTACGAACACGCCGGAGAGATAGACGTAGGGGAAATTGAGCCTGCCCACTACGGCCGTGTCGATGGAATAGAGCATATAGAAGACGATGGCCGCACCCGAGAGCATCGCCAGTGAAATGTCGATGAAGCGAAGGCTATAGGCCGCGGCATTCTTGCGCAGGAGAATACCGGTGTCGTTGTAATAGACCACGTCGTTGCGCCGCTTGGCGAGGGCGATGAGAGTGGTGAGCACAAACGTCATGAGAATAATCCAGTGCGAGAGTTCGACACCCGACGCCACACTGCCGGCCACCAGACGGAGCACGAACCCAACGGCAATGCACGCCACATCGAGCACAGGAACGCGCTTCAAGCCGAGGGAATAGAACATATTGAGCAACATATAAGCCGCAATCACGAGGCAGAGCGTGCCGGAACTGTCAGCGACAAAAGTGAGGCCCAAGGCCAGAGCGCACAGGAGAATGCCGATAAGGCGCACGGCGCGAGCGGAAATCTCGCCACTTGCGAGCGGACGTTTCTTCTTGAGGGAATGCAGGCGGTCGTAGGCCAGGTCCATGATGTCGTTGTAGCAATAGACCGCCGACGCAGCCAGCGAGAAACACAGGAAAGCCCAGAGCGACGAGACCAGATGAGAGGGCGAGAAGAGAAGTCCGCCGAAGAGGATGGGACAAAGGACGAAAACGTTCTTAATCCACTGCTCGATTCTGATGGTGCGAAGTAATACTCTGAGTTTCATTGTTGTGATTCCATTTTAAGTTCGGTAACTTTAGGCATTGCCACGTCCAGTCCGAGGACCGACACCGACTGGGGGATGGCCGGGGGAGCATCTGAGAGAAGTTTCACAGGCGGCCCCACGGCGATTTCGTAATTGCAATTCTCTTCGGGGACAATCTGGAAAGGCTTGTCGGCATCAATCAGGCGAACCACCATCCCCACGTTGTAGCCATCGATTCTGACAGGCTCTGGCAGAGCCATAAACCGGCTTAGGAAGGCTCCATACTGCACGTATTTCATGGCCATCTGCGGGATGAAGAAGGCAGCATTGAGAATGAGCAACGCGGTAAGAATCTTGGGGAGGACGCGCGTGCGCCAGTTGAAAAAGCCATAGATAACCGCCACCACCGCCATCAGATAGACAAACGGCACATAGCGCGCCCACCATCCGGCGGGAAGCAGCAGAGTGCCAACGAGCAGAGAGACGGCAAACGCCACGCACCTGTATTGCAATGAGCGCAGAAGCAGATTGCTTCGCACACACAAAACGGCAAACGATAAGAGCAGCACCGGCAAGAAGATCGGGCCGAAACCACCCAAGCGCGCATCGAGCTTAGAAGCGAGGAAATACTGCGAGAATTGGCACTGCTCAGTGAACGGATAGGCAATGGAATAGAACGGCGCGAGAAAACGCGACATATCCTGCACCTCAGGCGGCGTGTTGCCGGTGATGATGTCCACGCTCCCCTGCCCTATCAGCGGGAAGAAAGGATTGCCTCGACTGATGAAATTAGTGATATACGGGAAATAGCCCAGCATGAAGAAGCCAGCGAGAGCCGCCCCCACGAAAACTGCGACAACAAGCCCCGCACTCACCCTATGCTTCTGGAAGAGCAAGTAATAGATGAACGAGTAGAGAAACACCCAGAAAGCCACGTTAATCTTCACCGCAAAGGAGAAAGCGAGGATAGCCGCCAGATAGGCCAACCAAATCCTGCGGCTCGACGCCGCCCATACGTGGAAGCAGCAAATGGCCAGCACCAAGAGGACATATTGCACAAAATCCACATAGAAACTGAACATCTGAGTAATGACCACGGGATTACAAAGGAGCGCAACGGCGACATACCAGCGCCAGCGAGAAAGCGGAGTGAAACTGAGGGCCTCGGCCGTCATAAACACCATGGCCAACACCAGCCACAGATTGGCAGCCTTACCTGTCTGGATAAGTCCTGTGATGGAATAGACCGATGCGGCCAGAGTCTCCATGCCGAGGGTATAATACTGACTCCACAAAGAGCCGAGCAAGGCTCCCTGATTGCGTCCGGAGATGGGATTCCACCCGTGCGCAAGAGCGTAGATAGCGTTCTGGTGATATGTGTTCCCATCGAAAGAGAAGTCCTGAATCAGTCCACTCAGCACCACAGAAAGCAGAATAACAGCGAGCAGGCACAAGAGACGCCACACAGCCGCACGGCTGAAGCCACTTTCCCAAATGAGACCCCCCTGCGAGGCCACAAGCGCCAACGGGAACGAGAGGAAAAACGGCAGAGCCAGCCACCACGTCAAAGAGGCGAAGAAGAACGTGAACAGCGAGAGCAGCAACAGGCTCACGCCTAAATAACCAACGATAGAGACCTTTGGATTAAGCGAAGCGTTTATGTTGACAGACCCCCGCATAGGCTACTTTGCAAGCGACAAATTAATGGAAATACCGTAGTTGCTGTTCGTTGTGGGATAAGCCGAGGAAGAGATGAGCGGTGTGTTGACCTGATGGTCGAAGTAGGCACCGAGCGTGATTTTGCTGCTCACCACATAGTTAGCCGTGAAGTTGATACCCAGCGAGCGAGCGCCACTCGTGGGCTGAGCCGTGTTAGTCTCAATCTTGCGAATGAGAGCGGTGTTGTTAGCGAACTTGAAGTTGAAATTCAGAGTAAGGTCGTTGCTCACACCGGTCTGTTTCTTCTTAATTTTGAGAATAGTGTTGAAATTGGCAATCTTGTAACCTGCGCCAATAACGAGCGAGCGCTGAGCCGCCTCCACCACCTGTCCGGCCGTGGCGTTAAGCGTGATGGTGCGCTCGTCGCGGTACTCGGCATTGAGAGTGAGGTCGTTGTTCATAGTGGCCGAAAGCCCGATGAGCGGGGCGAATTTCTCTGTGAGAGTCACAGAAGAGATGTTGTAGGGCGAAGAAGGAATCGGGGCATTGGTAAGCGCATTCTGCGTGAATCCCAGTCCGTTGCCGATAGTCACCCAGTCGGAGAACGAGTTGAAGGAGCCCACCTGATAAGTACACTGGTAAGCGTGTGTGAGGGTAACGCTCTTGAAACGCTTCTTGAGCCATGGAATTCGTCCCAGACCGTCGTAAGTCACGCGCCAGTTAGGAAGAATCTCGCGAATAGCGGGGAAGGGATTCAGCGTGTAGGACTTAGCGTTGCGTCCGGAGTAAGCCGCCATGAAGGCAGGGATAAGCACATCGCTGCCGGCAATGTTCACACCACCGTTTTCCGGGTCAAAGACCTGATTAGCGTACGCTGTACCGGAAAGGAAGCCACTCGAAGGATAATTACGCCCCACGTACTGACTTTGTAATCTTTCGGCCACGACGGGAATGTTCTCGAGGAACTTATTGAAGGTGCTGCTCTGATAGTCGTCCTTGACATTCAGTCCACGCAAGGCAGTTGCAATTGCAACGTGCGTCTTGGTATAGCTACCCGAATAGATTGTGTTCATGTCGTCGTACATGAAATGAATCTGATTGGTGCGGTTATCGGTGCGGTTGCCGGTGAGTGTGATTTTGAGGCCTTTAATAGGCTCGAGCTGAATTTCGGCGTTGAATTCCTTAGCGCGGGAATAGAGCGCCGGAGAAATCATGGTTTCATCGGCGAGTAGCCATCCGCGTTCCTTAATGCGGCGGATGTAAGATTCGTCGGTAAATCCGAATGCGAAATCGAGTCCCGGAGCCATAACATCGTAGTGGCTGTTTTGGCCGAAGATGTCGCCCACTTCGGGAATGAACTGCGGAATGGAGAGCGAGCGCGTGTCCTTGTAGCGGACATTGATGCTGCGCACACTCATGAGGAAACGGCAGGTGTACTGCGCCAGTTCTGTGAAGAAATTCTTCCGCGGCAGCGACTCCATTACGGTGAGTTTGATGGACTGGTTCACGGTGTCGAGAATCTCGATGGTGTTGTCGTCGATGGTCTTGTAATGAAGGTCGAACGGCTTATTGGAGCCAGTGGTTGCACTCACCTTAATCTTCTTGGAGTTGATGTTATGTTTCACGGTGAGAGTGGTGTCGGAGCGTAGTTTGAAAGTACGCGTGAACTTCTTAGCCTTCTTGGTAGTGGTCTTTTTCTTCACACCGCTGGAGAAACGGTTGTCCACTTCCTTGAGATAAGGAATCTTGCTATAGAACTGGTCGAGAGCGAGACGACCGTCGATACTGAGCGAAGACTGGTTTGCGACAGTGTTACCGGCGAAGACGTCGGCCACGGTGGTACCTCGTTCCCAGGTGTAAGTGGCGTTATAAGACGCGTTAGCCGTGATGAAGCTGAGGATAGGGATCTGGCTGAACGGAGCCTTGTAAGATGCTGTGAAGGTCTGGTTGTAATGCCATGGCGTTCCGAGTCCCTTAATACTTTGCCACACAGTTTCCTTCCAATCACGGTATTCATCGGGGAAGAGTTTCTTGTTGACCTGTCCGATGGGCTCCATGATGTGTGCAGTGGTGTTACTGTTGAACGACATACTCAGCGACTTGGTGAAGTTCCAAGAGAGAGCGAACTGGCGGTCCCAAAGGAAGTTCTTACTCACGTTGGCGGGCATGTAAACGTCGATACCGGTCTCGTTTCTCGTCTGCTGCTCGTAATAGTAACGCGAGATATTGGTGTTGAACGAGATGGAAGCGGGCAAATAGTGGAATTCCCATTCACGGAAGAACTTGAGGTTCTTTCGCTTCGCGTTGATAGCCCGTTCCAGCGGCTTGAAAGGCTTGGAGTAAGGAGTCCAACTATACTGGAAGCTGCCACGATAATCGTTAGTGTTCTCGTAAACGTTGTCGGGGTCAACGTTCTGTTGCTTGTTGAACGAGTAACTGAAGGTGAAGTTTGCCGGGTCCCAAGGCATGGGATTCTTGCTCTTGACATCGAACTTAAGCCCTGAGATGCTGAAACTCTTCACCACCTTAGTAGTGACGGCATAGGCCGAGATGGAGTCGCGCTGTTCCTTGGTGCTGCACGACTCAAGCGCATCAGACAGCAAGATATCCTTGTCGAGCGGATTATACTTGGGTGTGGATTTTTGCTTGCTGTAAGAGTAATAAACCGG
Source organism: uncultured Porphyromonadaceae bacterium (assembly GCA_937892215.1). GTDB lineage: Bacteria > Bacteroidota > Bacteroidia > Bacteroidales > Muribaculaceae > Sodaliphilus. Next base: position 33,836 of record CALAVE010000002.1, read on the forward strand.
AGCGTGGAGTTTGACCTTTTCGGGTAGGAAACGTCCCATATCGACCTGGACAGCCACATTGTACTGGTCGAAGTCGTCGAGCCGCCGCTGCGAGAGGCTCTGGTCCACGGAGCCGAATCCCACGGTCTCACGGTGCCATCCCACATTCACCGTGCCGATGTCGCTGAGGTTAAGGTTCATGGTAGCCTTTGCGGCCCATCCCCCGTCTTGGTCGAAGTCGGTAACCCTGAGTTCATCCACCCATACGACACAGTCCTTAGTGGAGTTAGAGTTGTTTCTGACACCTATGAGCATCACACGGACATCGCTCAGCGACGGGTTGCCGAGCACGGTAACACGATTGTTGGGGTGCTCAGGATCCTGCTCAGTGAAGCGAGAGAAATACGAGACATCGTCCACTCCGGCCATTTTCTGCTGGTTACGGTTTTTCTTCACCGTAGTGAAGACGTCGAGAGAACAGTCGAGCATATTCTCGGCGGGCCACACTGTGAGCCTGTCCATGCTGCTGTTAGTGCTATAGTGTCCGGGAGGCGTGACGTGGAGAGGAATCTCGTACTCGTAGTAATTGTTCTTCACGTCGGAGCCCAGTCGGATGAACGCCGTAACGTCGCCGTTCTGCAGATTGGTGTTATTGCTGATGAAAGCCTCGTTGTGTATAAACATCTGCAGTCGCTTATAGATGCGCAGGTCGAGGCTGGTATTACGGTAAACGCCACGAGCGTCACCAGCCTTAAGGCCTTCAATCTTCATCTGCATGGACTGCTCGTTGAGCTGAGTAATCTGCGACTGGCCAGAATCAACTATACGTGTAACACCCGGCGGGAGCACATAGTTGACCGGTTCACGGCTGGCATTTTCCTCAATGTTCACAGTGTTGACATTGATGATACCATCGGCCGGCTGGTCGCCACGCAGGTTAAGATTGTAATCATAGTTGCGCCACTCACCACGGACAAGTTCCAGAGTTGCGAAACGCAAGTGCGTAGTCTCCTTGAATCCGGTCATGAACATACGCATGAAACGAATGGTGGTGAAATCGTTGATAGAGCCCACTTTCTTCTCAAATTCCTTGAGAGGGATGCTGAACTGATACCACGTGGCTTCCTGCTGCTGCCCGTTTCGGGTGGTAATTCGATTGCTCTGCTTATCGACTATGTAGTTGCGTCCCACGACAAGGTCCTGTGGGCGAATTGAGATTTTATACTGGAAGTAACGCTCATACTCGTTGAGCGTGTTGTCTTGGTTGATATCCTCCACATCGGGCACGCTACGGGCGCTCTGATAAAGTCCGTCGCTCTGGTCTTCACGCGAGAGCGAGTTGCCCTCGGTTCCGTTATAATGCTTGTAGCGTTCCAGAATGGATAGCCTCTGCTCGTCGTAGTCGTATCCACGATAGAAGTGATAGTTATCACCCGCGGGGTCGTTGAGCGGCGAGAACGGGTCTTCTTCCATGGTGGCGATGGTCGCAGGCGACAATTTGGTGCGGAGTTGAGTAACGTAATCCTTATAAGTGGAGAAATTATGTTCTTCGGACGTTGATAGACCATTAAGTCCTACATCCTGAAGGACGCGCGCGCCTGCGGCATTATCGAAGGCGTAGGTCATGGAGTTCTGCGTGGAGACCTTACCCCAGACCGTTTCCTTGAGATAAGTGCTTGGGAGGCCGTTAATGGGTAGTCCGTTCTCGTAGAACTTGTAACCGTCCTTAAGAATATCCTCGCTTATCTCACCGAGATTAAAATAGAGGTCGCCCCCATCTTGGTTATCAAGGTTCTCGTCGAGGAAGGGGTCGAGCAACCAGAACTGAATATACTCGATGTTAGACTGTTCGAAGTTGGTGTTGTCGAGTTTTCTCATGATACCGCCCCATCGCTTTTCCGGATTAAGCAGATTTCCCTCAGAATCGATGTTGGCCGCATCCAGATTGTATGGGCCACGCTCCTTTGGATAGAAGGAGAGGTTGAGAGTCTGTATGGTGGAGAGCTCGCCGTAGTTAAGTTCACGTCCCGGGAACACCTCAGTGTAAGGGATCTCACGCACATAGGGATTAGACAACTGGTCGAGGTCGTTCTTGATGTAACCGGGCACATAAGTGGAGTTACGCTGCGTGAAGAGTCGGTCGATGTAGTACCAAGCGAGCAGAGAACGATTCTTTCCGTAATCGATGTTATTAGAGAGTGATGCCTCGGGGAAGAGAGAGCCCGGCGTGTTGTCGTAAGGCGTTGAGGCGAGGAACCAAGAATAAGGCGAGCGCAGGTCGATTCCCGACTGAGTGGATTCAAAGTCGTCGATATAAGAGCTGCCGGCGTTAGAGCCAGTCTTGGACTTATGCGGAATGAGCTGAGCGTATTCACCCTGGAAGCTGAATGTGGAAGGAGCCGTGGCGTTGACGGTGGGAATCTTGTTGAGCAAGTTTGTGAGCCACATGAACTTGGTGTTGTAGGACACGTTTGCGCCCCAAATAGTGTTTTTGACAAGTTCGGAGCCGATAGACACCTTCTCGGTAAGAGCCTTCTCGCCATAGTGCATGATGGTGGCGCCAATGTTGAAGTCCTTGTTGAAAGCGTAATTAAGGTCAAGACCGAGCAAAGTCTTTCGCTGCGTGCTATAAGTGGACTGGTTCTCGAGCGAAACGCTCACTGGGGTACCGGCATCGATGATACTCTGGTTAGTGATGGTGACGGTACCCATATTGTAATCGACAGTGTAGTCGCTGTTCTCAGTAAGCGTCTGTCCACCGGCAGTCACCACCACCGACCCCCGCGGCACATTCATGGCGTTGAGTTTGATTTGATTTCCCGATGAAGACTGGTACTCACCGGCAAGAACGAACTTGTTCTTGTCCTGATACTGGCGGGCCACCGTGAGCGTGGAGTCGTAGAGTTCCTGATAAATGTATTTCTCGGCGAGAGCCTCATCGCCGAATTTTTCCTTAAGCCACGAGCCGAAGGGTTCGACCACGGGGAAAATCACCCTACCTGTGGATGAACTGACGGTATAGCCCTCAATGTAGTCGTAGCGGCCGTCGGGATTGTTCTCACCGTTAGCATCGAGTCGGTCCAGGTTCATAACCCTGATAAGCGGCTCTCCGCTGATTTTTCCGGTGGGGATGAATGTGAGTTCAGTACCTGTGGTGTCGCTGAGGTACTTAATATTCAGTTTGAAATTAGTTTTTTGCATCTGATAGGCACCGAGCGAATAGATATTCTTCATCATAAGGTGCCATAGCGGTGTCTTGGGAGAAGTGGTTGTGGCCTTAAGCATCTTCACATAGAGCGAGTGGTCGGTGGAGGCGATATCGCCCGAGAACTCACCCACCTGGTAGGTCTTGCCCCGATAGGTGTACTGGTAAGCGACTGCGAGGACCTCGTCGGGGTTGAGGGCCGCCTTGAGCGAGATGTATCCGAGCGAGGCATTGAGTGAATATTCCGAAGAAGAAAGCAGTCGTGCGCTTTCCACCTTCTCATAGTCTTTACCGCCGACGAAATCGAAAGCCTGCAAAGGTTCGAGAACAGTAGCCATATCAGAAATGTAACGAGCATCGGGATATTCGTTCTTGAGCACATCCAGCATGTTATTGGAAGAGTTGGTTGGGTTCATCTCAGCGAGATTAGCCGTCCAGTGATTGTTACCTAAGTGCTCGTTCTCACCGATGTCCATGAGAGCCACGAGGTTACGCGACTGTTCAAACTTGCCACGCTTATTGGTAATCCACACCTCGATACGCGTTACGTTGATTCCACTGGAAGTGAGAGGCAACTTAGAGCACCAAGTGTCGTAATTGTCGCGGAAGAAGTGCGAAAGGAAGAAGTTACGGTTCTGGTCGTACTTGTCGGCGGTGACATAGAACGATGTGGTCTGCGCCCCACCCTTAGTGTTGACCGTCTGCGTCTGTGAATTCTGCTGCGACACAAGGGCTGTGGCGGTGAGTTTGCCGAACTGCAACTTGGTCTTGATACCGAACAGAGCCGCGCTGCCCCTAATCAGAGAGGACCCGGTGGTCATACTCACATTACCGGCCTCAAGGTTCTTTATGATTTCATCTTCCTTGCCTTCATAGGCGAGTTTGAGGTTCTTGGTGTCGAAATCAAAAGTTGCCCCGGTGTTGTAGCTCATGTTGAACTTCATCTTGTCGCCAACGGAAGCGGCGATATTCGCCTGAATCTTCTGGTCGAAGTCGAAGTAAGTCCTACGTCGTGCCGACACGGAAAGAGCGGGGTTATCAGTCTTGTTGCTCTTGATACCCATGTTGATAGTAACAGAACCTGTGGTCTTAAGTTGCACGCCACCCGGTCCGAAAACGGACTCAAGCGGTCCGAGTCCGAACTGCATATCAAGGAAATTGAAGGGATCTTTCTTCTTGTCGTCCTGAGCCGCATCGGCATTCTTCTGCCGGTAATACTCCTGCATAGACTGGCGCAGCACCATGTTGTTATACTCGTCGGCCGAGAGGATGAACGGAGTGATGATGTCGTTGTCGCCAATCTTAGTGTGGATCACATAACATCCGGTGTTGTAATCGTATTCGGCTTCAGTGGTGATATTTTCGGGAGTTTTGAGGTCCACCGCATACTCACCGCCATGAAGAGCATCGTAGCCCTGAGGTACAGTGTTGTGAACGCGGAACTGGAGTTGCAACGAGTCGGCGCTTTTTTTTGCGTCGTCCTGCCATTTTTTCTCGGGCACTTGCGGCGGCGGAGTGATTGAAGGCGACACATACTGTGCAAAAGCACGATAGCCCGAAGCGCCCATCAAGGCACCTCCGGCAACCATCGCCAATAATATTCTGAACAATCTCCTTCTCCGCATCATCTGGGAAAAAAATCAATAATCCAATGCAGCCACCGCCCAGGCTGGAGCAGATGTAACTACATCATTTTCAAAGCCTTCTTAATAGCTTCCTCCACACCGACGTCAGGTTCCCGCATAAACAATTTCTTCAGAGCCTTATGCGACATCTGCTGGGTGAACCCGAGCATAACAAGTGCAGCCAGAGCCTCATCATAAACGGCACCTTTACCCTCACCCATATCAATTAACGAATCACCTGCCACATTTATTTTATCCTTGAGGTCAACAATTATTCTTTGAGCCGTTTTCGCGCCCACCCCCTTGACCGATTTCAGCGCGCCCACGTTGCCCTGCGCGATAGCCTGCTCCAAATCGCCCGAAGTGAGCGAAGAAAGAATCATTCGAGCCGTGTTAGGTCCCACACCACTGACGGTGATGAGCAAAAGGAAGAGTTCGCGCTCTCTCCTATCCACGAAACCGAAAAGCAGATGAGCGTCTTCGCGGATAGCCTCGTAGATGTAGAGACGCGCCTCCTTGAGGTTCTGCAAGCGAGTGTAGGAATTAAGCGAGATATTAATCATAAAACCTATACCATGATTGTCGATAACGACATAGGCAGGATTAAGTTCGGCGATTTCACCACTAATAAATTCGTACATATTATAACGTTCGATTAAGAGTTATATCACTTAATAATCATCTTATCAACAAAGCCAGCGCGCTCAGGCTCAGCGACCTTAACGAGATACACACCCGGCCGGAGGACATCTGTAAGGTCGAGGGCGATACGCGGGCCGGTGCAGACGGACGAGAACACCTGTGCCCCGTCGAGTGAAAAGACCGACACCGTAAGAGGCTGGGAGGAATCAACGCTGAGTACAAAGGAGCCATTGCTTGGATTAGGATAGAGCGATGGTGACAAGCGGACCACGTCTTCGATTACCGTAGGTTCATCGCTCTGCGAGAGGAGGTAGCGCACCCCCTCGGCCACATCCAGTTTCCCATAGCCCCACACTTCGGGGTTGCCGTCGGTCACGACCTCGTCGCGCAGGCAAGAATTTTGGAGCACCTCCTTAATCTGTGCCGCGGTAAGGTCGGGCTTAACCTGCAGCCACACCGCCACAGCACCGGCCACCACCGGAGTTGACATGGAAGTGCCATAGATTACGCCATAGGGATAATCCACGTCATCCACGTTCTCAAAGAAACTGTAGCCCTTTCCGTACTGACGCGACTGCGTGTCGTATCGGCTATATGAGGACTCTATTACGTATCCCGGCGCGCAAACATGTGGTAGCCTATTGCCAAAAGCATCGGGGCCATAAGAGGAGAAAGCCGCGATGGCATCCATGGGGCTGAGATTATAGTTGACCGTGCCCCGCTCTGCTTCCACAACAGTCTTAGTGACATAAGCCCCCACAGAAATCACGCTTGGTCCGGTGGCAATGTCGCTAATGGACTTTTCGCTGTTGCCCCTGACGTATCCCGCAAAACCGCTGTCGGTGAGATAAATGCTGCTATTAGTCCAGGCCTCGATCACCGTACCGGCCGCGGCACCATAATGAACGGCGATGAAATAAGAGCGGTTAACCGCGGTGACGATGGGCATCAGCAGAGAGTGGAAACGACCGTTATACTCCTTTTCGGCACCCACATAGACCGTTCCGGTGAAATACTTTGCAAACTCGGTATCTGTTTCGCTACTGATTTCCACCAACTCATCCTCCGGGAGGTCCTTAAACATCTGCGAGCGGTAGAGAGTGCTCTTGGTATTGTAGTCAACCACAGTAAAATAGAAATCGTGAGTAGCGTCGGAATGGGACCACACACTAACGTACCCGTTATAGAAATAGCCATTGGGATTAACGAGCACAGAGTGCAGCGTATCGGTTTCTGCCTCAATAGATTTCAGATAATGGACCGGTTTGTTACCATCATTTCCGGCGCTGAGGATACATAGGCGGCCTTCGCCGGAAGCCTCTTCAAAGACTTGGCTGAGGAATGAAGTTCCGTCGTGCGCCCAGTCGTTGGACCCGATACTCAGGTTAATAACAGCCGGTTTCCCCACCGAGGCGGCATAATTAAAGATATAGTTAACCGCATCGGCAATGTTGGCATCGGTGAAGCTATCCTCAGGCATTCCACAAAGCACAAGGTCGGCATCGGGGGCGACACCTTCGAATCCGTTACGGAAGCTACCGGCGGCCGTGCCTGCGGTGTGCGTGCCGTGTGAGGTCAGATTGTTGTCGGCTTCGAGAGAGGCAATCTCGTCGGGGGTGACAAATTCGCTTCCCGGCAGGGTGTTACCGTCGATAACAGGGTGATTCCCCGTGTCATCGGCAGGCAGATAGACAGCCTTGACACGCAAAACTCCCTCGTCATCCTTAAAATTAATGTGATTGAAGTCGATACCTGTGTCGATTACGCCCACCACGACGCCCTTTCCGGTGTATTCAGTGCCTTCAAGCCCAACGGAAGAGCCATCGTGCAGACCGGAGACCCCTGATTTCACCAAAGCCACATCGTTAGTGAGAGTAACATTCTGAGCCAGCGCCGAGGCCTTGACTGAGCGCAAAGCCGCCAATCCGTTCACGTGCGAAAGAGGGATGGTGACAGTAGCCACGGTCCCAAATCGCGAATTTACCACGCCTCCAAGACGGGTGATGTCGGCCAAAGCCTGCTCGTTATCAAACTTCACAAACGCATGTACCGTGGGAACGGCAGAAGCCGGAGCGGAGAGCCGCTCAGCCCGGTGCTCGGTCTGTCTTAACCGGATGCGCGAGCCCACAGTCATAGAGGCTGACATGCTTGCCGCCAAGCCCAGAAACATGATGAATGCTACCAATATACGTTTCATAAAAAAGTCATTAAATCACACCACTTGGAGCGAAATTCGCCCAATACGGCAATTTGGGTATAAAGATAGTTGAAAAATCGCGAATAACAAAATTCCCGGCCTGCTGAAGTTCAGAAAGCCGGGAATTTAAGTTTATGACTACCTGAGTAACCGCCAGATTTACTTCATCTGATTAACGAAGTCGCGCAGCGGCTGGTTATCAGGGTCATACTCAAGCCAATTCTTATAATACTGCTTAGCGGCTTCCTTGTCACCCTTGTTAAAGTAGTAGGTAGCTAGGTAGTTGTAGGCACTGATAAACATGTTGGCATAGTCTGACTTGTCCTCCTTGGAAGAGAGAAGCTGGAGCAACTCGTTGTAGGCCGGGATAGCCTTACCTGTGTTCTCACCCTCGGCAAGTTTCTCAACACGAGCCATCTGGTTAACGATACGCACGTTTCCGGGAACCTGGGAGTTAACGTCGGCCAGGTACTCTCGAGCGCTTGAAATGGCAGCATTCTTAACTGACTCGTCCCCGGTGGTCACAGCCAGGTTGTAGTAGCAAACAGCGAGTTCATAGAGGTCGTTGGCCTTGTAAGCGCCGCTGTCGATAACCTTCTGATAGTAGTAGGCCGACTTCTCGTAATCCTTAGCAGCGGCATAGGTGTCGCTGAGGTTGCGTAGCAGGTCCACGTTCTTGGGGTTGAGTTCGATAGCCTTCTCATAGGCAGCAACAGCCTCGTCGGGGAAACCGGCCTTCTGAAGAGCCTCGGCATAGTCGGTGTAGTCGCGCACCTCGTAATCCGAACCGGCAGGTTTAGCCATTGCGAAGAAAGCCTTACCCATCTCAGCAGCCTGCACCCAATCCTGAAGAGCTACCAGATTGTAGAGCTGCATGCGGCGCATGTAGAACACGTTCTCGGCTGGAGCACCGGGCTTGTTTACGATGCTTGTAGCCAAATCGTAAGATTCCTTGTACTTGTTTCCGAAGAAGAGCAGCTGCACGTAGCGCACCTCGTCCTGGATGAAGTGGTTGGGGTTCTTAATGTACTGTCCGTACTGCTCGGCGGCCTTCACACCCTGATTGTCCTTATAGAACATTTCAGCGAGTTGGCGTTGTACCAGGGCAGAGTTGGGACGCTTAGCGAGAAGCTCCTCCAGGCGTCCGATAGCCATGTCGGGGTTCACGTTGAAGTAAGTGTTGGCATACTTCACATAAGCCTCGATGTTGTCGGGGTCGTAGGTCATAGCCAGCTCATATTGTCCGGCTGCGTCACCCCATGCCTGCTTGTCGGCATAGGTGTCGCCCTCGAAGATGTAGGAATCGGGGTCTTTAGCCTTCCACTTACGCGCGTTAGCGATAAGTTTGGTAATATCTTTAGCGTAAGTGGTGGGGTTCACGTCGTAGTAAGCGCGGGCGATAGCAGTCTCAAGGGCCGCGTCTTTCTTAGAAAGCTTACGAGCCTCCTTGAACTTCTCGTCGGCGGCCTTGGCGTTGCCCGACTTCAGTGCTACCGCACCGAGTCCCACGATGTTGTAGGGGTTCTGCGCATTGGCAGCAAAGCCCTTATCGAAAAAGCCTTGAGCCTGTGCGGTATTGCCGTTGTGAAGAGCGATTTGTCCCAGATAGTAGAATGCCTCGCTCTTGTCAGTGGATGCGTTGTCGAGGTTACGCTCAAGAAGCTCCTTGGCGTTGTCGAGCTGCCCGATTTTGTAGTACTCAATACCATCCTTGTAACCCTGAGCCATAGTGCTCAACGATGCTCCCAAAACTAAGAGGGAAGCTGCAAAGATCTTGATTTTCATTTCAGTAAAAATTTATAGAGTTTGTAATTATTTAAGTTCAGTTTTACTAATTCACCACTTCCACTGTTCTCACCGGAGCGGCCGCCGGGACAATGCCCGTCTGCAATATAATCTTCTGCCCTATCACACCGGTAAGATAAGAATAGAAGCCGTGGTCGAGAGTTCCGCTCGCCGAGGCGTCGATGGCATAGATTACGCGAACCAGCGGGTAAGAGCCGTCGAAAATGTATGCCTGATATGGTTTGACACCACTTGTCTGCTCACTGCCGCGAATGCTCATCACCTTAATGCGATTCGTGAAGTCGATTGACGATGCCTGCGAGTCGCCTGAATTGAGTTCGGTAATCTTATCCTCAATGGTCCGTTCATTGGATTTCATATCGGCTGTTATCCAGCTGACCCCAACAAACCCGATTGCGTTTTTGTGGGTCTCCACCGCGCGAAACACATCCTCGGTTGACTTCTGCGCGAATACGTTGGGCGCGAACTTGCTTCCGCTCAGCAGACTATCCTGCACATAGTGCATAATTCCGGAGCCCGAGCCGTCGAATACCACCTGGATGCTGTCCTTCTTGAGTTTGGTGGGAAAAACGTCGCCCCAGCGCTTCACTTTACCGGCAAAGATGTCTTTGAGGTCGGCGATGCTGAGTTCGTCGATATCGTTTTCGGTATTCACGATAATGGCCACCGCATCAACGGCGATTTTCCGCGAGCGGAAAGCACGTCCCTGTTTTTTGAGGATGTCGCGCTGCTCAGCGGTGAGATCGCGCGAGGTGATGATGAGGTCGGCCTTTCGGTGCATAAGCGAGTCGAGCGCGGCCGACTCGTCGGTGTAGCGCACCATTATGTGCGCGTTGGGGTAAGTGTATTCAAACACTTCCACTTCCTGGTCAAGGATGTTGCGGAACGATTCGTCGGAAAGAATCTTAGCCATCCCCGAAGTGCTGGAGTTGGTACTCTTCTGCTGATTGCAAGAGAGGACGGCCAGAGCCAAGAGAGCGAGCAAGAAAATGTCAGTTATTCTTTTCATCTTTCTCAACGTTTTTAATCAGTTCGTCGATTCTGCTAGGTTCGTCGTCATCAAGAGTCTGCGACTCAGAGAGCCTGTAGTAATCAAGTCCGGCAACCTGCCGGTATCCACGCCACAGCCCGTAGAGGCCGAAAATCACGGCCAGAGCCCAACGGAGCGTCCTCCACAGCGGAGTATTGTCCCAATCAAAGAAGTTCACGGCAAGCAGATAAGCCATGCCAAGGTAAACAATTACCATAAAGACGCCAAATGCCACTCGCACGGCTCCCATCGCACTTATGCTATTCTTCTTTGCCATAACTTCCTTAAATTTTCCTTTTTGACTTAATAAATTTTGATTGGTTTACTCTGCCGGAGACAGGGTTACAGCCTTTCAAGGTGTAAAATTAACTAATTTTCTTCAAAAACGAGTATTAAACTGACATTATTAAAAATTCTTAACTTATGCCATCGGTTAGCGTAACCATCCAACCAACCCTATAGGCCGAACTGAATCACCCATGCCGCAGGGTGTATGCTGAAGTTCCTCTGCGAGGCACTTGCCCGCCTTGCCTGCTGTGACCAAGCGGCGAGGGTCTTCGACCCTCTTGCATGGTCTTTCGCACAAAGTCGGGGTCTCCGACCCGCCTGGCGTCTGCGACGCAATCAGTCCTTGAGTAAACTGTGTTTTGCAAGTGCTTCGAATCATATCTTACATACCATTCAGTGTTCATTACATGGTTCTTCGCCATGTGCAACATCTAATTTAATTTTGGCTGAATAGTTACCCTATTAGCGGCGAGGCGCAATTACTGTTCAGCAAGGAACTTTTCCACGTCGAGGGCGGCACGGCACCCGCTTCCAGCAGCCACAATGGCCTGACGGTAGCGCGGGTCGGCCACATCACCGGCCGCGAACACCCCCGGCACGCTGGTGGCAGTGGTGGCGAGGTCGGTAACGATGTAACCCGCTTGGTCCAGAGTAAGTTGCCCTGCAAGGAAGTCGGTATTAGGCTTGTGGCCGATAGCGAGGAAGAAGCCGTCGATGGCTATATCGAACGGTTCCTCACGGTCGGTACCCTTGAAGCGCACCAGATGTGCCCCCTCTACCCCATTTTCGCCGAACAGACCCACGGTGTTAGTGTTGAAAAGAATCTCAATGTTATCCTTCTCCATGACACGCTTCTGCATGGCGGCCGAAGCACGGAGATAGTCCTTACGGACAATCATATAGACTTTGGAGGCCAGATTGCTCAGGTAGTGCGCTTCCTCGCAGGCAGTGTCGCCACCGCCCACCACAGCCACCACGCGGCGTCGATAGAAGAAGCCGTCGCACGTGGCACATGCGCTCACACCCATACCCGAGTATTTCTTCTCGTCGTCGAGCCCCAGATACTTAGCCGAGGCACCAGTTGCCACAATCACCGTATCGGCCTGAATTTGGGAGCCGGCATCGGTGGTGGCGGTGAACGGCCGCTTTGTAAGGTCGATATCGGTGATTATGCCCGAGCGAACGTCAGCGCCCACGTTAACAGCCTGTTGGCGCATTTGTGCCATGAGTTGCTGGCCGTCGATGCCAACGGGAAAACCGGCATAGTTCTCAATAGTTGTGGTCTGAGTGAGTTGGCCGCCTGGCTGAATACCCTCGAAAAGCACATTCTTCAGGTTGGCACGCGAAGTGTAGATAGCGGCCGAGTACCCTGCCGGGCCAGAGCCTATAATCAAGCATTGGACTTTTTCCATAAATATCTTATTGTTTAGTTGGTGTATAATCAAAAAAAATGCCTTTAGCGCAGGTCCACCACCTGAGTCCCTTTAGGCACAAGAGCCTTATTGAAAGAGAATGGGTTAGGCATCTTCACCTTGGTCTTATAGTTGGTGATGGATATGGTGGTCTCAGTTCCATCATTCATAGCGAACTTAGCCTTGTGGATGTTATAGTTAGAAGTGCCCACAAAGAGCGTAAGCGACTTGAATTCCACCTTTTTCTTGGGTGTAAGTTTAATCACATAATAAGACCCGCTTTTCTCCACAGCCTTGGGCAAATTGAATGAAGTCTTGTAATTAAGGGCAGCCACGTAGGGATTTGACATCTGCAGGTCACCGGCAGTCGGCGTGGTGATGTTCACCTCGCCCGTGGCCTTGGAATAGGTCCACTGCGTCTTGCCGTCGAACCAACTTTTCACATCGGCCGAAAGGATGCGGAACTTATTGCTCTTCATGGCAATGGAACCGGAGGTAGAACCCTGAGCGGCCGTAACCTTGTAGTCGGCAGTTATCAGGCCGCCGGCCGAAAGATTGGCAATGGCTTTATCCAACACCGCCGATGGCTGCTGCGCCAAGGCGGTGAGGGCAAACAACGCGAATATTACACTTAATTTTCTCATATTTATCAGTTTACTTAGTTCTTAATTTTAGAGCATGCCTTCGAGGGTCATGGGGTCAACGAGGACTTTGCGAGGCTTGCCGCCGAAGGCCTGTCCCACGATACCGGCAGCCTCCATCTGGTCCATAATGCGCCCGGCGCGGTTGTAGCCTATTTGCCAGCGTCGCTGTATTGAGGACGTGGAAGCCATGTCGCTCTGCACAATCCATTTAGCCACCTCTTCGAAGAGCGGGTCGCGGTCACCGGCGCTGGAACCGGCGAAGCTACCTCCGGCATCGTCGTTATCGCCGGCCGGACCGGTGTACTCAGGTAGCATGAACGGCTGCTCGTGAGCGGTGAACTTGTCGTTGTCTTCTTGCTCCTTAATGAAGGCGCAGATTTTTTCCACCTCGGGAGTGTCGATGAATGGGCACTGGAGGCGCACAATCTCGCCGTTGGCCGAGAAGAGCATGTCGCCCTTACCGATGAGTCGCTGCGCACCGCTCTGGTCGATGATGGTACGGCTATCCACCATCTGCGAAACGCGGAAGGCGATACGGCCTGGGAAGTTGGCCTTGATAAGACCGGTGATAACCTTGACGTCGGGACGCTGGGTGGCAATAATCACGTGGATACCCACGGCGCGGGCTTTCTGTGCAATACGCACAATAGGAGACTCCACCTCCTTACCACTCTGCATAATCAGGTCGGCGAACTCGTCGATTACGACCACGATATAGGGCATGAAGTGGAACTTCTTATTACCTTCTTCATCTTCCTCGTTGCGAAGTTGGTTTTTCCACTTGTTGTTGTAGTCCACGATGTTACGCTCATGCACTTCCTCCAGAATCTTGTAACGGTTTTCCATCTCCTGCACCAGCGAGTTCATGGCGGTGACAACGTCTTTTGGGTCGTTGATTATAGCGCGCTCCACTCCCGGCACGTGAGCGAAGAAATACTTGTCGAGGTCGGCATAGAGGCTAAATTCCACCTTTTTGGGGTCAACCAAGAGAAGTTTCAGTTCAGACGGGCCTTTCTTATAGAGCAACGAAGCGATTATGGCGTTGAGTCCCACCGACTTACCCTGCCCCGTAGCACCTGCTACGAGCAAGTGCGGCATCTTGGTGAGGTCGGCCACATACACTTCGTTAGAAACGGTGCTGCCAAGCACCATGGGCAATTTCGCCTTAGTCTGGACGAACTTTTCGCTACCCAGAACTGTGCGCATGGGCACCACCTGCGGGTCGCGATTAGGAATTTCAATGCCTATGGTTCCGCGTCCGGGCATAGGCGCTATGATACGGATACCTATAGCACTGAGGCTAAGGGCGATATCGTCTTCAAGATTACGGATGCGCGACACACGCACGCCATCTTCGGGAACAATCTCGAAGAGAGTGACTGTGGGTCCAACGTGTACCTCAATACTCTTGATGCCAATGCCATAGTTGCCCAGAGTTTCCTGAATGCGACGCTTGTTAGACTCCTGTTCCTCCACATCCACGCTGTCGGCACGCATTTCAATCTGCGGCAGCAGGTCGAGCGAGGGGAACACATAATGCATATACTCACCAGTGGGGTCGTTGGGATTAGTAACCCTTGAGCCCTGCTTGATGAGCGCCATTTCGGCCGGGGCCGAATTGTGGTCGGCAGCCGGTGCGGGGGCGGCCTTAGGTTGCTTTCTGGCCGGTTTGGACTTCTCTATTTTATTCTCGGCCGGCTCATTATCGGCATTGGCACCCTTGCGTTCCTTGGATGAGATGCCACCGAGGAAAGTGGATTCGGCCGGCTGTTCGTCCGGCTCATTCTCTTTTCTGGCACGGAGTTCACGAGCCTTGTCGGCAGCGACAGAATAGAAGTGGCGAATGGTGTTGTAGCAGAGGAGCACCCACACCATGGCGAGAATCACATTCACGATGATGAGTCCGATAACCCCCACAAGTCCTTCGAGGAAGATGCTGGTCTCTTTTCCGAACGTTCCTCCGAGAGGATAGAACGGGGCATCGAGGCGATATGTAAACGCTCCGATGATGATGGACATCACCATGATGCTGAAGAGCGACATCAGAGTGTAAGAGAAAAAGTGCGACGGCTTACGACGGACGAGTCGCAGACCGATGACTATGCACCAAATAACTATGATGAATGCCGCCAGCCCCACTCCACCGGCGATGAGAGCGTCGGCCGAGAAAGCTCCCAGCGCGGCACCCACGTTGCTAATCTGGTTGGCCTGATGCGCATTGTTAATGACGCTATAGTTCTGCACCCGACTCTGGTCGGCAGCGCCGGAGAAGAAGAACGAGATGAATGATATGAGCAGGAAAATACCTGCGAGAATGAGGATTACGCCTATTGCGAGCCGCGTTCGGTCGTTGCGGAAGAAGTCACAGACACGTTGCCACTTGGTCTTAGACTGAGATGCGGTGGAGTTCTTGCCGTTCTTATCCTTGCGTTGCAGTTCGTTAATAACGTCTTTGTTAATATCTTGATTAAAATTATCTCGGTTCATATTGCGAATTTGTGTGGTTTTATCGTTTAACTTACAAAGTTACACAATTTCCCGAAGAATTGAAAACCGAGGAATAAAAAGATTATTAAAAATGCTAAAATGAGGGAAAAATGAGCCAAGAGTGGTTAGTCTTTGAGCCAGAAGCGGCGTGTGAAGAGGATGAGGACAGTGAAGAGTTCCAGACGTCCCACGAGCATTTCCAGAGCAAGCAGCCACTTGGCCACAGTGGGCAAATAGATGAAGGAGCCGGGCTCTGCGGTGACGCCATAGCCGAACCCGAAGTTACTTAGCACTGAGACTGAGGTAAATAATGAGTCGAACATGGGCAGTCCCAAGAAAGCGAGGATAAGCGCCACCGCCACCATGACGAGCAGATAGATGGAAATGAATGCAATTACCTTGCTAACAATCTGATGAGGAATGGCTTTGCCGTCGATACGGACGGCGGTTACGGCGTTGCTGTGAAGGACACGGTAGAACTCGTTGCGACTGTTTTTCACCATAACAAGGAAACGGTCGATTTTAGCCCCACCGGAAGTGGAGCCGGCCATTCCGCCGAAAACCATGAGCACCATGATGATGAAAGCGATAAACTCCCCTTGCGTCTCGTAGCGCACTGAAGTGAAACCTGTGGAAGTGGCGGCTGCAATGGTGTCGAAGAATGCCAGCGTGACGCGGTCGGTCCAGTTGTCGAAGTAATTGAAATCCCACATTCTGAACAGGATTATCACCGAGACGAGCACAATTATGGTCACGTAGAACTTAAAGGTGTCGTTGCGTCGGATTAGGGAGAGGCGTCCTCGGGTGAGAGCATAGAGCAAGGTGAAATTCATTCCACCAAGGAACATGAACACCATGACTACGCCATAGACGTAATACGAGTTCCAGAACTGGAGCCCCATGTTACGCGAGGAATACCCACCGGTGGAGACGGTGGCCATAGTGTGGCAAACGGCATCGAACCAGCCCATGGGTTGCCACAGGAGCGCCGCCATAATGGCCGAGAGCGTGATGTAGATTATCCACAAATCCTTGGCCGTTTGGCTGACGCGCGGGCGAATGCGCTCGTGTGTGATACCCGTCACTTCGGCATTAAAGAGTGCGATACCGCCCTTATAGTTGAGCATAGGCAGGACGGCAAGAGTGAAGAGTATGATTCCCATACCGCCGAGCCACTGGGTGGATGAGCGCCAGAAGATAATGCCATGCGGCAGCGACTCAACGTCGGTGATAAGAGTGGAGCCGGTGGTGGTGAATCCCGACATAGTCTCGAAAAACGCATCTGTGACATTGGAGAGAGTGCCCGAGAAGAGGTACGGGAGCATACCGAAGGCCGAGAAGAACACCCATATCACGGCCGTGAGAATAATCCCTTCGCGCTTACGCATGGAGTTGTCGGCCGGACGGAGGCCGAATGTCATAAGCACGCCGGCCAGCAAAGTGATGGCAATTGAGAGGGCAAAGACAGTAACCGTATCATACTCATGGAACCAGAGCGACACCAGCAAAGGGAGGAGCATATAAGCCCCCTCAATCAGCAGCAGCCACCCTATCACCCTGAGTACGATGGGGAAATTAATATTTTGAGTCATTAGTCTTTGCATAGTTGCGGGGTATTACGTGTTATTGGGAGGTAATCAACTGAAAGCCCGCTCTATCTTGTGAATGGCACCAGATAGGCAGAAGACCACTATGTGGTCGCCCGGACGGAGAAGAGTGTTTCCTGTAACAAGTTCGCCCTGCCCGTCGCGCACAAGTCCTGCGATGGTCATACCGCCGGGCAACCGCAAGTCCTTAACCGGCGACTTGGTAACCTTGGAGCCCCGCTTAACCACAAACTCGGCCACTTCGGCATCGGCGAGCGCGAGGCACTTGGCATTGGAGGTGTCGTTGTCGAGCATAATCTGGAAGATGTGGCTGGAGGCGATGAGTTTCTTGTTAATGACAGTGCCGATATTGAGCATTTCGGCTTGGCTGATGAACTGCAGATTCTCGACCTGCGCTATGGTCTTGCGCACACCATGTTCCTTAGCCATCATGCAGCCCAGGATATTGGCTTCGGAACTGGGGGTTAGAGCGACGAACACATCGTAATCGCTCACGCCCTCTTCCTCCAGGAGGTCGGTGTCGCGCGCGTCACCACAGACTATGCTACAACCGGGCAGAGACTCGGCGAGTTTCTCGCAAAGTTCACGGTCTTCCTCGATGATTTTAATGGAAACGCGGTCCTGCGCCATTTGTGCCATTTGCACAGCGATGTCGCCTCCGCCCATTACCAGCACTTTGTCCACCGGGACATCCTCCTTGCCGCAGACAGTCATCACATGGTCGATATACTGGCGCATGGTGGCAATGTAAACGATGTCATTCTCAAGGACGCGGTCGTCGCCATGCGGAATGATGGTTTCACGGTTGCGTTTGATGGCCGACACGTGCAGATACCTTGAGACGGTGGTGACCTCGCGGAGCTGCTTACCGCAGAGAGGCGAATTGGCGCGTATTTTCACGCCCACTACTATGAGTTGGCCGTCGAAGAGTTCGAACCAATTGCGCACCCACGTCTTACTGAGGGCGGTAACAATTTCTTTTCCGGCGAGATATTCGGGATAAATCAGGGAGTCAACGCCAAGCGAGGTGAAGTAACCGTTATGCTCTTTGCGGAGGAACTCAGAATTATCGATACGTGCCACGGTCCTTTTTGCTCCCAGTTTTTTAGCGATGGAGCAAGCGATGATGTTACGAGTCTCAAAAGGAGTGACGGCGATGAAAAGTCCGCAAGAACCCATCCCCACCCCCTTGAGCGCGGAGAAAGAGACGGCGCTACCGTGAACAGTCAAAAGATTGTAGTTTTCAAGAGCGGCAAGTCTCGACTCATCGTTGTCGATAACGATGATGTCCTGTTCCTCTCCTGAGAGTAACTTAGCGAGGTGAGTTCCCACGTCTCCCGCTCCGGCAATAACTATTTTCATAATTACCCGTTTAAGATTTGGTTAATTTTATCCCGAATAGCCCCTGCGCTGATACCACAGAGCTGTTTCAGCTGCTCCACGGTGCCCTGATGCACGAAGCGGTCGGGGATTCCGAGCGAAGTTACTTTCACGGAGGCTCCGTGGGCCGTAATCCACTCCGACACGGCACTGCCAAGACCGCCACATACCGTGCCGTCTTCCACAGTGATTACGTGGCGGAAACGCGCCGCTACCTCGGCAAGGATTTCCTCGTCGATGGGCTTAAGAAACACCATGTCGTAGTGCGCGACCGAGATACCGTTCTGAGCCAGAGCCGCGATAGCCTTCTTCACGTCGTTGCCGATAGTGCCGATACTGAGCACTGCCACCGGCGCAGTTCCGTCAGACACTCTATAGCCACGCCCCACCTCAACCGGCCGCATGGGCGAGTGCCAGTCGGTGAGTTCACCACGGCCACGCGGATAGCGGATTGCGAACGGTCCCATATCGGGCAGTTGCGAAGTGAACATGAGGTTGCGCAGCCAGTGCTCGTTGATGGGAGCGGCGATGGTGATACCGGGTATAGCCCTGAGATAGGCCATATCGAATGCACCATGGTGAGTGACACCGTCCTCGCCTACCAGGCCGCCACGGTCGATGCAGAAAGTGACCGGCAGGTGCTGGATGGCCACGTCGTGGATGATTTCGTCGTAGCCACGCTGCAGGAAAGAGCTGTAGATGCAACAGAACGGATGCAGTCCGTCCTTGGCGAGTCCTCCGGCGAAAGTGACGGCATGGCCTTCTGAAATACCGACATCGAAGGTGCGTGCCGGGAAAGCCTCCTGCATCATGGACACCGACGTGCCACTGGGCATTGCGGCGGTGATGGCCACGATAGCCGGGTTGTCGGTAGCCAGTTCCACGAGCGTATGCCCGAAAACGTCCTGATACTTAAGCGGCTTGCCATCACTGTTGCCGGTGATGCGTTCGCCGGTTTCCTCATCGAATTTGCCGGGCGCGTGCCATGTGGATGGGTCTTTCTCGGCCGGTTCATACCCCTTGCCCTTGCGAGTGTGCAGGTGCACCATCTTAGGTCCGGTCATGTCTTTCACATCGCGGAAAATCTTCACCAGCTTCACCACATCGTGTCCGTCGAACGGTCCGAAGTAACGGATGTTTAGGCCCTCGAAAATGTTCTGCTGGCCTGTGAGGAGCGACTTCATGGCGTTATTGAAGCGCAGTACCAGCCCCTTCCCCTTGTCACCGATAACCTTGTGACGACGGAGGAATCGGTAGGTCTTATATCGCATGTCGTTATAACTCTTGGATGTGGTCATCTCGGTGAGATACTCTCCGAGCGCGCCCACGTTGGCATCGATAGACATATCGTTGTCGTTAAGAATAATCATGAGGTTATTCTTGTGAATCGAGGCATTGTTCAGTCCTTCAAAAGCCAGACCTCCGCTGATGGATGCGTCGCCAATGACAGCCACCACCTTGCGGGAAGTGTTTCCGGTGAGTTCCGCGGCGATTGACATTCCCAGCGCAGCCGAAATGGAATTGGATGCGTGTCCTGCCATGAACGTGTCGTATTCACTCTCCGACGGATTGGGGAATCCGCTGAGTCCGTCCATCATGCGGTTACGCTCGAAGCGGTCGCGGCGCCCCGTAAGAATCTTATGCGCATAGGCCTGATGCCCCACGTCCCAGACGATTCGGTCGTCGGGCGTGTTGAGCACATAGTGCAGAGCCACCACAATTTCCACGGCTCCCATGCTGGATGCGAAGTGTCCAGGATTGCTTGCCAGCGAGTGAATCATAAAAGTTCTCAACTCGCCACAGAGTTGTGGTAGCCGGTCCACAGGTAATTTCTTGAGGTCGGCCGGGGAGTTGATAGTCGCCAGCAACGGGCAGTTCTGCTGTATGAAGTTTTCGTTATTCATTTCTTTTTGTTCTTAACATACTTCTTATAGAGCGGGACAAAGACAATGATACCTGACGCAACGATGGTGAACACCGTCATGAAGGTGACTTGCGGCGTGCGCGATAGCAACATGAAGCAGAGTGCCAGCCAGAGGCAGAGCACGCATGCGAATCGTATGGCATCGGTAGCATTCATTTGTCTTGCAAATTACAAAGATAGTAATTTTTCGCAAAATTCACAACTTGAATTAGTAAACTTTCACGGCTTTTATGCGCGCCATCAGTGTAAAGCCCTGAATGATTGCCAGTAACGAGGAGAACTCAACTGCGAATTATTCCAATTACTCCAATGAAAAGAATTTGTGAGGATTTTGCGAATTACGCATATTTTCTAACGGCATATAGAGAAACGAGGGTGTGTCATAATTCTGGCGCACCCTTTTGTTGTAACATGTTGTAAAACATA
>CALAVE010000003.1 GCA_937892215.1 uncultured Porphyromonadaceae bacterium
CCCGACATTAAAGTTCCTCGCTTCGTGGAACATCAACGCCCTCGTCCAAACACTTCATTGAGGTAAGCACATCAATGCTGCCATCTGCAAAGCCTTTGACAATCGCCTGGGCTGCGCCGCGGTCCTGTCGGTTCTGGACAGAATCGCCGGAGAGGACCTTCAGGTCGGCGTTGTCGGCGTCCATATCGCGGCCGATGGTTTTCGGCTCGCGGAAATCGAACGGCTTTCCCGCAACCGAGCGGATCTCGCCCGTTGGAATCAGGTCGGCGTCGGTGGGCAGGTAGGTGTCGGCCTCGATTTGAAGCACATGGTCGCGGATGCTGCCCGAGGCATAGCCGCCGAGGTTGAAATAGGTGTGGTTAGTGAGATTGACAACGGTTTTCTTATCGGTCTCGGCCGAAAGTCGGAGCGTGAGCTTGTTGTCGTCGCTCCAGCTGTAGCAAGCCTTTGCGGTGAGGTTTCCGGGATAGCACTCGTCGCCATCGGGGCTGTGGAGGGTGAAAACCACGTTGTCGTCCACTACCTCGGCGTCCCAAATCTTGTTGGCAAAACCTTCCGGCCCACCGTGAAGAGCATTGGGTCCATTGTTGATGCGCAACTGATGGGCCTCTCCATCGAGCCGGAATTTGCCGAGTGCGATACGATTGGCATACCGTCCCGGAACTTTTCCGGCGCATGGGCCATCGTAGAAGTAGTCGGCAACGTCCTTGTAGCCCAAAACGACGTTAGCGAGCCGTCCCTGAGCATCGGGCACATTGATTGCGGTGATACCGGCGCCCACGGCGCTGAGACTTACACTTGCCCCACTGAGGTTAGTGAGAGTGAACGTCTTGATTTCGCCGCGGGCGGTGCTTATAGTATTCTGAGAAATTTTCATAAGACTTGTGCAGAGGAATTAGTCAACCACCTTGTGTGCGCCGTCGGATATGATAACGTCGATAACCACCGGCTCGTGTCCGTATTTCTCGTTGAATTTAGCCTTAGCAGTGGCGATGAAGTGGTCGTAGAGTTCTTCCTTGACCAGGTTGATTGTGCAGCCGCCGAAGCCACCGCCCATGATTCTGGAGCCAGTTACGCCACATTCCTTGGCGATATCGTTGAGGTAGTCAAGTTCGACGCAGCTAACCTCGTAGAGTTTGGACATACCCTCGTGGGTCTTGTACATGCGGTCGCCAACGGTCTCAAAGTCGCCTTTCTGGAGGGCGTCGCAAACGTCGAGCACGCGCTGTTTCTCGTCGATGACGTATTCTGCTCGGTTGTAGTCTTCCTGTGAGATTTGGTCCTTGATGCCGTTGAGCATTTCGATGGAGGCATCGCGCAGAGTTTCAACGCCGAGAGCTTTAGCGACGCGTTCGCAAGATTCGCGGCGTTTGTTGTAGGGTGAATCAACGAGTTCGTGTTTCACCTTGGAGTCGAGCAGAACGAGTTTGTATCCCTTAGCGTCGAACGGGAAGTATTCGTATTCGAGCGAGCGGCAGTCGAGCCTGATGAGGCAGTTTTTCTTGCCGAAAACAGATGCGAACTGGTCCATGATGCCGCAGTTAACTCCGCAGTAGTTGTGTTCGGTGCTTTGTCCGATTTTAGCGAGTTCGAATTTGTCGATTTTATTGTCGTTAAAGAGGTCGTTTAGAGCGAAGGCGAAAGCCGATTCGAGGGCGGCAGACGAAGAAAGGCCGGCGCCGAGAGGCACGTTGCCAGCGAAAACGGTGTCGAATCCCTTAACGGTACCACCTCGCTTGATGGTCTCGCGGCAAACGCCGAAGATGTATCTTGCCCACTGCTCGGCTGGGGCGTCGGCTTCGTTGAGTCCGAACTCGGCGAATTTGTCGAGGTCGGCGGAGTAAGCGCGAACCTTGTCGGTGCCATTGATGTTGATGGCGGCCATGATGTACTTGTCGATAGCGCCAGGGAATACGAATCCACCGTTATAGTCGGTGTGCTCACCAATGAGGTTAATTCTACCGGCCGAAGCATAGACTACGCTGTCGGTTCCAAATTTCTCCTTAAAGATAGCTTGAAGTTTTTCTTTCATAATATTAAAAAGTTTATGTTATAAAAAAGTTACGTCGGTTGAGTGAAGAAGTGAAGCAAATTTACGAAAATAATATGAGTTATGGAATTAAATTATGATGTTTTAACACAGAAAGAGGGTGTGTCATAATTCTGGCGCACCCTTTTGTTGTAACATGTTGTAAAACA
>CALAVE010000004.1 GCA_937892215.1 uncultured Porphyromonadaceae bacterium
CGACTCAACCAACGGCAATTTAATCACACCTTGCAATAATCGCTGAATAGATACAAAGAGATTAGTTTCAATTGGCGTCAGGATTTGGGAGAAAATGGATAATAATTAGGGTTTGTCCCGATTTTTATCTATATTTGCCAATGAAAACAAAAGAATTTGAAAAGGATGAGACGATTCACCATATTCATGCTGACGTTTCTGAGTCTTCTGCTATGCGCGAACGCAGAGGTGGCGCAACACGTCCACTGGCAGAGCAAGGTGACTATGAACGACAGCAAAAGCGGTAAAATAGAGATACACGGCAGCATTGACAAAGGATGGCACGTGTATGGCACCGACATAGGCAAAGGCGGCCCCACCCCATTATCGGTGGAATGGAAAGAACTGAGGGGAGTGGAACTGACGGGAAAGCCGGAGAGCCGCCCCGCCCCACACCGCGAGCATGACGAGATGTTCGACATGGACCTGAGTTGGTGGGAGAATGAAGTGACACTTACCCAAGCCATTAAGGTTACAGCCCCGAACTACAGCATAAGCGGGAACATCCGCTACATGACCTGCAACAACGTGGAGTGCAACGCACCCACGAGCGAGCCCATAATGATAAGCGGCATAGTGGCAACCGACAAGACCGAGGAGAAGCGAGAGATAAAGCCCGAGGCTGAAGAATACACGACTGAGGCAAAGCCTGACACAGCCGACACGTCAGCAAGCGCGGGAACAGACTTGTGGTCTCCGGTGACATACAGTGACGACGCAGCCAACATGACCGGTGGAGGAGACGGCAGGAGGTCGCTCTGGTTCATATTCCTCGCGTGTTTTCTGGGAGGGCTGATGGCGCTACTCACACCGTGCGTGTGGCCCATAATTCCGCTCACAGTGAGTTTCTTCCTGAAGAAAAGCGGAAATCGGCGGAACGCCATAGTGAGCGCCGTGACCTACGGAGTGTCGATTGTGGCTATATACCTGCTGTTAGGGCTGATAGTGACGGCGATATTCGGAGCTGACGCGCTGAACAACCTTGCCACCAATGCCATCTGCAACGTGGTGTTCTTCTTGCTGCTGGTGATATTCGCGATATCGTTTTTCGGGGCATTTGACATAAAACTACCCGACTCGTGGAGCAACCGCATGGACAGCCGCGCCGAACGGACAACCGGCGTGATGAGCATATTCTTCATGGCATTCACGCTGGTGATAGTGTCGTTCTCCTGCACCGGTCCCATAATAGGCACCCTGCTTGTGGAAGCGGCCAGCAGCGGCACATCGGTCGCGCCAGCCGTGGGTATGTTAGGGTTTGCCATAGCCCTGGCACTGCCGTTCACATTATTTGCCATGTTCCCGTCATGGCTGAAGCGACTGCCCCGGTCGGGTGGATGGCTTAATACAGTGAAAGTGCTTCTGGGCTTTGTGGAACTGTCGCTTTCGCTCAAGTTCCTGTCGGTAGCCGACTTAGCGTACGGCTGGCACATACTGGACCGCGAGGTGTTCCTAAGCCTGTGGATAGCCATATTCGGCCTGATGGGGCTGTACCTGCTGGGGGTGTTCCGTTTCAAGAGCGACGACGATTCGCGAAGCATAGGCGTGACACGCTTTTTCCTGGCACTGGCATCGCTGGCATTTACAGTGTATCTCATCCCCGGATTGTGGGGAGCGCCGCTAAGGGCGACGAGCGCGTTTGTGCCACCGCTTAGCACACAAGATTTCAACCTCCAGGCCGAAGAGAGCACCATCTACGATGACTACGACCGAGCCATGGAAGCCTCTGCCCGGCTGGGTAAGCCGGTGTTTGTGGACTTCTCCGGCTACGGCTGCGTGAACTGCCGCAAAATGGAGGGTGCAGTGCTGGCTCGCGAAGACGTGAAGCAGATAATCAGTGAAAATTTCGTGACAGTGCAGCTGATGGTGGACGACCGCACCTCGCTGGATAAGCCCTACCACGTCTTGGAGAACGGCAAGGCAGTGGAGATATCCACCGTGGGCGACAAGTGGAGTTATCTGCAGCGCCACAAGTTCAATTCCAACTCTCAGCCATTCTACGTGGTGCTGGATGCTGAGGGTAATCTGCTCTCAGGGCCGGTGGCCTATGACGAAGACGTGAACCGCTTCAAAGCGTTCCTGGGCAAAGCGCTAAAAAACAAATAAGAACAGAATTATACACATAATACAAACTAATATGAAACGAATTTGCTTAATTATGACTTTGCTGGCCACGGTAATAGCCGTGAACGCTCAGCGCTGTGCTAATGCCCTGACCCAAGAGAACTTATTCTATCTTAACTTTGAAGATGTTCTGGCAAGCGTGGACGAAGAGACAAGCGGAGTGGAAAAGGCTTGCTACTATGCCATTTCGGACCTGAACCACGACGGGAAACTGGAGCTGGTGGTGGCCGACGTGAACAAGACCAACTGCGTTTTCAACGTAGTGGACGGCGAGGTGCACCTAATCAGCCCCGACTACACAGTGAACACGGATACGCTTAACTGGTACCCCGTGGAGTATTTCTACACAAATAGCAGTGCCGACCGCAGCCGAGACATAACGCTACGTCATCACCCCCTGTTCGCCTACGACATTGACATCGCCAGCAACCGCTTCACCGTTCCGGGAGACGTAACCTGTGACGAACAGATTATGCTCACCACGGTGTATAACCGCATGGTGTTCAAACCGCACGTGGGAAACATCCATCTGGTGAAAGCCGAAAGAGGCTCATACAAAGTTGACGGACAAGACATAGACTTGGGTATGTGCTACACGTATGCCTTAGACAACAAACAATTCGCCCAAAAGATGTTCCGCGGCTATCCAGCAGACCAAGCAGTGCCGGTGATAGTTCCCGACACATGGCTCAGCGACCACAATCCGCTGCAGTTCTCGCGCTGGCTCAGCGGCGAGAAACGTCCGGCAGTGGGAGCCGGAGTGCGGCACATAATAGAAGAATACATGGGCGGCTTAGACCGCATAAAGGATATACACTGGGTGGCCAGTTGCGACATTAACGAGCGTTCGTTCTACGAAGTTCTGCTGGAGCCACGCGACGGCCGGGTGCTGCTGGCACTGGTGTGCGTAGCCGAGGGCCAAGTGGTGTCGGCACGCAATATGTGGTTCGACGTGGACATGAGCGACATGACCACAAAAGAGTTCGGCGTGAGCGTGGATGATCTGATGTGGTTCGAGCCAGAGATTCAGGTTATGGCTGCGACAGAAAAGGGACTTGAGCTGTATGTGCGTTGGTCATCGATGGAAGGCGTACACTATGACATCTGGCGCGAAGTTGCCGACCAGTTCATAACCGTGCAAAGCGACTACCACTACATAATGGCGTACTGACTCTGAGACGATTTTTCAGAAAAGTATGCAGCTTTTTTGGGTGAAAATAATACAAGCATAAATACGATTTGTTTCTAAAAATCACTATATTTGCAGAGTTTTAGAAACAAAGCGAGAGATTATGGACTTCATTACATTCAGAGAACATCTGTACCCCCTGGGGTGCTTCAACGTCAATCAGGTATTGTTATGGGAGAATGGATTTGACCGTAATAACCTAACACGGTGGTGCCGTAAGGGACTGCTCGTAAAGTTGCGCAACCAGTATTACGCCTTCCCTGAATATCGTCAAATGGCCGACTTTTCCCGTTATGTAGCCAACCGAATATATATGCCGTCATACATCAGTCTTCACAGCGCCCTATCATTTTACGGAATTATACCAGAAGAAGTTGTGCAGCAGACAAGTGTAACAACACTAAAGACTGCAAAATTTGAAAATCACTTTGGCACTTTTCTCTACCATAACGTGAAGCCAGCCCTTTACTTCGGGTATGGCTTAAAGACTATGCAAAACGGGCGCAATATGCTATTTGCCACACCGGAGAAAGCATTGCTGGACTTGCTCTACCTTAATCCATATTACAAGACAGAGGCGGATATGGAAGAGTTGCGCCTTGATGATTATTTCATGCAGAACGAATTAAACACGACACTCTTATCAGAGCATCTTTCGAGAATAGGGAGCAAGTCATTATCACATAGAGTTAAACAACTACTAAAGGTGTATGGACTATGATAGACCTTGAATATATACGAAGTTTCTACCCACCCACAATAGCGAGAGACAGTCGCTTTGAGCGGTATATGCTAAAGGAGTATCTGCAGTTGCTGATACTTGATTTTGTGGCTACGACACCATATATTAACAAAGTGTCGTTTATCGGAGGAACCAATCTCAGGCTTATCCAGGGGATAGACCGATTCTCAGAAGACTTGGATTTTGACTGCAAAGATTTTGGCGAAGAAGAGTTCATAGCCATGACAGACAGCGTGGTGCACTACCTAAGACAAAACGCGATAAATGTGGAGACACGCGACAAGCAAAATTCACGTTTGACAGCATTTCGCCGGAACCTATATTTCCCCGAAATGCTCTTTAACCTGGGACTAACCGGTCATCGCGAAGAAAGGCTTCTGGTAAAGATAGAAGCTCAGGACCAGATGGTGGAATATAAGCCCATCGTTGCCCAAATAAACAGACTTGGATTCTTCTTCGGCGTACAGACACCCCCATTAGACGTGCTGTGCGCAATGAAGTTCGCCGCCATACTCTCACGCCAGAAGGGGCGAGACTTCTACGACGCCATCTTCCTGCTATCGAAGACCGGGCCTAACTTGGCCTTTCTTCACGCAAGAACCGGCATATCAACGATAGAAGAATTGAAGGTCGCAGTCAGAGAACGGCTCATGGGCATAGATTTGCAGCAGAAGAAGCGAGACTTCTCTCATCTTGTTTTCAATGAGCAGAACGCAGAGCGGATATTGCATTTCCCGGAAATCGTTGCATGGCTATAACCAAGCCTAAAGAATAGAGAGACAAACGGCCGCTCGGAGTTAGAAACGGATACCGAATACGGTTGTGAGGTCGGCGATGGTGTAACTGAAGTTGTGGTCGTGGGCGAAATTCAGGCTGGTGGTGACACTGCTCTGCAGGCTGGCGAAGAATCGCTTGTGATTATATGTAAGGGCAAAACTGCCGTTCAGGTTCATCGCACCGGTGTTACTGGATGGAGCGTACTCAGTGCTGTGAATGTGCTTGACACCGCCTCCCGCCATACCGGTGAAATTAAGTAAAAACTTGGGATTGAGGACCCAGTTGTAAGCGTAGCCGCCCTTGAGGCAGTAGTCGGTGTATCGAATGTGCGCAGTGCCGATGTGCTCAAACTCTGCGGCCTGTTCGGGTGTGAGTTGTGTAGGGTCGATTGTGAAATCGTAATTAATGATTGAGAACCCCGCAAGAGGAGAGCCGGCACTACGTCGCTGATACTTGGAGAAGCAGTAAGCGGCAGCGCGCGCATACTTTCGGCTATTAAAGAAATATGTGGCGCTGACACCGATAGTCTTACGCTTGAGGGAATTCAATTTTTCGCCTCGTTTCCAGTCCTCGCTCTCGTTGAGTTTCACGCGAGTGTTCATTCGCCCGGTGTTTGTGGTTTTATGAAATTCGGCGGTAAATCTGGCACATGTGAACGAAAATTCCATCATTTTGCTTGTTCCCTTTGCCCCGAAGATTCGGTCGATATCGATAGAATAGCCAAGTGAAACGGCCATAAACGACAGATAAATACCTATGTTACTTGCCGCGCCACTGGTAAAGTTTGTCCGTCCCTGACTGTTACCACCGTAGAAATTGTCGATCCAGTTCTGATTTTTCAAGGTCAGTTTCCAGTTTTTTCCTGTGGGCACGACATAAACAGAATCGTAACTGTTGAAAGCCTTGTCGCCCCAGTTATAGACGTTATAGCAAAACATGACGAACTTGGGATATCCCATTGTGGAGTCTTTGAAATTGACCTTGCCATGCTTCATGGCGCGCCACCAGTAGCTTTTGTTGCGCGTTGTGTCGTAGGGCTGATTAAGTTTGTCCTGTATTCGTTTAGTAATTCCCGACTTGATTTTACTGATACGGCTCTGATGAACGACTGTGTCCTTTATTTCGGTTGTGGTCAGACTATCCTTGGCCTGTCCCCATGACATCACGGGAACACTAAGCAGTAAAATCAATGTCAAGTGCAATAATCTCATTTCTGCTAAAATTGGGGGCGGTCACAGAGGATGTAATAGCTTTGATATTGTTAGTCGTCGATTTTAGAAACTTGGAAGTTCTTATCGTACTCTATCTCTATACCGGTGTTGAGTTCCACGTCATATCCCTGCCAGTCAGCGCTAATGCCTATCACTTTAGCGCCGGGGAACGATTGCTGAATGTGAGTAAGGATTTGTGCCGGCAGCAAAGCCTCTGGGACACCGGTTGTGCCACATTCAATGTCGGTCCAGTTGCCGTTGCGGTCAAATTCCAATTTCTGTCCACCGCTGAGCACCACCTTGAAGTCGTCCCAGTCGGCGGTAATATAGACAGATTTGTCATGAGGGAAATTAGCGTTAATAAGTTGCTGGGCAACAGGCGGTAGCTCATTAAACTGGATAGAGCGGTCATATTCTGCGGCGAAATAAGCCACGCCTACGAGTACCAGAATTGAAAGTATAAAAACTAAACGTTTCATTACATTGATAATAAATTATAGAGTTTAACAATCATCCACCTAAAGCGAAATCTTGTATGGAAGGCAAAGATAGCAATTATTTATGTAATTCAAATAAAATTGCCTAATTTTGCACGACTATAATCCGATTGCGAAACGAAAATGACAGAAGAGACAAGAAAGAGACGGCTGAAGGCACTGGAGGAACTGCTGGATGTGGTGGACACGCTACGCGAGCGCTGTCCGTGGGATTCAATCCAGACCAACGAGAGCCTGCGGCCCAACACCATAGAGGAAGCGATGGAACTGGCCGACGCGCTGCTGGGCGGTGACAAGAGCAAGATAGAGAAAGAACTGGGCGACGTTCTGCTACACGTGGTGCTGTACGCTCGAATTGGCGAAGAGACAGGGGACTACGATATAGCAAGCGTGTGTAATGCCTTAAGACAGAAACTCATTTTCCGACACCCTCACATCTACGGCACCGACACTGTGAGCGACGCCAATGAGGTGCTGGACCACTGGGAGCTGATAAAGATGAAAGAAAAAGACGGGAACAAGACCGTTCTGGGCGGGGTGCCAACCAGCCTGCCCTCGCTAATCAAGGCCGAGCGCATACAGGAGAAAGCTGCGCACGTGGGTTTCGACTGGGACCAGAAAGAGGACGTGTGGGAGAAGGTAAGAGAAGAGATGGCCGAGGTTGAAGCCGAGATGAAAAGCGGCAATGACGTGAATACCGAGAAGGAATTCGGCGACCTTCTGTTTGCCATAGTGAACGCCGCCCGCCTCTACGGGGTGGACCCGGAAGCCGCCCTCAGCGGCGCCTGCGACAAATTCCGCCGCCGTTTCACCTACCTTGAGGAGCAGACCCTGCGCAAGGGGCGCAAACTCTCCGACATGACCCTGGCCGAGATGGACGCCGTCTGGGACGAG
>CALAVE010000005.1 GCA_937892215.1 uncultured Porphyromonadaceae bacterium
CATGTCATCAGTTGGAATCTTTGGCAGATGGACGGACTCAAAGGTGTAGTCCCTGATTCTTGCAGAGATGGTGTGACACAAGTTGTAACCACACTGTTTGGAGAGGAAGAACTGCCTGTGTTCTGCCCTGGTTGCCGCCACGACGACATCCGCCGCCATAATGGCACATATTGCCTTATACGCGATTGGAGCACCAACAAAACTATCCGATTCATCGACCTTATACGATAGATGTATGAAAATTCCCAACTATAATCCCGACGTCCTCAACTGTCTTGCGAACCTCAGCAATGACGAGGTTTTCACTCCGCCTGAATTGGCCAACAAGATGCTCGACTTATTGCCGCGGCATTTGTTCCAAAGCCCTCGCACTACATTTCTCGACCCTTTCACCAAGAGCGGTGTGTTCCTTCGCGAAATCGTAAAGCGTCTCGACCGTGGACTTGAAACCGTTATTCCCGACCGACAGAAGCGCATACACCACATTCTGCATCATCAGGTATTTGGAATCGCATGCACCGAACTTACTGCACTCATCGCTCGGCGCTCAGTCTATTGCAGCAAAGACGCAAACGGGCCATATAGCATTTCTAAGTTCGCGACATCTCAGGGCAACATTCTCTACCAAAACATACCACATACTTGGGTCAACGGTAAATGCCGGTATTGCGGTGCAAGCCAAGCCGTGTACGACCGTGGACCGGAGGCAGAACAATATGCTTACATGTTCATTCACACTGATAACCCAAAACATTTTTTCAAAGATATGAATTTCGACGTAATTATAGGCAATCCGCCCTACCAACTTAGCGATTCAGGGTTTGGAATCAGCGCAAAACCCATTTATGACAAATTTATATTACAAGCTAAGAGCATGAGTCCTCAATTTATTTCAATTATTGTACCTGCGCGTTGGTTTGCAGGTGGTAAAGGATTAGATGAATTTAGGGATGGTATGTTGCATGATTCTCGGCTAAGAGTTATTCATGATTATCCACAAGCATACGAGTGCTTTCCAGGCGTTCAAATTAAAGGCGGAGTTTGCTACTTACTTTGGGATAGGGACAATCCAGGACTATGCACTGTCGTCACCCACAAAGATGGTAATGAATACCCATCACAAACAAGGCCTCTTCTTGAAGATGGTTGTGATTCATTTATTAGATATAATGAAGCAATTCCTATACTACACAAAGTCTCAGCTAAAAATGAACCCGTAATTATGCCACTTGTCAGTTCTCGTCAGCCGTTTGGTCTTAGTACTACATTTCACGGAAAACGTAACGGAGATTTAATGCTATATGAGAATCAAGGTATAAGTCGTGTAAATCTATCCGAGATTGATAAAAACATTGAAGTTATAAATAAATATAAAGTCTTTATTCCCAGAGCAAGTAGTGGCAGTGATGTACTACCTCATCCCATACTTGGCAAGCCTTTTGTAGGAGAGCCGGGCTCAGTCTGTACTGAGACTTATATGTTTATTGGCCCATTCAATAGCAAATTGGAATGCGAAAATGTCATAAGCTATATAAAAACAAAGTTCTTTCGATTTCTTGTAATGTTAAAGAAGGTGACACAAGACACTACAAGAAGTGTCTATTCGCTTGTCCCCATACAAGACTTCTCGCACCCATGGACCGACGAAATGCTTTACAAGAAATACGGACTCACCGAAGACGAAATAGCGTTCATCGAATCCATGATTCGACCTATGGATTAATTCACATGACCGCCCTCAAACTTCTATGGCAAGTGACTCCTGACGCAATACACTCTTTTTGAAACTTCTATTACTCGCGCAATATTCATTCAACTCATGGCAATAAAGAACCCCTTTCCTGAAAAATCCAACTCTGTTCCCATGATTTATGCCTACGAGCACATTAATGTCCCGGCTCACGCCGGAATGCTTAAAGTGGGTTACACCACTCGGGATGTCGAAACTCGCGTCCGTGAACAGAACATCACTGGAAACATCCGCTACAGGATTGTACTCAAACGCCCGGCTATGCGCAGCGATGGGTCTTCTTTCGACGACCATCTCATACACAAGATTCTGCGGCACAGTCATGTCCCTAACCCACAAGGTGAGTGGTTCGTTACCGACGTTAAGACTGTGGAACGTGCCATCGCTGCGGCTATTCAAGGAAAAGAAACTGTCACAGAACGCATCTATGACTTCAAAATGAGGCCCGAGCAGAAAAGAGCCGTCGAAAAAACAGCAGCATATTTTAAGGCTTTCCGGAATGACCCCGACAATCGCGGGCTCACGCCTCACTTCCTCTGGAATGCCAAGATGAGGTTCGGCAAAACTTTCACCACCTATCAGTTAGCTCTTCGCATGAAGTGGTCTCGCATTCTGGTTCTTACATTCAAACCGGCGGTAAAAACCGCTTGGGAAGAAGATCTCGCAACACACGTCGATTTCAAGGGATGGCAATTCTGTCAGAAACAGGACGACCGCGAGTTCAACGCAATCAACGAACACAAGCCTTTCGTCTGCTTTGCTTCGTTCCAGGACGTGCTCGGTCGTAATGCTATGGGGGGTATAAAGGCTACTAATGAATGGATTCCGACCGTTAATTGGGATTGTATTGTCCTTGATGAATATCACTATGGCGCTTGGGGTAAGAATGCTAAGAGTTTTTATGACAAGAAAGACCCTGCCCTTCAGCGTGCTGTCGAAACAACTCAAATCATCACTGAGGATGCTTCTTCGGCAAGGGAGGTGGAGGCTCGTGAACTTTACGACGAGGAACTGATGCCGCTCAAGACCGGCGCTTATCTGTATCTTTCTGGAACGCCTTTCCGCGCTATCTCAACCGGAGAGTTTATTGAAGAACAGATTTTTAATTGGACCTACTCCGACGAGCAAGAGGCTAAACAGAAATGGATTGGACCACACAATCCTTATGCGCAGTTGCCTCGTATGGTTATGCTCGCATATCAGATGCCTGAAAGCATTAGCCGCATTGCTTCGCAAGGTGAATTCGATGAATTCGACCTTAACGAATTTTTCCGTGCCGAAGATGATTCTTTCATTCACGAGGAATATGTTCAGAAGTGGTTGGATTTGATTCGTGGAGCATACGCTGAGGAGATTCTGAATGATTTGAAACTGGCTAATGAAAAACCTCCCATGCCGTTTTCCGACTATCGCTTGCTCTGCTATTTACAGCACACCTACTGGTTCTTGCCCAGTGTGGCGGCTTGCAGGGCTATGGCAAGGCTTCTTGCTAAAAAAGTCAATCGCTTCTTCAGCGATTATGAAATTATTGTGGCGGCCGGTAACGAGGCTGGTATGGGCGCTAATGCCGTAACTCCTGTTTACAATGCTATGGCCGACCCTCAGCAGTCTAAGACCATTACTCTTTCGTGCGGTAAACTCTCTACTGGTGTCACCGTTAAACCTTGGACCGGCATCTTAATGCTCCGCAACACCACTTCTCCTGAGACTTATTTTCAGGCTGCTTTTAGGGTTCAGTCGCCTTGGACCACTCGCGACGAGGACGGCAACGAGGTTATCTTGAAACCTCTCTGTTATGTCTTTGACTTTGCTCTTAATCGTGCTTTAAGGCAAGTTCAGGAATACAGTTGCCAACTTAATATCAAGGAAAATAATCCCGAAAAGAAAGTGGAAGAGTTTATTCGTTTCTTACCCATTCTTGCCTTCGACGGCTCTTCCATGAGAGAAATTGATGCTACCGACGTGCTCGATTTGGCTATGAGTGGAACCACCGCCACTCTGCTTGCCCGCAGGTGGGAAAGTGCCGTCCTTGTCAATGTTGATAACGCCACGCTGCAGCGTCTCATGAATAGTCCGGAGGCCATGAATGCTCTAATGAACATCGAGGGATTTCGTAGCCTCAATTCAGATATCGAAACCATCATCAACAAGTCCGAGCACGTTAAGCAGGTTAAGAAGTCTAAGGACCCCGACAAGATTTCCGAAAAGGAGAAGCGACAACTCTCTCAGGAAGAAAAGGAATATAAAAGTAAACGTAAGGAAATTCAGGAAAAACTCATCAAGTTCGCAACGCGTATTCCTGTCTTTATGTATCTCACCGACTTCCGCGAGTATAGTCTTCAAGATGTCATCATGCAGCTGGAACCTGATTTATTCCGGAAGGTCACCGGACTCACTCTCACCGATTTCAGTCTTCTTGTAAGTCTGGGTGTTTTTAACCGTGACCTCATGAATGATGC
>CALAVE010000006.1 GCA_937892215.1 uncultured Porphyromonadaceae bacterium
TAGCCGCAGACGTTGAAGGTCATCAGTCGCAGGCATTCCTCCTGCGCCGTGTCGTCGGCCGCGGCAAAGTTCAGCGGGATGTAAGTGCGTATCGCGGGGAAGGCCGCTGCAAAGGCTGCTAGCGGAATCCACGCCCGTCGCCAGCGCATGGAGAGCATGACGAGCAGCATGGCCACGTTGAGCACCAGCACGGCAGGCATGGCGGTTTGGCGCAGGACGCAGAAGGAGGGATGGGCTTTGACGCCGCGGTCTTTGTAGCCTTGGTCGAAGGGGGAGAGAGTTTTTACGAGCTGTTTTTGTATGGCGCGGGCGAGCCTTCCGCCCGCTCCCTGCAGGTCGTAGCAGTAGGTTTCCGCGCCCCGCCCGCCGCCGGCGTTGACGTGGATGCTGACGTAGATGCAGTTCTGCGGGCCGAACTTCTTGCAGATGCCATTGACGTAACGGCAGCGCAGCGAAAGTTCGGTGCTGCCCGGTCGCGGCACCTCGTCCGAGGGCATATCGACGAACACGGTAAAACCGTGGGCTTCGAGCCGTGGCTTAAGCAGGTTGATTACTTCACGGCTGAACTTATACTCACGGAACTTGCCGTCGGGCGAGCGTTTCCCCGGCACGTTAGAGCCGTGCGCCGTGCCGAGGATAACGACTTTATGAGTTATGGTTGTGTTCTGCATTTTGGTAAACTTACAAGGTTAACCATCAAATTCAATTGAATTCCCACAATGAAACATTTGATCACCAAAGTCGCCATGTGGTCCGAATGACTTAATAGTAAGACCCGCAGAGTCGTTCTGAATAATGTGGAATTTGCCGCTATCAACAATGTAGTTGTCGTTCCCGGGATTGCGCCCGATATATACGACACGTCTTCCTGCGAGTAAAGCCTCAAAGACTTCCTGCGCACTAACATCAACGATGTTGGTAGCGAAGTTGTGTTCAAAGCGGATGATAAGTGGCTCTTGGGCGTTGCCGCCTTCGGCTTCGCCGGATCCTGCGGCAATGTCGTGCATCTTGCCGTCGCTGCCCTTGTACTGCACTGACCGCTCTCCGCCTACGGTGACTTCCTGCGGTCTGATGTTCATTACTCTCTTTTTCATAACTTATGCGTTGTTTATGAACAGTCTAATCTCATTACTTGTCTTGTTGACGTATGCGTCAATGACATCTGTTTTATTACCTGCAAGTGTTCCCTCAAGCCGCACCTCACTCAAATCCGCATGGATTTGATTGGGACGCAGCAGGACAATTCTCTCATACGAGCCGGAACCTTTGGTGCGGAAGATAATCGTTGTGTTCGGGTCGGCAACGATGATGTCAACCAGTTCGCTTGCCGAGATTTCAGTCTTTGCCTCGTCGCAGGTGTAGGCGTTGAACTTTTTCTGTCCTCCGCCTACATATTGGCCGGAGAATACGAGTTCGTAGGCATTGGGATTGTTTACGACCGCATAGGATTGTGCGGTGTTGCCGCCGTCGGGCGCGACATCGTGGAACTTTCCGTCGCTACCTTTGTAGCGCACTGACCGCTCGCCGTTCTCTGTGACTTCCTGCGGTCTGATGTTCATTACTTTCTTCTTCATGGTTCGTCTGTTTCTGAAAAGTTAATAACGGGTCGTTTACTCTCGATTTCTTGGTTGGATAAAATGCTCCCGCTCGCAAGGCTTTGAGCAAGCTCAGCCTCGTCTCGCTCAATCGCATTTTTCTTCGCCATCATTTCCATGGCCTGTGTGACGATGGCGGCGATGTCGTCTTTGTTCTTGACAATGACGTTGAAGGTGTTCGCCGCCTCTCGCAGTTCCTGCTTGTCGTGGGTGCTTTCAAGCACCGACTTCCATTCGCAGAAGATGTTGAACGCGCCCATGAGCATCGTGAAGAACGGTGCGGGCAACACAACGGAAGTCAGCACGTCTATGCAGGACAAACAGAGCATCGGCAGGAAATACTTGGTGGCTTTCTCGGTGGTCATCTTCAAGGCTCGGCTTGTAGTGACCTGTCCGGCTTCTTTCGCCTTGCGCAGTCCGGCGACGAAATCGACGGCCATTGCCAGTATCACGGCAATGTATGCGATGGCGAGCCACACGGCATGAATGTGCAGTGATGCGTTTTTGAGGGTTTCGATAAGGAAATTCATAGATTTAAGTCTGATTATTTGGTGGTTGAACAAAAAAACATTACTTTTGCGGTATCAAATGGCGGTGCTTTTGCTCTGCCTGACTATTTGAGTGTGCTGTTGCTCACTTTTATTATTCAAGGTGTGCCTTTGCTCACCTTATTTTTTTGCACCTTGTGCAAAAAAGGGTTAGAGGAGTTAGGTTAGTGGTTAGAGTGGCTAACGCGGTGACGGCAAGTTCACTAACCGATAACCGCTAACCGCTAACCTGCGAGCGACGCTCGCACTATCGCTCGAAGATCCATATTCGCTGCTTGTTGTTGTAACAAGTGGCGATGTGGAACGGTACAATGGGCGTGACGAGTCTCGACTTGTCGAGCAGGTCACGCTTGCCGACTTTGTAGTTGGCGAAAGCGATGCCGTAGAGCAGACTCACGCGGCGCGGTTTGTAACTGTTATCGTCCTGTTTGAGCGTGAGGTCAATCCTCGTTTTGCCGAACGGAACGTAGGGCTGTCCGCCTCTTGGGTCGGTTTTTTCCGCGAGGAAAAACCGTGCCTCGCGCTGGTATTGTTCCAGTCCCTCGGTCTCAAACTCGTGTTCAAAAACATTGGTGGCGATTTTGACCAGCCCCATGTTGCCGACGGAGAGCGTGTCGGCTTTGCCGACCACGTTCCAGCCCTTGCGTATTTCGCCGTGCCCTTTGTTGCCCGATGGCGAAATGGTCTTGTTCCGTTTGCGTGAGTAACGGAACAGATAAGGCACATAGCCTTTCTCCCTCAGTTCGTCAACGCCACGCAGGTAGAGCAGATCTTTGCCCTCTACGATTTCGATGCCGAAATTGTAGAACGGGCGGAGTTCGGTGCTGCTGCCGCTGCCGCCAAACACTGCCTGGCGAAGTGCGTCAAGTTGCTTGACGTGCTGCGCCGTCATCACCCCTGCGCCATACTGTGAGGCTGCCGCGAGATAGAAACTCTGGTGTTCTATCTCACGCTCGCCTGTGGCGAGGTCGTAGCCGAACAGCATAATGCCCACCTTGTCGAGTGCGATGTGGAACACCTGCGCCGCGTTGACCACCGTCCCCGCGCCCTGCACGATACGCATTTTTGATTGCAGGGCGGTGATGTCAGTCTTGGCGGTGTTGAGGGCGGTGACTTGCGCCGCCGTCATGGCACCTGCTTGCGAGGCGGTAGCCGCCGCGATTTGGCATGTGCCCAGCCCTGCGAAGTCCTCACCGGTGCGCACATCGTGCTTGGTGAGAGAGAGCAGGATTTTGGTGGCGTTGCCGCTGCCTTGCCTGATGTCGGTCACGACAAAACCTGCCGCTTGAATCGCCGCCAACTGCCAGCCTTGCTGTTGGGCGGTGTTCTGCAAGGCGGTTACCGCCGAGCGCACCTGCGGCAGTGTTGTTTGCAGAGCCATAAGGGTCTGCACGTGGCTTGCGGTCATCACCCCGGCTTGCAGACTGTTCGCGCCGTACAGCACCACCGATGAGGAGAATGTGTCGCCGTTGCGCAGACTGCGGCCTTTGAGTGTGAGAAACATGTGCTCCATGTCAACCATGCCGGTAGCGTGGCTGACATCGTAAACGACGGTGTACTGCGAGAGCATGGCTTTCCATTCGTCGAGGACTTTGCGCTCGGCATCGGTAGAGGCATTTTTGAGCAGATCGAGAATGTCCTGAAGAAGTTTCCCGACGGTTTCCGGCGAGATACTTTCTTTCTCTGTCTCGACACGAAAAGCCGAAACGAGTGCGGATAGTTGGTTGGTATCAATCATATTGTTTTCAATTTGTGAGGGAAATAAATTTCCGTCACAAAAGTAGATTGATTGAGCGGTGGAGCAAAAGACAAAAGAAAATGTTAAAATTGAGGGAGCGACCGAACTTTTTGCCGAGTTGTCGGTAATATTGTTGGGAGAAACTGCGCCTATATGTTCCGTCCGAAATTTTTATTGAGGGCGTTGCTCAAAATGCCAGTGAAAGTGCGCCCGATGTTATCTTCATAGAACTCTTTGAGGTTCATTACTGAGGCATAATACTTGCGTGAGAACCACTTGCGGCGCTTGCGCTTCTTGGCACGGCCGAGATCGCCGGAGTTGCCACGAGGCGTTTCTCTGCCTGTGCCGTAGTCCTGCCACAAGCCATATTCGAGGAAGGTCTGTGTCAGACCCACCTCGAAGAAGCGTCCGTCGGCACGCACGGGCAACGCCTTTGGCGATGCCAACAGTGCCCCGGTATCAATGACACCTAACAGCGTGATTTGCTCTTGCCAAATCTTTAGCATGGTGTCATTGAAGCCGTCAACAAATTTTTTTCTTTCCTCAAGCGCTTGCGCTTCGCTTATCTCTTTCGTCATAGAAAAAAAGTATAGAGTTTAGGGTTGAGTGTTGAGAGAATTTGTAATTTTGCAAGCAAAATCACAACAAATATGGATAATATTTACGCTTTTGAGAAGCTGGATGCTTGGAAACAAGCCAAAGAATTGGCGAAATTGGTTTACAAGTTGGTAGCCAAATTCCCACAGTACGAGCAATTTGCCCTGAGCAGTCAAGTGCGAAGGGCGGTAATCTCGGTTCCCTCTAATATAGCAGAGGGAACTGGTAGAATGTCGATGAAAGAAAAGATCCATTTTCTTGAAATCTCTTATGGTTCGTTGGTAGAAACTTACTGCCAATTACAGATTGCAGTGGAGTTAAACTATATCACAAGTGACGAGCTGGAGCAAGTTAAGCCTGTATTCTTCTCGACATCACGATTAATCAGTGGGCTGCGACGAAGTTATGAGGCGCAACACTAAACTCTAAACTCTCAACTCTAAACTTGCTCGAATAGAGATGGCTTGCCATCTCGTCGAGCAATTCATCCTGCTTGGTGGCGAGATAACCTTGATAGAGGTTGTCGCAGACGATGAACGTCTCAAACGGCACACCTTGAAACTGCGCGTCGATTGCCCGGTGCGAGCCAATTCTACAGAGCCTTACGGGCAATGTGGGCACGCTGTCAAGCCAGTCGAGCGAGGCAATGGCGGCGTTGATTTGGCTTGCCATAATCACAAATTCGTCTTTGGCGAATTTGCAGTACCAGCCTTTGCCGTAGCGGTGCATAACCTGCATACCCGACCAACGGAACAGGCAATAAGTCTTTACCTGCTGCGCAGGAAAGCCTTGCGCCAACAGACCGTACAAGTAACGGAGTTGCTTGTCGGTCAAATCTTCCCACTTGGTGGGAAGTTTGAGGTCAACATTGATGACCATGGTTTCAGAAGAAGTAGCCATGAGCGTTCTTTTTGTTTTCAAAGATGGGTGGTTCAAAGA
Source organism: uncultured Porphyromonadaceae bacterium (assembly GCA_937892215.1). Taxonomy (GTDB): domain Bacteria; phylum Bacteroidota; class Bacteroidia; order Bacteroidales; family Muribaculaceae; genus Sodaliphilus. The sequence goes on from CALAVE010000006.1 coordinate 5,418, forward strand.
GTTTGTAGGTTGCGGAGCGCCGGAACTCCGGGAACTGCGCTTCGTGCTTTCGCATGAAGTCCACGATGTCGCGCAGCGACTGGATGTTGAGCGGCTTGTCCTGCAAGGCGAGCACGATTACAGAGCGCAGCCGCTCTATAATCTGCGTGTGGCACGAGGCGGTGATGGAGAAGTCCCACGCCATCGAGAGCACTTCCTCACGGAATACGGTGAGTTGTTCCGTGGATATGAACTCCTCGGCGATGCGCTGTTCAAGGTCAATGACCTTTGAGCGCAAGCCTAAGTAGTTCGCCCATCGGTGTTCGGTGAAGCCGCAGAGGTTCGCCAAGTCGATGTTCGGGAACAGCGTCGCGGTGAACCATTGGCGAGTGGGGCTTTGCCACCACTCCTCACTGCGGAACAGATAGCCGACCAACTGCTCTATGCAGTCATCACGGCTCGTTTCGAGCGAGGCCATCAGCCGTGCCACACGGTCACGGCTGGCAGGTGCGACGTTCTGGTTGCTGACGATGCCGAAGCCGTTGGGCGTGAGCACAAGGTCGAGGCTGGGCACGGCACGCAGCATGGCTTCGTGCGTGACCACACAGGCGGCAACGAGGCGCACCGGCTCGTTCTCGTCAAGGGCAAGGAAGGAGTCGGCGTAGCCGTCTCCGATGAACTGCGAGAACAGCCACCGCTCTGCGGTCTCCAACCACGGCAGCACCTTGTCAAAGAAAGGCGTTTCGCCTTTCGCCGTGGCGAAAGCGTTGGGCAGGTATCTGCGCAACTGCGTGTCATTGGTTATCAGTCTTGTTGCCATTGTCGTTATGATTGAGGGTTACACTTTTAGCGTCCTGATGCTCGGAGAGCAGCGTTAGTTGTATGAACGGCACATCGACTTTGCAGCCCTGCCAGCCGTTGAAGCGGATGATGATGCGATGCACGGTGAAAAGCAGGTCGTGATACGGCTTTTGCAGGGCTTGGGCGATGGTGTAGAGTTCTCGCTTGTCCGAGCCGGAATTGTTGGTCTGCGACTTGCCGGGCACGCTGCCGACAAGGTTACTATGCACGCGCATAGTAAAGCAGAACATATTGACGGCTTCCTGGATGTCGGTGCTCCAGTCGCCGCCCTCCTTGCTGTCGGAGTCAATCTTGTTGATGACGACCTCATGCTGAACCTCGCCTGTGGGAGCCACATAGAATGTGGAGAACCACACCTTGCCAGCGTTCTCAACGCCGGTGAGGAAGTCGAGGATCTGCTGCTTCTCACGGACGATGCGTTTCTGCTGCTGGTGGCGGTCGGTGATGCCCTCGCTCTTGAAAATCGAATCCCAGTACTTGTTGCTGATTTCGATTTGGTACTTGATGGGGGCGTTGTTTTTCAGCTTCGCCTCTTTCGCCATGCCGATGAGCTGCTTGATGTTGTACCACTTGCCCTTGAACAGGGCGGCGTAATAAGGTATCGGGTAATACGTGCTGTCAGGTGTGGGAACACGTGTCAGCACGGCGAACTTGCGCGACTTGGTGCGGACGCGTCTGTGTCCGTCGTCGCCGGCGATGCGTCCGAGCCGAATGGCAAGGTCGCGCCACGGCGAATTGATGTCGAGCAAGTCGATGACCTCGATGTCCTCACGTCGGCTGACGGGCTGCCGCCAGTTGGCATAGAGGATTGAGCGGATTGCGCCGTCTTTGTCCGCAGGAGAAAGTCGGCAGTAGCAAGCCTCCTTGCGGAGCAAGCGGACAATCCTCGTGCCGTCGGTGTTCAGTATAATCACCGACACACAGAAGCCGAAGTGCTTGAAGTCCTGGCACACACCGAGGAAATATGAGGGCAGCGCGTTGTCGAGCAGGAAGTCCTCGACCTGCTGCTTGACCGCCGCGGCGCACTCGTCGGTGTTGTATTCAAGCCCGCTGCCGTAGCAGACTTCGGCGTTGAACTGCTGGCACGTCGATAGCGTCTCGTCGCTCTCGATGAGGTCAAGAATGTTGTAGGGCATGGCGTTGTCGCCGCCCCACGGCATATAGGACAGCGACTTGTCGATGACGGTAGGCACGATGTCGCAGTCCTCCTTGAACACCTTTCCCGAATCCACTTGGAATGCTGCGCTTGCGTTCAGCGAGGGAATGGTCTCTACACTATTGAAATTGAGTTCGTCCATATATTGGTGATTTTATTGGTTACAAGAAAATTTCCAAGCCGTTGACCTCGAAGATGCAGCAAATTCGTGCCTGGCGAATTTGCCCGGAATTGAGCAGTTTGAACTGCTGCGTTCCCTTGTAGAAATTGTAGCGCAGCGGTATGCAATTTCGCCACTCTTGTATTTCGCCCGATTTGGTCCAGAGCTTGATGTCGACGGGGTCGCCGGCTTTCAGCATCTTGCGGAGCGTGGATATGTGAATTGAATGTGCCATCAGTTGTAACTGGGGTTAAACGGTTCGGTAAAAATACGCTCGTGATCCACGGAGAGATAATCCGTGGGCAGGAGCGGACGGCGGTCGCTATACTGGTATGTGAACTTGACGGAGTTAAGTTCGCCGTCGCGGTCGTGGATTTCACAGGTGAAGTCCGTAATCAACACAATCGGCATATATTGCGGATTGTAGTTCTGACTGTATTCTTCCTCGAAGTCGGTGCGTTTGGTTGCCAAGCGCACGTCGTGGGAGTAGAACAGCTGCTCGATCCATCGGGCTTGCTCCATCGTCAAGCCGGAGGTTTCCACTTCGTACTCTTTCTCGTTCTGCTGGTTGTAAAATGTCGAGATGCGATTGGTGACCGCGATTGAGCGGTCCACTTTGGGTTTGTGCGTGGTGACGGCGTGCAGTGCGCACAACTCATAGCAGTTGAAGGCATTGCGGAAGTATAACGCCACCGGGGGCTCGTTGTCCTGCACATAGAATGTGAAGGCACGTTGCCCTGCGTGAAGGCTGTATGCAAGCAGCCTCACGCGGTCGGGGGTGTGGTCGTAGCCATCGGTCACCCAGCCCATCATGGACTCGTAGGTGACTTCAATCCTCTCGATGCGGTCTCGGTTGTAGGAGCCACGGAACTCCTTGCGCACTTCAAGGCGCGGCTCTGCGCCGTCATAACTCACCACCAGTTCGTGGCGTATGGTCACGTCCTCACCTGCGGCGGCAAAGAAATACAGGTATTCGGTTGCCAGCCGTGAGGTGAGCTTGGCGGACTGCGTGTTGAGGAAGTTGTTCCGCAGGAACTCGGCGGTGTCGCCGGTGAAGTGCTGCTCCATGTAGATTACCTGAAACTCACGGAGCGATGTAGTCGTTCCGTTGTGTTTCACCGACAGAATGAACCTGTCAAGGGTGAGGTTGCGGTCGCACAGGTAATACTCAATCACGGAGCGGACATCGTGAACGGTGATTGATCTGCCGTAAGGAAAATGCGAAGCGGAGAATATGTTGTAGTCCCGGGTGTCGATGCACACTTCCGCCTCGTTGTCATCGCCGAGCGAAATAACGAGGTCGGGAATCTGCGATGAGAACATCAAGTCCTGCAATTCGGTTACTAAAGTTACTGCCATAGTGGTTGCTGTTGTTTGTTGCAAAGGTACTCTCACGCTATCGGACGGCAAAAGACAACAATTCCAGCCCAATGATGGGCAGGGTTCAAAAAAAATCGTACATTTGCAGTCTAAAAAACAAACTATTCGATGGAACAATCTACAATACCCAGCAAATATACCTCTCTCACAGGCCAGCAGGAAAACCGACGGCTCGACATTCAGAATCGTGCCCTTGGTCATTTCGACCGCGACATATATTTGAACATACTTGGAAAGTATTGTCAACCGATTATTCTTGACGTGGGCTGTGGGACAGGCACAATGATGAGTCATATCCTCGCCGACATTCCGTCGCACTTCTATGTGGGAATAGACAAGATGCCACAGCAAATAGAGCTTGCTCGGCGGAATGTGCAGGATGGGATATTCCGTACAGCCGATGTGGAGCGAGAAGGTTTCCTCTCAACCATGAAGACTATAATGGAAGAATGTGGAATCAAATGTTTTGACGTGATCAACTGCTCGATGGTCATCATGCACTTGACTGATCCAGTATCGGTGTTGGCGCACCTCAAGCCCCTGCTCGGTCCTGGCGGAACGCTCATCGTGCGCGACATCGACGACGGACTGCAATATGCCTGGCCTGATGCCGGAGGACGCTTTGCTCGGCTCTTTGACATCATCGCTCGCGACACACGCATGGGCGACCGTCATTGTGGGAGAAAGATATTCAGTTATCTTAAAAATGCCGGATTTCAAACAGTACGGCTCAATCGTGCCGGTCTCTCCACCGCCTCAATCGACGATAAATTGCTACTCTATGAGTTGGCAATCCCTACTCTGCTGCATTATATGGAGCAACGCCACCTCAAAGAACCCGATAATGCGCAATGGAAAGTCGACTATGAGTGGTTCCGCGACAACATCTACGCTATGGAGCAGTCATTCCACAAGGATGACTTCATCTTCTCGGCAGGGTTCATGAACTTCACAGCCGAATAGTGGAATTAACTGCCAACCAGAGTGCGTCTCACACATTTGCCAAAGGGCGGTGGGTGGGTCAAGTCGCCGTGGGTGTCTGAAAAGACCACACGGCCAAAATTTCTCTACTCGTTACTCTCTCCTCTCTACTCACGGAGCGAAGCGGAGTTTTTTTGGGGTGTCCTTGTGACCTCACGGCTCGGTGTCGCGTTCCGCCATAACGAGCAAAGCCACCTTTGCAGGTGGCTCGCTCTCGGTGTGGCTGGCGGTGTTAACCTCCCCACCAATAAGTGTCGGGGGTGACGTATTCGCCAAAAACTTCCTCCTCCAAATCATAGAACACGTCCGACAAGTGCATTTGCAGCTTGGTATTCCACGGATTGCGCTTCATGTCGATTAGGGTGCTAATCAACTTCGATGCGTGCTTGATGTCGAGGGGCTGCAAGTCCACATTGCAGTAAATGGGGTGCAGCTTCTTCAGCAGGGCAATTTGCTTGGGTGTTGCTTTCATCGTCACGGTTGTTTTATGGTGAGCGGCTCTCGCTCGCCCACCTTGTTAAACATTCTTTTCAATCTTCCTCCCAATCGGGGCAGGTGCTTTGCTCGCTTACTTGTTCATCGTGCTTGGTGCAGTGCCACAAGTGCCAGCCGCAAGCGGCTGCGAATTTGCAGTAATAGCAAATTTCCTCTACTCTCTTACTTGCCATGAGTGATTTTTACTATTTCGTTAAACACTTCAATTTCGAGAAAAAGCAGGTGCGCAAATTTCTCCTCTCTCACTGCGATTTCAAGCGGCTTTTCATCGCCTTGCTTGTACTTCATAAACACAAGTACGGCATTAGCCAAATAGCCGTGTAACTTGTTCAAGTCCTGCAAATTCATTTTTTCAATCATAGTTCGGGGGTGTTATGAGGGTGTGTCATAATTCTGGCGCACCCTTTTGTTGTAACATGTTGTAAAACA
>CALAVE010000007.1 GCA_937892215.1 uncultured Porphyromonadaceae bacterium
GGTCAGTCTGGAACCGCGTCTGGAACCGGGTCTGGAACCGGGTCTGGAACCGCGTCTGGATCCGCGTCTGGAACCGGGTTTGGAACCGCGTCTGGAACCTCTGGACTCAATGGGAAGAAGGGGTGCGTGGATGGACCTGGCTTTGTGCGCCGCTTGGAAATCTGGTATGCGGATCTTGGATATCATCACGGGACAAGCGTGCAGAATGGAACCCGGCCCGTCCTGATAGTAAGCAACGATATCACCAATTTTCATGCCCCGGTAGTAGTCGTCATTCCGATGTCCACGAATCTGAACAGAAATGACCTGCCGGCCCATATCCCGGTAGAAGCCAGACAGGTGGAACTGATGGATGCCAGGAGGGATCTCAGGGAGGGGACGCTCTTCCTGGAGCAGATTACCACGATAGACAAGGGCCAGCTGATCAACCGTATCGGCAGGATCAGGGACCCGGCTCTGGCATCCCGGGTGAACTTGGGGATGAAAGAGCATTTGGTACTGGATGACCCTACCGGCGGCACCGCACCCGGCACCGCAACCGGCACCGCAACCGGCACCCCAGCCTGCACCTCAACCTGCACCACAGCCGGTCCCACAACCCGGCAACAAAAGCAAGTTGCCGATGATGATTGGAGCTGCTGCCGTAGCCTTGTTCATTATCGGCGGTGGATACTTTGCCTACAGCCACTTCATGGGCAGCAAGGATGAACCAGCGCAGCAGGAAGAAGTGTCCACATCCTCCGCAACTCAAGCAAGCAATAACCCCGCTCAGGCCGAGACCGGCGACGCCAAGTCGCTTACCACAGCCGCCATAAGCGACCTCAAGAGTGCCGGCACAGCCGGTCAAGGCATCGACAAGCTGAACCAAGCCATCGACAAAGGAGGTAAAGAGTCGGTCGAGGCGCTATATACGCTCGCTCAACTCTATGGCCGCGTTTATAAGGACAAAGATGTGCTCGCCAATGTAGAAAATCTGCTTCCTAAGGACACCAAGAAGGCCCATGAACTCAACGAGAAAGCAGTGGCCCTCGATGCCACCTATTATCCCTCGCTCTACGAGTTGGGCTGCGATTACATGGCCGGTGACGCCCGTGGTGCCGTGGAGCGCGACATCGACAAGGCCAAGCAGTATTTTACAAGTGGTGTTGAGTATGCGCGGCAGGCCGGCGACGTAGGGTTCACAGAGCGTTTTGAAATTCGTATCACATCACTTGAGTAACATTTGGCTTTCACAGTCCTTCCAAACACGACAAAAAGCATCAAAATGAAAAAAAAACGCACGTTTATCATTATGGCTTGTCTGTTACTGCCGGCCATATTCTCCCGAGCCGAGGTGGCGCGGTGGGCGATACGCCCTGTGAACCAGGCCATATCGCGAATGAGCGCTAACTACTTCAAGGCATGGAACGCTGAGCACTGTGGTGTGTTCAATAGCGAAGGCAAGCAGGTGGTGCCCTTTATGGCCGATTCCATTACCGACTTTGTGGATAACCATGCGGTGGCGCTTCGCTTGGAAGACGACCGCTGGCGCTTGCTCTCGGTGCTGCATCTCGACGGGGCCATCTTTCCCGTGCGGGAGCAGGTGTATGTGGATGAGAACCCCTTTGTGGCCGCCGACCGCCTGCTGGTGACCGACAAGAAGCGGAAGTATGTGTTCATCGACATGGAGGGCAAAAAATTGAAAGAGAAAGTGGTGCCCGATGCGTTGCCTCCGGCGCGACCCGAACCAGAATTGGTGTTCTACACCAATGGTCCCATACCCTTCGAAGGCAAAAACGGCCTCTACGGCTACCGAGTGGGCAAAGACGTGCTCATGCCTGCCCAGTTCCAAGAGGCGTATCCGTTTATCGACGGTTATGCCGTGGCCACCGACAGTACAGGCCGATACGGGCTGCTTCGGCTCATCGACGGCGATGTTACATGCGACCAGAGCGAGGGGACAGGCCCTATCCTGGATTATAATCTGGCACTGGTGAATCTTAACGTGGGCCTTCCGCCAGAGTTCGGTAACGACATCGTCACGGTGGATTGTACCGATAGCCGGGGCAATGTGACTGAGGAAAAAAGTTACACAGGCGGACCCGAGCGGGTGGTTCCGTTAAAGTTGCCAGCCGGGAAATATTCCGTCAAGATTAAGTCGGGAGAACTATGGCTCTATTCCACCACAATCACGGCTAAGCCCAAGCCTAAGCCAAAACCCAAACCCGAGCCGAAGAAGCCGCAACCCACGCAAGGCGGAAATGTCACCAAGGTGAATACTCCCATTCGCACTCAGCGCACTCAAGTGTCGTCAACAGAGATTAGCGGTAGCGATTTGCAGTTGCTCATCGGAGCAAACACGCTCAAGGCCAACGCCAAGGACTGTGCCTCGTTCACCATCACAATCACCAACAATGGCGACAACACGGTGAACACTCCGCTCACGGTGAGTGGAAAAGGTGTTGTGTGCGCCACGCGCAACATCACCATTGCGGCACATTCGTCGCGCTCTGTCACGGCCACGCTCACCGGCATCAAGTCGCGTGAGACGCGTGCGGTGACAGTGAGCACGTCGCAGAAATCCACATCGAAGAATATCTCGGTGACACCATTCTTCACCGAGTTCTAACAATAAAAAACGGTGTCCACTTCCTGTAACCGGACCCCGTAAACATTAACGATTTTTGCCTGCGATAGGCCCCGTGGAACACTGCGGTGTCCACACAGGGCCTATCGGTCGTTATTAGCGCTCTGCTGTAGTATGCCGGTCACTGCGTCTTAGCCTGGAGAATACGTCCGCCTTGCGGCACGTCGTGTGTCACCCACACGTTGCCGCCTATCACGGCATTGTCGCCTATGGTGATACGCCCCAGAATGGTGGCGTTACTGTAGATAATCACGTTATTGCCTATGATGGGATGGCGCGGAATACCCTTGATGGGCTTGCCGTTCTCGTCGGTGGGAAAACTGCGTGCGCCCAGCGTTACGCCCTGATAGAGTTTCACGTTGTGGCCAATGACGGTGGTTTCGCCTATCACTACGCCGGTGCCGTGGTCGATGGCGAAGTGGTGGCCTATCTTCGCTCCGGGATGAATGTCGATTCCAGTCTCGGAGTGTGCCATTTCGCTAATCATGCGAGGAATCACCGGTACCCCGGCCGAGTGCAGGAAGTGGGCTATGCGGTGGGCCGAGATGGCTTTCACTGCCGGGTAGCAGTAAATCACCTCTTGCATGTGGGCCGCGGCCGGGTCACCGTTGAATATGGCTTCCACATCGGTGTGGAGAGTATCTTTCAGTAGAGGTAACTCAGTCATGAATCGGCAAGCGATTTCGTTTGCCTTTCTGCGTATTTCGGCCAACCCGGAGCATGAGCAAGGCGATGTGAATGTGAGCCCGGCCGTAATCTGATTCACCAGAATTTCGTGGAGACGGACGCAGTTCTTGTTCAGAATGTCGTCCAAATTGTCGCTGTTGATATCACCTGTTCCGAAAAAACCGGGGAAAATCACCGCCCGGCACAGTTCCACCATCTCCCGCACCAGTGCTTGCTGCGGCAGCGGTTCGTCGGCAAATTTCATGTGGCACATGTCGTCCAGACTTCTGTGGTGCTCAGCCAATAATTCGGTTACCTGAGTAATGAAGTTAGGTGTATTCTCGGATTTTTCTGTCATATTTATGCGTTTGATTTAGAATCGCATGCAAATTTACACAAATTATCCGTTTTTAACTATAGTTTTGGTGCCTACTTGGCTGTGAGTTGCTGTCAGTGTTGTAAAATAGGTAGAATTGGAGTAATTTTGCCGTGAAAAGAAATGTTATTGTAAACAGGAATGGAAATAGAGAGAATAGAGATATCCAATGTGGTACCGGCGGTGTTTGCCGGGGCAGACCTCAGCGGCAGTGAGATTTGGGCACGTGATGTGGTCTTTGAGCCTGGTCGGCGCTTTCTGATTTCGGCCGAGAGCGGAACGGGCAAGTCGTCGCTGTGCAGTTTCATCTATGGCTACCGCCGTGATTTCACCGGTGATATAAAGTTCGGCACCCGAAACGTGCGGAGCCTTAGCGTGGCTGAGTGGTGCGATATCCGCAGGCGCGGAATAGCCTATTTGCCGCAGGATATGCGCCTGTTCGGGGAATTGACCTCGCTTGAGAACGTAGAACTCAAGAACGGACTCACAGGCCACAAGACACGGGCGCAGATTGTGCAGATGCTGGAGCAGGTGGGCCTTGCCGACAAGGTGAACAGCCTCGTGAGCCGGATGTCTATTGGCCAGCAGCAGCGCGTGGCCATAGTGCGTGCCCTGTGCCAGCCGTTCCGATTCCTGATACTGGATGAGCCTGTGAGCCATCTCGACGAGACCAATAATGCAGTGATAGCCACTCTGGTGGAGCGGGAAGCGCAGGCACAAGGTGCTGCGGTGATAGCCACTTCGGTGGGAAATAATGTTAAACTCAAGGCGGATAAGGAGTTCAAACTATGAAAAAACTGATGTGGAAATTGCTGCGTAAGCATGTGAGTGTGGGTCAGTTCGTGGGTTTCTCGCTGGCCAACCTGATAGGACTGAGCATTGTGATAGTGGCGTTGCAGTTCTACTCCGACGTTCGCCCTGTTTTTGAGGATGAGGAGGGATTCCTGAAAAAGGATTATCTGGTGATAACCCGCAAAGTGAGCGGTGCCGGTGCCCTTCTCGGAGGAAGCGCTTCGTTCGATGAGAGCGCCATTTCCGACCTGAAAAGCCAGTCGTGGGTGCGTTCGGTGGGAAAGTTTTCCACCAGTTCTTACGCAATCTATGCCTCAGTGAACGTGGGAGGCGGGCGAGCCATGCGTACACAGTTCTTCTTTGAGTCGCTCCCCAGTGAGTATATCGATGTTTCGCAGGATGAGTGGGACTACACCCCCGGTGGAGTGATTCCGGTGATAATGTCGAAGGACTATCTGTCGCTTTACAACTTCGGCTATGCCACTTCTGTGGGAATGCCTCAGATAAGCGAGGGCATGGCCGAGATGATACCGCTCCTGTTCACTCTTACGGGCAATGGCCGCTCCGATTCGTTTAGCGGACGCATCGTGGGATTCTCCAACCGCCTCAACACCGTGATTGTGCCTGAGGACTTCATGCGCTGGAGCAATGAGCAGTACGGTGACGGAACCGAGGCCGAGCCGGCGCGCCTGATAGTGGAGGTTAACAGCCCTGGTGATGTGCGCATCGACGAATATATGAAAGAGCACCGCTACGAAGTGTCGGGCGACAAGGCCAACAGCAGCAAGGCCAACTATTTCCTCACCATAGTTGTGGCTATAGTGATAGCGGTTGGCGTGCTAATCAGCGCATTGTCCTTCTTCGTGCTGATGCTCAGCATCTATCTGCTTCTGCAGAAGAATGTCAGAAAACTCAAGGACCTGCTATTGCTGGGCTATTCGCCGGCGGAAGTGTCGGCACCTTACGTCAGGATGGTAGTGGTTATAAACGGTCTGGTGCTGGTGCTCAGTGTGCTGCTCATGCTTGCCGCGAGGATGTACTATCTGCCACTACTCCGAGCCATGGGGGTGGATGGAGCCACGTTGTGGCCATCCATCGGCATCGGTGTGCTGCTCATGCTTGCCATCACCATTGGTAATGTTTTGGCCATTCGTCGCAAAGTTCGCAGTCTGTGGTAACGCTGAGACAGATAGTTAAATTTTCCAAAAACAGACAAGTTTTGCAACTTTTTCCATCCTTTATCCGTCTAAAGAGGGTAAAGTGAAACAAAAAACAGAAGAAATTAGTATGATGCTGAAAAGATGTTTTATGCTGCTTGGCGCAGCGGTGCTTACGATGACCGCGGTTGCGCAGGAGTATGTTGTGCGGGGTATGGCCGTGGATAGCGTGGGCGAGGGGGAGCCTTATGCCACTATCAGAATCTATGCCGGGACTGACACCACGAAAGTGCTTAAAACCGACGTAACCGACGATGACGGAAATTTCTCGCTGCAACTTGGCGCAGCCGGTAACTATCTGCTTCGCATCTCGGCTGTGGGTAAGACCGACGCTCGGCGTGCGTTCAGCGTGAGTGCCACGCAGCCTGTAACCGACGTTGGCACCATCGTTCTGGCCGGGAATGAGAACCTGCTCGCCGATATCACGGTGACCGCGATGCGCCCGCTGGTGAAGAACGAGATTGACCGCCTGAGTTACGATGTGCAGGGCGATGCCGATTCTAAGTCTAACACCATTATGGAGATGCTTCGCAAAGTGCCTCTTGTAACCGTTGACGGCCAGGACAACGTGCTGGTGAAGGGCGGTTCCAATTTCAAGATATATAAGAACGGCCACCCCGATCTGGCCATGAGCAACAATCCCAAGGAAGTGCTCAAGTCCATACCGGCGGCTATGGTGAAGCGGATAGAGGTGATTACTGAGCCGGGTGCCAAGTACGATGCCGAGGGTGTTAGCGCCATCCTTAACATAGTGATGGTGGAAAACAGTGCGGTAAAGGGAGTTACGGGAACGGTGCGTGCCGGTGTGAACTTTCCCGGGTGGAATCCCAATGCGAGCGGATATCTCACCACGCAGTTCGGCAAGTTTATCGCCTCGGTTAATTACGGTTACCACCGTCAGACGCGGTCGGCTTCGAAAAGCAGATCGTATTCTGAAAGTTATTACAAAGATACCGGTAACACATTGCTCTCTGAGTCGGAAAGCAATTCTTCGGTGAATGTGCATTACGGCAATATCGAAGCCAGTTACGAGCCTGATACGCTTAATCTGCTCACACTCTCGTTCGGAGGCTACTCATATAACTACAACAGCATTCAGGACGGATATGCCTCACTTATGGAGCCGGGCGGCACGTCGCTTTACAGTTACCGTAACTACTTGCCCGGCTACAACGGCAGTTATTACAGCCTCGACGGGCGGTTCGACTATCAGCACCGCACTCACCGCAAAGATGAACTGCTCACGCTGAGTTACATGCTCAGCACTTCGCGCCAGAAGACTGATTACGAGCAGTTTTATTTGGATGGCGTTAACATGCCGGTTCCGTATAACACTATCATCAGCGATGGTCTGGAAAACTTCCGTGAGCACACTTTTCAGTTCGACTGGACCAGGCCGTTCGCCAAGTATCACAAGTTTGAGACAGGAGTCAAGTACATCTACCGTCTTAACAAGAGCGACAACACCTACAGTTACGTAAGCGACGACGATGTGAACCCTGTTCATACCAAGTTTAACCACCTCACGCAGGTGGCGGCCGCCTACGCCAGTTACACGTTCACCCGCGGCAAGTGGGCCGCCCGTGCCGGTCTGCGCTATGAGTACAGTTATCTGCGCGGTAAGTATCTGGACGGCAGCCAGCCAAAATTCAGCCGTAATCTGAGCGACTGGGTGCCGAGCGCAAGTGTGAACTTCCAGATTTCACCGGCCAATTCACTAAAGTGGGCTTTCGCCACTCGCATTCAGCGTCCGGGCATCAGTTATCTGAATCCGGCTCGTGAAGAGAGTGCCGCTTCTGTATCATTCGGTAATCCCTACCTGAGTAGTGCTCGCATCTACTCCACATCGCTCACATTTATGCACATAGGGCGCAAGTTCACCTTCAATGTGGTCCCGGGTGTGTCGTTTTCGAGCAACGGAATAGGTTCCATCCAGTATTATGAAGACGGCAAGGAAGTGAGAACCTATGCCAACGAGATGACTTCACGCTGGGTGGGTGTGAGCGGATATTTCCAGTGGCAGATTCACGCCAAGACCAGCCTTATGTTCAACGGCAACATTGGTCGCGACTACGTGAAAGCCCCCACGCTGGGGCTGAAGAATGCACGCTGGACCAACTACTTCTTTAGCCAACTCACACAGCGACTCCCGTGGAAACTGCGTCTCACGGCATTCGGTGGCAAGTGGGGTGGCGACATTAACGGGGTGTATGGCCGAAGTTCCTCGATGTGGTTCTACGGATTTGGGCTGCAGCGTTCCTTCCTCAAGGAGGACCGCCTCACCGTAAGCATCAACGCTCAGCGCCCATTCTCAGGGAGATATACTAATTTTACTAACCACACTATTCATGGCGATTTCACCGGTTTCAGCACCAGCAGTTGGTCCAGCCGGAATGTGGGGATTACCGTGTCCTACCGCTTCGGCTCGCTCAACGCAAGTGTGAAGAAGACGGCTACTACCATTGACAATAATGACCTCGTAGGCGGCTCGTCGCAGGGTGGCGGTAACCAGGGAGGCCAGGGTGCTCCGGGTGGCAACTAATCAGGATGCCACCATCGGCTAACCGGCCCATCCCTCGCACGAAATAAGAATTTGCAC
>CALAVE010000008.1 GCA_937892215.1 uncultured Porphyromonadaceae bacterium
ATGTTTTACAACATGTTACAACAAAAGGGTGCGCCAGAATTATGACACACCCTCTAATTTCTTGTGATATCGCAAGCGTAATGTCGAAAGTTTTCTGAGGCCGAAGGAGAGCATAAAATCTGCTCTGACACAAATCCTAATGGTGTAACTATCAAGCGATTCATCTTTTTTAGTCGCCTGCGGCGAGAAATCATACAAATCTAACCAAATCAAACAAATTTATAAGTAGAAAAACATAGAGATTTGAATTGATTTGTGAGATTTATGCCAGATATAGGGCACTCCTTGATATTATTCGTATAGTTTCCTAATGGCCTGTTCGGGTTAAAAATGGTGAAAATTTGCATAAAAAGTGGGTGCAAATAGGCGAATCTTGAATAATTTTGATTAAATTTGCGAAAAATAAGGTAAGAGTCAGCCCCGAAGTTAAGGCGAGTGTCTGATTAGTCACAGATAACAGGCTGAACCCTTGCGAATTAGAAAGCCGTTTAGATGAGTTTACAAATAATTCATCTATGATAAGGTTTTCAGGAATAACGATGAAAACTCGCAGTGGAGCACTGAGACCGCTGTGTGACCACCCAACCAAGCTGCAAGCGTGCGGCTTCTTCCTCAGCCAATATAAAAACTACATAAATGATAAGTAAATGGAATTACTTACCCCTAACATCCGAAGAACAAGAGATAGAGGCTCAACTGGCGACCCACTTTCCCAGCTGTGCTTCAATCGCTCGTCTTTTGGTGCAGCGCGGAGTAAAGAGCTGGGAAGAGGTCCAAGCATTTTTCTATCCGTCGTTGAGCCAAATGCACGATCCATTCCTGATGAAGGACATGGACAAGGCTGTGGATAGGCTCAACAGGGCATTAGGGGCAAAAGAGAAGATTATGGTATATGGCGACTACGATGTGGATGGTACCACAGCAGTGGCGCTTGTGTACAAGTATTTGCAGAACTTCTACTCGAATCTGGTGTATTACATACCCACTCGGGAAGATGAGGGTTATGGTATATCATTGCAGAGCATTGATTATGCCACTGAGATTGGTGTGAAGCTCATAATAGTGCTTGACTGTGGAATTAAGGCTATAGACGAGATAGCCTACGCTAAGGAAAGAGGCATAGATTTCATTGTGTGCGACCATCATGTGCCTGACGAGGAATTGCCCGACGCGGTGGCGATACTTAACCCCAAGCAAGAAGACGACAGATATCCGTTCAAGGACCTGTCGGGGTGCGGAGTGGGGTATAAGTTCATGCAGGCGTTTGCCAAGAGCAACGGCATCTCCAACATATACGACCTTGAGAGTCTGCTGGATTTGCTGGCGGTAAGCATAGCAGCCGACATAGTGCCTCTGGTGGGCGAGAACCGCATCATGGCCTATTACGGCCTGAAGCGACTCAATTCCAATCCGAACGTGGGGCTGAGGAGCATCATAAAGTTGTGCAACCTTGGCAATAAAGACCTCACAATCAGTGACATCATATTCAAGATAGGTCCCCGCATCAATGCCTCTGGCCGGATGCAATCCGGTTTGGAGTCGGTGGAGTTGCTTGTGACTCGCGACTCACAGAAAGCATTTGAAATCAGCAAGAACATAGACCAGTACAACAAGGACCGTAAGGAGCTTGACCGCCAGATTACCGACGAAGCCAACGAGATAATAGAGAATCACGTGGAAATCACAAACAGCAAGAAGCCGATTGTGATTTACAACAAGAGTTGGCACAAAGGGGTGATAGGCATTGTGGCGTCGCGTCTGTCGGAGTTATATTTCAAGCCCACTGTGGTGCTGACGTATTCGGGCGACGGACTGGTAATAGGGTCATCACGTTCACTACGCGGTTTCGATGTGTATTCGGCGGTTAAAGCCACACGCGACTTGCTGGTGAACTTCGGAGGGCACACGAATGCCGTGGGTCTCTCGATGAAAGAGGAGAATATACCTGAGTTTCGGCGTCGGTTCTCGGAGTTTGTGGAAGAGCGAATAAAGCTGGAACAGGTAACACCTCAGCTTGATATAGACTGCGAACTTGACTTTGACCAAATCAACGCGGATTTCCTGCGATATATGCGGCTGTTCAATCCATTCGGCCCGGAGAACCAAAAGCCGGTGTTTATCACGCGCAATGTGCATGACTTCGGAACGAGCAAGCTGGTGGGCAAGAAGAACGAGCACATCAAGCTGGAGCTTGTGGACAGCAAGTCGGGGAAGATACTGAACGGCATAGCGTTCAATATGGCTCAGTATATAGACCACATCAAGGCTCAAAAGCCATTTGACATCTGCTATACCGTGGAGGAGAACAAGCGTCGAGGAGGAAGTTCTATCCAACTTATGGTTAAGGCAATACGCACCTCAAATGCATGATAAGATTCATGACATTCTGAAACGGTACTGGGGCTACGACGCATTCCGTCCGTTACAGGAGGAAATCATAAATGAGGTCCTTGCCGGCCATGACGTGCTGGGTCTGATGCCCACAGGCGGCGGGAAATCGCTAACATTCCAGGTACCAACAATGGCTATGGACGGTATGGCTCTGGTCATAACGCCCATAATATCGCTGATGAAGGACCAGGTGGACGGACTTATCTCCAGGAAAATAAAAGCAACATACCTTCATTCAGGGCTAACGTTTGCCGAGATGCGCAAGACCTACGAGAAATGCGTTAACGGCGGATGCAAATTCCTGTATGTGTCGCCCGAGCGCCTATCGAGCGAATCGTTCAGAGAGCGCTTGAAGCAGATGAAGATATCGCTTATTGTGGTGGATGAGGCCCACTGCATATCGCAATGGGGATATGACTTTAGGCCATCATTTCTGCGCATAGCCGAGATACGGAAGCTGCTACGCGGTGTGCCGGTGCTTGCGTTGACAGCCACCGCACCGCCCGTGGTGGTCAAGGACATTATGGAAAAACTGGAGTTCTCTGCTCCGAATGTGCTCCAAAAGAGTTTCCGTCGCCGCAACCTGTCATACGTTGTGAGGCACACCACGGAGAAGACCGGAGAACTGGTGCATATACTGAAATCAGTGCCAGGCACGGCGGTAGTGTACGTTCGCAGCCGCAAACGCACCAAGCAGATATCGGATTTCTTGGTACACAGCGGCATTAATGCCGACTACTACCACGCGGGGCTGTCGGTGGAGGAAAAAGAAGACAAGCAGAACAAGTGGCGCAACGACGAGTTACAGGTAATAGTGGCAACCAATGCCTTCGGTATGGGAATTGACAAGCCCGACGTAAGGCTCGTAGTCCATATTGACGTTCCCAATTCACTTGAAGAGTACTATCAGGAGGCTGGACGAGCAGGGCGCGACGGGCTTAGAGCGTATGCAGTGCTACTTGTGGCTGACGTGGACAAAAGAGTTCTTCACAGGCATCTGACCGAAGCATTTCCCGACAAAGATTTCATAAGGAAAGTTTACGGCCTTGCCGGTGACTTCCTTTCGGTGGCGCTGGGGACGGGCTACGAACAGGTGTATGACTTCAACTTCAATCTGTTCTGCTCCCGGTTCAATCTGCCTGTACTGGCAACTTTTAATTCCCTGAAGATACTGACACAGGCCGGTTATATAGAGTTTGTGGAGGAGATGGAGACACAGTCGAGAGTGAAGATACTTGCCGACAAAGAAGACCTATACGACATAGAGACCGAGGTGCACGGAGTTGATACAGTGCTACAGGCCATACTGAGAACATACACAGGGCTGTTTGCCGACTACGTAAACATCAATGAGGACGTGATTTCGTACAAGTACGGACTGACGCAAGAGACCATATACACGGCACTACTGGAACTCACACGCCTGCACATATTGCATTACATTCCACGGAAAAGGACACCACTGATGATCTACAGCACATCGCGTGAGGAACCGCGCCACGTGCTCATTCCGCGTGCAGTGTACGAAGAAATGCGCGAGAGGATGCGCATAAGAATAGAAAGCGTAATAGAATATGCCTACGGCTCAAAATGCCGCGAAGAAGTGCTGCTCAACTACTTTGGCGAAACGACCGAATACAAATGCGGCACGTGCGACGTGTGCCTTGAAGTAAGAAAAAAAACGACGTACACCGACAAAGACGTGAGAGACGGAATCTTATACATGGCTCAAGTGCGACCGCGCACAATGGAAGAGTTCTTAGACACACTTTCATTCTCCAAGCAAGACATAATACGGGAGCTGTCGGTTCTGGTGGATGAAGGAGCAGTGATACACACCGAAGATGACACATATATCAATCCAGTTCCGCTAGATTGATATAAGACGACACAGTTATAGCTTTAACCGGGTTCAAAGCTGATAGTCAACGCACGCACGTTGGCCCTTGTGCCCTGCCAAAAGAGCCGCAGCCGCCACGTGAGCCGGATGCTTGGCATAAGTCTCAACATCGGCCATAGTGGGAACGACAGCCGTGAGCACCAGATCCCAATCTTCGGCGGGATTCGAGTTGATACCGACCTCAATACTTTCAAGCACCTGAATTTGTTGAGGAAGCGCTTCAAGAGCCGCCTTAAACCGGCGAGCCACTTCCAAGCGCTCTTCCGCGGTGCCAGTCAACTGGAAAGTTACGATATGTTTGACCATAATATTGTGAGTTAAAAACAGTTATGAAAAAACTCAGGACATCCTATTCTTATAGTCCTGATAAGTGAATTCCCTAAGAAGTTCCACCGTCCCGTCGCACCTACTGAAAGCGATAGCCGGGTGGTCGATACCGTTAAACATATTAGTCTTGACGGTGGTGTAGTGGTTCATATCCATGAACGTGAGACGGTCGCCAGGTTTCAACGGTTGAGAGAAACTCCATTCCCCAACGAAGTCGCCGCTGAGACAAGAGTTCCCGCCGATGCGATAGGTGGGCTTGCTATGGTCCACTGCGGGAAGAGCCTGGGCTATTTCAGGCTTATAGGGCATTTCAAGGCAATCGGGCATGTGGCAGGCAAAGGAGACATCCACTATGGCAGTCTTAATGCCACTATTCTCCACAACGTCCACCACAGAGGCCTCAAGGTCGCCGGTCTGCCAGCAAAACGCACTTCCTGGTTCCAGAATCACTTCAAGATTAGGGTAGCGGCGCTTAAATTCCAAAAGCAGGCCAATGAGATGCACGGTATCGTAACCCTTACGAGTCATCAGATGGCCTCCGCCCATGTTAATCCATTTCAGCTTTGGGAGAAATGAGCCAAACTGCTGCTCAACAGCATGGAGCACCTTTTCCAAATCGTAGGACGAAGATTCGCAAAGAGCGTGGAAATGGAAGCCTTCGATGCCTTGTGGCAAGTCCTGTATCTGCTCTGCCACGACACCGAACCTGGAACCGGGGCTGCACGGGTTGTAGATATCGGTTCCTACGACCGAACACATGGGATTGATGCGCAAGCCACAACTGACATATTCATCGGGATGGGCAGCATTGTGAGCATCAATCTTGTGGCGGAAACGGAGGTACTGCTCAACGGAGTTAAACGTGATGTGACTGCTCCCTGAGATGAAAAGGTCGATAGTCCGGTCGGTGTAAGCAGGGCAATAGGTGTGAGCCTTGCAATGCAATTCCTCGTTGGCAAGCAGCATCTCATTGACCGAACTCGCCGTGGAACAGACGCCATACTCCCTGAATACGGGGAATGTGCGCCACAGGGCATTAGCCTTAAACGCCATGATAATCTTAATGTCGGCATCACGAGCCACACGAGAAATCAGATCCAGATTTTTCCTGAGTTTTTCCTCGTACACTATGTAAAACGGAGTGCTTAATGAATCCATAGAGTTATTATAAAATCTTGAATTTAGCGAATCTAAGAAGAAGAGTCTTTACTCCCACATCACCGAAATCGGCATTAATCTTCCCCTCGGAAGAATCAGTAATCTCCGTGATGACACCAACACCAAAGCGGTTATGCCGTATGCTCATGCCAACAGACAACTCGCCAACCGTGTGGATTGTGAAATCGTAATCGCCTGCAGGAGCGGCCGGTGCAAAGGCACGCTTCTCAGTTCTGACAGGCTTAATCGGGGCTGGAGAAGGAGTGGATTTTGCTCCGGTCGAAAAGTGTTTCTGAGAGAACCCTGCAGCCCGCGGAGCAGAGAACGGCCTCACCTCAGGAGAGGCTTCACTTCCGCGCATCGAAGTCTGCGACGTGGAAAGATACCGAGAATCGATATCGGCAAGAAATCGGCTTGGGGCGCACGTCTTAGTCTGACCATTATGATAGCGCGACGAAGCATAAGTGATGACGCAGTTAGACTTGGCTCTGGTGATGGCCACGTAGAGCAGACGGCGCTCCTCCTCAATCTCGCGGAGACTGTCGCAGCTCATAGCCGACGGGAAAAGGTCCTCTTCGACGCCAACAATGAACACATTCTTAAACTCAAGCCCCTTGGAAGCATGGACCGTCATGAGAGTGACACAGTCGCCATCGGTGCTATCTGTATCCTGGTCGGTGGCAAGAGAAGCCTCAGTAAGGAAATTAATAAGTTGCTGCGGCTCACCTTCTTCCCGGCTTTGCTCCACAAAATCATAAATACCGTTAAGGAGTTCCTGCAGATTCTCCTGACGGCTGATGTTCTCGGGCGTGTTGTCGGTCATGAGCGTTGAAATCAGCCCTGTTTCTGAGATGATTTGCCGCGCCACAACGTAGGCATCCTCGCCATCGGCGTTCGTCTTCATACAGCGCAGCATGAGTTCGCGGAACACATTCAGTTTGGATACTGTCGCCGCCTTGACACCGAGCTGATACTTCTGCGGCTCACAAATCACCTGCCACATACTCACGCCGTTTTCAATGGCACAATGCTGCACCTTAGCCATAGTGGTATCGCCAATGCCACGCAAGGGATAGTTGATTATGCGGCGAAGAGCCTCGTCGTCATTGGGATTGATGGTGAAGCGAAAATAGCAGATGGCATCCTTCACTTCCTTACGCTGATAGAACGAAAGCCCGCCATAAATGCGGTATGGGATGGAGCCACCCCGGTTACCGTGCTTGTCGCGCTTACCGCCATTTTTCAATGCCTCCTCCAACACACGAGACTGGGCGTTGGTGCGGTATAGAATCACGAAATCCTCATAGCTATCGGCCTGACGAGCCCTGAGACTTGAAATGCGGTTAGCCACCACATAAGCCTCTTCGTAGTCGGAATAGCACTGTATCACCTGAATCTTGGAACCCATTTCATTTTCAGAGAAAATGTGCTTTGGAATCTGATTCTTGTTTTTCTGAATCAGGGAATTGGCCGCCTCAATAATATTCTGGGTAGAGCGATAATTGCGCTCGAGCTTAAATATTTTCAGAGCAGGGAAAGACTTCTGCAGATTCAGTATATTTGAAATGTTAGCTCCGCGGAACGAGTAGATGCTCTGAGCATCGTCGCCAACTACGCAGACCCGATTGTGCAACTTGGACAGTTGCAGCACGATAAGGTGCTGGGCGAAATTAGTGTCCTGATACTCATCTACAAGAACATATTGGAAAAAAGACTGGTATTTCTCCTTAACCTGCGGGAAATCACGCAAGAGAATGTTAGTGTAGAGCAGAAGGTCATCGAAATCCATGGCTCCGGCCACCTTACATCGCTTGCAGTAGGTCTCGTAGATGAAATACGTAAGCGGACGCTTGGCTCGGTTGTCAGCATCGCGAAGCTCACGGTTATGCGCATAATCATGCGGCTGAATGAGTGCATTCTTCATGTTGGAGAAATGCGACTGAAGAGCCGAAGGGCTGTAACTCTTGTCGTCGTTAAGCCCCATATCCTTCAGGATAAGTTTGATAAGCGACTTGGAATCGTTCGCGTCATAGATGGTGAAGTCGTGCTTAAATCCCAGCAAATCGGCATTGGCATGAAGCAAACGTGAGAAAATGGAATGGAAGGTTCCCATCCACAGCCGTGAGGCCACACGAGGTCCTACAAGAGCCTGAATGCGTTCCTTCATCTCGCGAGCCGCCTTGTTTGTAAAGGTCAGCGCCAAAATTCGGTAGGGGTCATAACCAAGGTTGAGCAGGTGCACAATCTTGTAGGTGAGCACACGCGTTTTCCCCGAGCCGGCCCCGGCAATCACCAGTGCCGGACCATCCACGTAAGTAACAGCTTCGCGCTGCTGGGGATTCAGTTTATCTAAATAGTTATTATCCAAAATTCAGTATCATTCGTTTATACGAGTTTCTCATACGGCGGAATGTCGTGAAGAAAAGCGTAAGAATTATCATTATAGTTAATGTGGCAGCAATAGTGCGTTATCCCATTGGAGACAATCAGATAGCTGGCCTTAAGCACCATGTTGTACCGCACAATCTGGTCGAATGTGCGCTGAGAAATCTCAATGCCTGGAGCCTTGTACTCCACTATGACAAGCGGAGCGCCGGTCCTGTCGGTCACAAGAGTGTCGCATCGACGCTTGATGCCATTCTGTACAAGAGAGATTTCATTCCCCATAAGTCCGCGTGGGAAACCGCGTTCCTCAATAAGAAAGCGGACAAAGTTTTGCCTGACCCATTCCTCGGGTGTCAGTGCCACGAAACGGTTTCGGAGAGAGTCGAAAATAAGTTGCCGGTTATCTTCGCCGGTCTTGATGTTGAAATTATATCGTGGCAGGTTCAGGTCCATATAGATGATATCCGACTGAGATTAATGAGTGAATCCCTTACCGTTCCAGGTCCAAGAGGATGTCGCGGTAATTTTCTTTCCACAATGAGTGGAGATGACAATATCCTTGCCATAGCGCGGCAATGAAACAATGTTTATGGGTCGGTTCATCTCCCATTCCCGGTTTTCCTCCTCGGTGAGATATTTCCTTTCTCCGCTGCGAGACTCAATGAAAAACATCTTTTTCTGGGCATCATAGCCACCGGTACCCATATAGTCAATGCCATAGAAAGGGTCGAGACCAAGTTCCTCAGCATCGGTGGCTTCAATTTCATTCGAGGCCATATTCTGAATGAAGAAAGACAAGCCATCGAATTGCCCATTCATAAAGACCCCATTATGTAAACTCGCAATACTCACCGCTATCAGGCGATGTTTCCGGTCGGCATAGTTCCAATAGCACATTTCCATGCTAATTCGGTAGTCGGAATCGTCGTAATAGTGCTCGTAGCGCATGAATCCGTTGCGCTTGTCAACGGTAATCGTAACTCCCGGTTCCTGAGGTTTCTTGGCGAGATAACACTGCCAAGCGTCGCTGAGAGCTCCGGCAAATTCATCTTCCGGCTCACCTATGAACCAGTTAACATAGTCGATTATATTGCTTGGCTTCTTAGGCGCCTTTGCCGAAGAATAGCAGGCACAAGCCAGAGCGATGCCGAAAATGGCGAAAAGAAGTGAATTTCTCATAATGCTTTGTATTAATCATAATCCAAAATCGGTCATTGGCCGAAGGAATGTTAATTATATAGTCTATTTATGCCATATCGCATCTTGCTTCAGAATAAAATCTGCTCTGACATAAATCCTAATGTCCGATTCAAGATAATATCGCAAAGTTAGCAATATTTTGCCGAAAAAACTTCTTCTAAGGCTGAAAATACAAAAAGAAGTGATAATAATGGATAATATCCGGGGGATGATTATTGCCATGTAAATAAAATTGCGTAAATTTGTGATAACTAAAGAACGCCCGAACCGGGCAAACGAGAATAATCAGATAAACCACAGTGCCATGGCCGAAAAAAAGTCGGAAGTGACGTATTCAACTCTGCTTAAAGAGATTAAGAGCAACAAATACCGCCCTGTGTATGTGCTTCACGGGGAAGAGGCTTATTACATCGACAAACTGATGGATATGATTGAAGCCAATGCGCTGAGCGAGGATGAGCGCGACTTCAACCTCACAATCGCATACGGTAACGAGGCCGATGTGAAAGCATTGGTGGCGCAATGCAACAGTTTCCCCGTGATGGCCGAGCGTCAGGTGGTGATACTGCGCGAGGCGCAGAACGTGGGTAAAGCCGGCAACAACAGCAACCTTGACTACTTCTCATCTTATGTGTCACGCCCGCTTGAAAGCACTGTGCTGGTGATATGCTACAAGCACGGCACCATACCGGCTCGCAGCGAACTGATGACCGCTGCCAAGGGGAACTCGCAGTGCGCCGTGATGGAATCGAAGAAAGTAACTGAGTGGAACGTGCGCCCGGTGATAATGGACTATGTGAAGGGCGCCGGCTGCACAATCGACGAGAAATCGGTGATAATGCTGCGAGACTCGGTGGGCACCGACTTGTCGCGCCTATTCAGCGAGATTGACAAACTTCTGCTTCTGGTGGGAAGCGACCAAGCGATAACACCCGAACTGATAGAGCGAAACATAGGCATAAGCAAGGATTACAACAACTTTGAACTTGAAGACGCACTGATAAGGCGTGACGCCGCCAAGGCATTCAAAATCATAGACTACTTTGAAAAGAACCCCAAGAACAACCCGGCCATAGTTACGGTGGCCATGATTTACGGATTCTTCTCCAATCTGCTGGTGGCCTGCACCCTAAAAGACAAGTCGCCTCAGAACATAGCCGGCGAGCTGAAAGTGAGTCCTTACCGGGCGAAGAAAATAGTGGATGCCATGTCGAAATACCGCACAGTCTCGTGTGTGAACATAATAAGTTACCTTCGCGAGTGCGACGCCAAGATGAAAGGAATCAACTCGCGCCAAGACAGTTACGCCTTGCTCCGCGAACTGATTTACAAGATGCTCCACTCGTAACGAGCCTGAGAAAGTGGGGCGGGAGATTATTTGATGCGGAAGTAGTAGCCGAGGGTGGCGAGGACGCTCATTCCGGATGATGCTGAGAAGGGGTCTTTAGCTTCGTGGCTGAAGACGTCGTGCAGACCGTAGTAGAAACGTCCTTCAAGCACCAGTGAATGCTTGCGTGCCATGATTAGTTCCATGCCGGCGCCTACTGTTATGCCATAATCGAACTTATACTTTACCGGAAGGGTGAACTGGTCGGTCTCGCGGCCTAACACGAACTGGTCGGCAACCGAGGACCAGTTATTGTAATCGAAATTGGAGCTTGTGCCGCTACTAATCATGTAAGCAATTTCCGGACCGAGATTAAAGAAGCCGTGGAACTTGTCGCTGCCGAAGTAGATGTGAGTGAGTAATGGCAGTTGCAAATAGGTGAGACGGCGATAATAACTGAGCGACGTTCCCTCAAATTTTTCTTTCCAGCCCCTCTGCTCCATGTTAAGTTCAACGATGAGCCCGAAGTGACGTTCCTCCACATATCGGAACGTGGCTCCCATGACGGTGCCGAGTAGCATGGATTGCGGCACACTGGGGTTAAAACGAAGTTTGGCCAGGGTGACACCGGCTTTTCCGCCAACGGCGATATTCGACTCGTAATGCGTCTGAGCCGAGGCAAAAAGACTTACACCCAACGCTATGAGCGAAAGGGCACACATTCTGAGATTAATATTGAGGAGACTTCGCTTCATCGTGCAATGTCAAGGATAGTGTGGTCGGGGGCAAAATGGATAATGTCCACGGAATTGTTGATAAACCCGCCCCAGTTACTTGTTCGCTGGAACTTGAAATTAGTCTGGATACCGTCGAAACGCTCAGTATCCTCGCGGAACAACGAATCTTCGCCGAGTTTACGGATAAGGTAGTGTGCCACATCGAATCCGAGCAGGCCCATAGTGGGCGCGGTGTAGAGCATAGACTCATGGAACCAGTTGTTATAACGGCGTTCAATCTCGCGATAGCGATATCCGCGGGAGTTGAAGTAGCGGGCGTAGAGATAAGTGTCAATCGCCATCATGTCCTCCTGAAAATCGCGGAGATAGAGGCAGTATTCAGGATGTCCGAAAAGCACCATGTCGCAGTCGAAACGGTCGGTCTTAGCCTTCTTCAAGGCTTTAATCACCTTGCCCAGAAGAGTCTTAGAGCCTGACGTGGGGACAAAGACGTATTTGGTACCGGGGTCCATAAACTTAGAGAGGTTAGCGAACGTGAGTTCGTGAATAATTGTCAGTTTGTTAGTCTTAAACCCTACGTCATTAATGTGTTGTTCCAGTTCGCTGAAGATATCGTTATCCTGAGATTCAGGGTCATCAAGGAAGATTACGTTATAGTCCTTAAACTGCGAGTCGAACCATTCGGCCACATTTCCTACGAGGTATGACGACGGAATGTTGACCTGGAACACGCGCGGATTATTCAAGTAATCCTCGTTCTTCAGGGTGAAACAGTTGAGCACGTTGATGCCATTATTCTTGCCAAACTCGTTCACTCGAGCGAGTTGTTTAGGCTCACCCGGCGCGACGATGAAGTCAAGCGACTTCAGTTCAGGGAGGGCAAGGATGCTGTCGGTCTTATTGAGGTTATGCTCAGTGTCGTAAACCATCAGATGGATTTTCTTTCCCGTATCGCGACGCACGCTATCAATTCCCAGCAGGAAACCACGATAGAACTCGGTGTAGAGCAGAGCCTGCTTGGGCGGATTAGACTTATGCAACTGAAAGGGAAGAATGATGCCGAGATTTATCTCGTTGTCGTGCTTGATATTGTTGATATCGTTGTAAATAGTGTCGATTTTGCTTGCGTAGGAATTTTCCAGTTCCTTTTCGGAAATATTCTTAGGGTCGATATAGACCGTCTCTGTACTATTCTTGGGCACATAGATGGTCTTGCCCTTCTTAGGCTCCTCAATACCGGGATTGGCAGCCTGCAGACTCTCAACGCTAATGCCATAGAGACGTGCGATGGAATTGAACGTGTCGCCTTTTTTCACCTCATGAGTGTAGAACTTGGTAACGTCTTTCTCCACCATGATAGGCTTGGATGAATTAGGCATAACCTTGATGACGTCCCCCGCCTGGAAATGGTCGGGCGAAACACCTGGGTTGAGGCTCAGCAGGCCCTCGATGGTGGTGTTATACTTCTTAGCCACACTATAGAGCGACTCGCCCCTGATGATAGTGTGGTAAATCAGTTCGTTCTGTGTGGACTGGGATTGAACATTCGGAGAAACGACGCTCTGCACTTCCTTCTTGGGCTGCGGTATATAGATAGTCTCACCGGAGCGGAGCGCGCCGTCGTTGCCCGGGTTAGCCGCCAGAATATCGGATTCGCTAACGCCATAAGTCTTAGCGATGCCGTAAAGAGTCTCACCGCGCTGCACAGTATGAACCACAGTCTCGCCCGAAGGAGTGAGTTTCGACGCTGATGCAGAAACTAGAGCATTATCCTTAGAGAACTCGCTTACCGGGAAGAAAATCAGCTGCTTGTTAACGAAACCCTGTGCCACCGAAGGATTATACTTCAGGATATCATCTGTGGAGATTCCCAGTTGCTTGGCCACGCCATGCAAAGTTTCCTTCTTCTTGACCTGATAGAAGTAGTACCTGTTACCGTTAACTTCCTTTACCGGCAGATTGAGCTGAGCCTTCGCACATAAGGGCGAAAGTGTGAGAATCAGAGAGAATATTGTCAGTCGGACTATACGTTTCATATTAGTAAGAAATATTGTTTTCGATTGCAAAATTAGTGATAAATTCGGATATAGAGCCAAAAAGTGGTACTTATATGGGATTCACCACCCGGTCACCGATGAGCTTAGCCAGTTCACGGCGGCGCTGGTAGAGGTCGTTGAGTCGCTCCAGCAGTTCTTGCGCATTAGTTTGGCCAGAAGTTCTGAGTTCCTCCTGAATATCCTTGATGTGGCACTGGACAATGGCGTTCTTCCAGTTGTTGATAGCCTCTGGCACAAGGACGAACAGACGTTCAAAATCGGTGGGGACGTGGGCATACATGGTGTGAATCTGGCTTAACTGATACTTTTCGCTAACCAGATTAATGGCAGTGCGGCGAATTTCATCGTTTTCGACTGAGCATACACGTCGTTCAAAGAAATTTATGGAGAATGATGCGATAGCGTCTTGCTTATCTTTCTCAATGGATTCGCGCAGGTTAGTCTCTTCCTTTTCAATCTCACTGAAGCTGAGGCTCCGGTTTCTGAGGCCATCAATTCCGGCGGCGAGGCGCTGCCGGCCTTCGGCATCCAGTTTTTCCTCCAGTTCGCTGAGCGAGTTGTAATAATCGGGGACGCAACTAAGTGCATACCTGAAGATTTCCTTGTATATGGGATGGGTGAATTCAATGTTGTCGCCCAGAAGTTCGTTATTGACGTATTCCACCACGCTTGTCGGGCGCTCAACACCATCGGCATACTGAGTGTCGCAGAAGTAGCACATGGCATACTTGGCAACATATCGGATAAGGCTCTCCTCCTGTGGATAGAGCAGACGCTCGTGAACAGACTTA
Organism: uncultured Porphyromonadaceae bacterium; assembly: GCA_937892215.1. GTDB lineage: Bacteria > Bacteroidota > Bacteroidia > Bacteroidales > Muribaculaceae > Sodaliphilus. Next base: position 14,274 of record CALAVE010000008.1, read on the forward strand.
ACGGTGCCAATGAAGGAATCGTGCTGCTGCTCGCCATGCTGAATCACCGGTTGTGTGCCAAGCGGCGGAGCTTGAGTATCGTCAACCTCAGGCACCGGAGCATCGTTGTCGGGAGCAGGCGTTAAGTTCTGAGATGAACGGCTTGCATCTTCCTTGGCTCGCTGTCTCTTCTTGAAATCTTCCGCTTTCTGCCTGTCGCGAGCCTTGCCAATCTCGCTTATAAGAACAGATTCGTGCACGTCGAGCATGCGACTGCATTCCTTGGCATAGATGGCGCGGGTTATCTGCGAGGGAATCACGGAAATGGACTTTACCACATCGGTAACAACTTGAGCTTTCTTTATGGGGTCGTTTTGCGCATCTTTCAGCAGGATATTCACTTTGAACGAGATGAAGTCGGTCTCGTTGTCAGTAATAAATTGCTGCAATTCCGAAGCGCTGTGAGAACGCGCAAAACTGTCGGGGTCCTCGCCATCGGGGAGGAGGGCAACCTTGACGTTCAGACCCTCGGCCAGAAGCATATCAATTCCACGTAGAGAGGCATGAATGCCGGCAGAGTCGCCGTCGTAGAGAACGGTAACGTTCTCGGTGAAGCGGTGAATCATTCTCACTTGACCGTCGGTTAGCGACGTTCCGGACGAAGCCACTACATTCTGAATACCTGACTGATACATGGAAATCACGTCGAAGTAGCCTTCAACCAGATAGCACTTGTCCTGGCGGCTGATTTCTCGTTTGGCCTGAAAAATGCCGTAGAGTTCTCGGTTCTTGACGTAAAGAATCGACTCCGGTGAATTAAGGTACTTGGCATGGTCTTGCTTGAGCGTACGACCACCGAAGCCAATCACCTTGCCGGCGATGTTGATGAACGGGAACATGACACGCCCGCGGAAGCGATCGAACCCACCGCCATGATTGTCGTCGGTACACACTCCTGTGCTGAACAGGAACTTACGGTTATAACCCTTAGCAGTGGCGGCGTTGTAGAGGGCGGTGCGGTCGTCGGGCGAATATCCCAGGTGGAACGTCTTGATAGTCTCATCGGAAAGGCTTCGCTCGTAGAAATAGGCGAGCCCTATGTTGCGACCGTCGTCGGTATTGTGAAGCGTGTCCTCAAAGAAGCTATTGGCGAACTCATTCACGATGAGCATGCTCTCACGCTCAGTTTGTTGCTCTTTTTCCTCATCACTAAGCTCCCGCTCATGGACCTCGATGTGATATTTCTTGGCCAAATATTTCAGAGCTTCGGCATAAGTCATGTGCTCATGCTCCATGACGAAGTTCACCGCGCTGCCGGCTTTGCCGCAACCAAAGCACTTGTATATGCCCTTGGCCCGCGACACGGAGAAGGATGGAGTCTTTTCGTTATGGAACGGGCACAGACCGGTGTAGTTGCTTCCGCGCCGTCTGAGCGTGACGAAGTCGGAAACGACGTCCACCACGTCGGCAGCGTCGAGAATCTGATTTATTGTAGCCCTGTCTATCATAAAAGTCCTTTCAATATAATTTACAAAATTACAAAAAAATCTCTGCACCCACAACAAATTCCGAATCAAGATAAATATTGAGTACCAAAATGTATTTGCCATATAAACGCGCCCATACGAATGTTTTGTGGATGAAGTGGGTGAGAAATACGGAGAATTAGGGGTGAAAAACGAGAGTAAATTGCTAACTTTGCAGCGGTTTTGAAAAAGACGATTGAATGGCAACAATTCTGAATATAGAGACATCGACTGATGTGTGCTCTGTGGCACTGTCGCGCGACGGTGAGATACTGGAGCATTACGAGAATTACGATGGCAACAGCCACTCCACGGCGCTTGCACCGATGGTGCGTGATGCTATGGAATATGCGCACAGCCGAGAACTGCGGCTTGACGCGGTGGCGGTAAGCATGGGCCCGGGGTCGTACACCGGTCTGAGAATTGGCCTGTCGCAGGCTAAGGGTCTGGCGTTCGGGCTGGAAGTGCCGCTGATAGGCATCAACACGCTGGAGCTGCTGGTGGTGAGCGCGATGTTCAATCATTTCATTGACGATGAGGTGCTTTACGCACCGATGATTGACGCACGGCGGATGGAAGTCTATACCGGGCTTTACACACCCGGGCTGAAAGCGGTGATGGAGCCGTGCGCGATGGTACTGGACGAAAATTCGCTGAGCGAGGCACTGGCACAGCGCAAGGTGGTGCTCTGCGGCAACGGCTCAGAGAAAGCCAAGGCGGTGATTCACAGCGATAACGCGATGTGGATTGGCGGAGTGAAGCCGGTGGCATTAGATATGGTGGCGCTGGCCGAAAAGGCCTGGCGCGAGAAGGCGTTTGTGGACGTGGCGTATTCCACACCGGTGTATCTGAAAGACTTCGTAGCCACAAAGCCGAAGAAACTACTGTGATTACAGAGGAGTAATCGGTGATTGCCGGGGAGTTTTTTGTATATATGGCTGGAAATGTTATCAATTTTGTGTATTTTTGCAGAAGAAAAAACGAAAAGACGACAGAAATGCTGAACTATAACACTCAGTTAAAGAAACTGGCGATGCCCGAGTACGGGCGCAACGTGCAGCAGATGGTGGACCACTGCTGTACGATAGAAGACCGCGAAGAGCGCACACGCTGTGCCTATTCGATAGTGCAGATTATGGGGAATCTGTTCCCTGAGTTGCGCGATGAGCCGGACTATAAGCATAAGTTATGGGACCATCTGGCCATTATGAGCGAATTTAAGCTCGACATAGATTATCCCTACGATGTGGTGAAGGAAGAAAATCTGGATTCCAAGCCCGAAAGGCTGGAGTACAAGTTGGACTCGATAAAGCTGCGCCACTATGGTAAGATAATAGAACGGATGATAGCACGTGCCGCTGAGTATGAGCCTGGCGAGGAGCGTGACGCACTGGCGATGCTGATAGCCAACCACATGAAGAAACTGATATACCAAATCAGTAACGAGGATGTGGATGACGCGAAGATTTTCAAGGACTTGGCGTTCTATTCGCGGGGCAGAATCAACCTGGACCCGCAGACACACGCACTGCATGAGTTTAAGGTGGCTCCGACAGCCAACACTACGTCGAAGAAGAAAAAAAAGAAGTAGCGGTCAGCATATAGCGATTAGGTACCGAAGATTATGATACGACGGGAAGACCTGATAGAAATAGGCATTTTCAACAAGCCTCACGGGGTGAACGGCGAGACAGCGGCCACGGTGGATTGCGACCTGGAGGTGATGGAGCGGTTCAGTTGCGTGATAGTGGAATTGGACGGGATTTTCGTGCCGTTCTTCGTGAGTTCTTATCGCACTAAGGGCCGGAACGCAATCTTGATGCAGATTGACGGGATGAACAGCGACACCGATGCCGCGACGCTGACCAATAAGCGGCTGTACGTGCGCAAGCAAGAGTACGATGCATTGATGGACGAACTGGGTGCAGATGAGTTCCCGATAGACTATTTCGTGGGCTATGAGGTGGCGCATGCCGGCGGAGAGGAGATAGGCACAGTGACAGATGTGGATGACAGCACTGAGAATGTGCTTTTCAGAGTGCGGACCGCCGCTGGAGAAGAAGTGCTGATTCCCGCTGTGGATGAATTTGTGACTGATATTGACGCTGAGCGGAAACGGCTTGTGGTGGATTTGCCGGCCGGACTTCTTGACCTGTGAGGTGTTAATAATATGAAAAATAACAGCGCATTTTGCCGCTGAAACAGATTAAAAGGCTAAATTAGCGACTTGGTTTTAGAAAACTGACAGAACATTAGCAAGATAAAGACTATGGCTGAGAAGATATTTGACGAGAACGACGCGATAGAGTGGGTGAGGCGTGAGGTGCCTCAGGCCGCAGGTTACAGCGACGACGATATTCTGCTGGTGATGGACATCATGCTTGAATATGACGAGAAGATGGGCGACGACGGCGACTATGAGATTGACGACATGGTGGCTTACGTGAAGGCCCAACTGAAAAAGGACGGTGAGTGCGAGGTGAAGCCCGATGACGTGCCGGCTATAGTGGAAGCGGAACTCGGCTACGAGGAGTGGCTGATGGAGGACTGAGCCGCAGCTGACGGACGTGCATAGTTCCGCAAGAGAAAGATTTTGAAACAGAGGACGAAAAGTATAGTTCAATGAAGACGATACGTAAAATACTTGTGGCTGCGATAGCGACAGTGCTGCTTTGTCCCGCGGGCCTTGAGGCCAAGAAGAACAAGGTGGACATCTATGAGTTGTCGCTTGAGCAGAACATAGAGGAGCCCCAGATACGCGATGAGAAACACTCGCGGCGAGTGCAAAAGTATCAGTACAAAGTGGCGGTGGAACTGAAGAAGCAGGGCTACGAGGTGGAGCTGATGCGCGACGACGAGGTGATAGTGGTTACGCTTCAGGCCGGCACCTTGTTCGAGCCAAACGGCACCGAACTGACAGAACTGGGCAAGAAGTCGCTCTCGCCGCTGAATAAGTATCTGAGCAATCCGGGCTTTTACAAGATGCTGCTGGTGATGCACAGCGACAATACGGGGTCGAGCGCATACACGCTGGAGCTGACCCGAAGCCGCGTGAACTCGGTGTTCGACTGGATGGAGCGCGTGACAAGCGTGGAATTTGTGGTACCATACGCTCTGGGGGCAACAGACCCCGTGGAGGACAATAACTCGATGGAGAGCCGCAAGCACAACCGGCGATTGGAAGTGTATCTGGTGCCTGGAGAGGTGATGGTGAACCAGGCGAAGAAAGGCGAGGTTAACATTAACGTGATGACCGGAAAATAACGAAATAAATAATCAAAAAAAAAGACGATATAGACGATATGGCAAAAGAATTGAAAGACTTGACAAAGCGAGCTGTGGATTATTCACAGTGGTACAATGACTTGGTGATAAAGGCCGACCTTGCCGAGCAGAGCGCAGTGCGCGGCTGCATGGTGATTAAGCCTTACGGTTACGCGATATGGGAGAAGATGCAGCGCCAGCTTGACGACATGTTCAAGGCGACCGGCGTGCAGAACGCCTATTTCCCGCTGCTTATTCCCAAGTCGTTCCTGAGCAAGGAAGCGGAACACGTGGAGGGGTTTGCCAAGGAGTGTGCCGTGGTGACGCATCACCGACTGATGAACGACCCTAACGGCAAGGGTGTGGTGGTGGATCCGGACGCACGTCTGGAGGAGGAACTGATTATCCGCCCCACGTCGGAAACGATTATATGGAACACTTACCGCAACTGGATTAACTCCTACCGCGACCTGCCTCTGCTGGTGAACCAGTGGGCCAACGTGATGCGCTGGGAGATGCGCACACGCCTGTTCCTGCGCACGGCCGAGTTCCTGTGGCAGGAAGGCCACACGGCTCACGCCACGAGCGAGGAGGCTCAGGCAAAGGCGGTGGAGATGCTGAACGTGTACTCAGACTTTGCCGAGAAGTTCATGGCACTGCCTGTGGTGAAGGGAGTGAAGACGGCCAACGAGCGTTTTGCCGGAGCAGTGGAGACCTACACGATAGAGGCGATGATGCAGGACGGCAAGGCGTTGCAGAGCGGCACGTCGCACTTCTTGGGGCAGAACTTCGCCAAGGCGTTCGACGTGAAGTTTATCAACAAGGAGAACCAGCTGGACTACGTGTGGGCGACGTCGTGGGGCGTATCCACCCGACTTATGGGCGCGCTGATTATGACTCACAGCGACGACAACGGATTGGTGCTGCCGCCTAAGTTGGCACCGATTCAGGTAGTAATAGTTCCGGTTTATAAGAACCTGGACCAGCTGAAAGAAGTGGATGCCGTGGTGGAGCCGATAGTGGCGAAACTGAAGGACATGGGCGTGTCGGTGAAATACGACAACGCTGACAACAAGCGTCCGGGCTTCAAGTTTGCCGACTATGAGCTGAAGGGCGTTCCGGTGCGACTGGTACTGGGTGCGCGCGACATTGAGAACGGCACCGTGGAGGTGATGCGCCGCGACACGCTGGAGAAGAGCAACGCTTCGCTTGCCGGAATTGAGGAGCACGTGGTGGCGTTGCTCAACGAGATACAGCAGAACATCTACGACAAGGCGCTGAACCACCGAGAGTCCATGACGTTCAAGGTTGACACTTGGGACGAGTTTAAGGAGCGCGTGGAAAAGGGAGGTTTTGTGCTGGCACACTGGGACGGTACTACCGAGACCGAACTAAAAATCAAGGATGAGACCAAGGCTACAATCCGCTGCATCCCGCTGGACGGCGAGGAGGAGGAAGGCAAGTGCATCCTGACCGGCAAGCCCAGCAAGCGCCGCGTGATTTTCGCAAGAAACTATTAAACGCCCTGAGTGGCAGTGATACAGTCGCTACCCTGAGTGGTGAGAACTATACCGAATGAGGGCTCGTGCAATGCTGCGCGGGCCCTTGCTGCATCCGGGTCCATGTGGCAATGAAGGGGGGTGAATAGGTTGGTGAAGAAATATTTTCGCCCTTTTAACATAAATTGTGTGGCATGGGAACGAATGTGGCACATGTGGCATAGTACCTTTGCACCGGCAAAAGTGTGCAAAAGAAAAGAGGCGATATGAATATTACAGGAAAGATAACGAGGGCAAAAAAAAGAACGAGACCTGAGTCCCGCTCCTGATGTTTTCACAACGGAAATTCTTCCTTATTGTGAATTGCTTCAAAATTGTACGGCAAATTTAGAGCAAAAATTTTTATCCAGCAAATATTAATCGTAAATTTGTAAAAAAATTATTATCATGAAACGAATATTAGGACTTGATTTGGGTACCACCAGCATTGGTTGGGCCGTAGTAAACCAGAGTGAGAACGAGAATGAGAAATCGAGCATCGTTCGACTGGGCGTGAGGGTGAATCCACTCTCAACGGATGAACGCACAAACTTTGAGAAGGGAAAGCCGTCAACTTCTGAGCGAACGATGAAGCGAGGTATGCGACGCAACCTGAAGCGCTATCAGCAACGCCGTAACTACCTGATATCTCTGCTTAAGGAGCACGGATTCATCACCGACGAGACACTGCTGAGCGAAGATGGCCCCGCCAGTACATTCTCGACCTTGAGACTGAGGGCGAAGGCAGCCAAAGAGGAAATAAACCTGGCAGACTTCTCACGAGTGCTACTTATGATAAACAAGAAGCGTGGCTACAAGAGCAACCGCAAGGCACAGAACGAGGAAGAAGGAGAATTGATAGACGGGATGGAAGTGGCACGCAAACTCTACGACGAGCACCTGACCCCGGGAGAATATGCAAGCCAACTGCTGGACAACGGGAAAATGTTCGTTCCTCAGTTCTATGGTTCGGACCTGCAAGCGGAATTTGACGTAATTTGGGAGTTCCAGAGTCAGTTCTATCCGGAGTCATTGACAGAAGATGTGCATGAAAGCCTTATAGGAAAGGGGCGGAGAGAAACCGTGAATATGCTGAAGCAGCGACTCGGCGCAGAGGAATATGAAGTGAAAGACAGGAAGATACGTGCAAAAGAATTCTACCGTATTCGCTCGAAAGCGATATACGAAAAAGTGGAACCAGAGCAACTGATTACAGCACTTGCCGAAATAAACAAGGACATCTATGGAGCAAGTGGATATCTGGGCAAAATTAGTGACCACAGCAAGGAACTTTATTTCAAGAAAATGACGGTGGGAGAGTACCTGATGAGCCAACTGGACAAGGAGCCACACTACAGGATTAAAGGGAAGGTATTCTACCGCACAGACTACTTGAACGAGTTCAACGTAATCTGGGAAAAGCAGGCAGAGTTCCATCCTGAACTAACCCCAGAGTTGAAGCAAGAAATAAGAGATGTGGTGATATTCTACCAGCGCAAACTCAAGTCACAGAAGGGGCTTATATCACACTGCGAGTTTGAAAGCAAGGAAATAGAAGTTAAGGTTGCCGGCAAAGTGAAAAAAGTGGTAGTAGGTCCACGAGTGTGTCCTAAGAGTTCTCCGCTGTTCCAGCAAAGCAAGATACTACAGACATTAAACGCGCTGGAAATAACGCCAAGGGGGAGAGGGCGTAACGAGAAGGTGGAAATCACCGAGCAGCAGCGCGCACTGCTATTGCAAAACCTGGAGTACTCAAAAGAGTTGTCGGACAAGGAGATTCTGAAACTATTAGGGCTCAACGAAAAGCAATATACGTCAAATCTAAAGAAGATACAGGGTAATACCACGCAAGTGGCACTGTTCGGAGCCTACAAGAAGATTATGGAAGTAAGCGGTCACGACGTGGATAAATTCGACAAAATGACGGCTACGGATAGGGTGGAGATGGTACGGCTGGTATTTGATAAATCGCTTGGAGCCAAGACCGACTTCCTGGATTTTTCCGAAGGAGCCAACGCCGATGAGATGCAAAGGAACGCGATGTTCAAGCTGTGGCATCTGCTATACTCCTACGAGGATGACAAGACACCAACCGGCAACGGGAAACTTGTGGAGCACCTGATGGAGCTAACCGGTTTAGAGAAAGAATATGCGCAGATATTGGCTAACGTGAACTTTGTGCAAGACTACGGCTCGCTGAGCACGAAGGCTCTGATGAAGATAATGCCACACCTGAGAGAAGGGTATGTGTACAGTGAGGCCTGTGAACGCGCCGGATACCGCCATTCGGCACAATCGCTCACAGCGGAGGAGATTGCGAACAAGCAACTGGCCGACAGGCTGGAGATATTGCCCAAGAACACACTGCGAAATCCAGTGGTGGAAAAAATCCTGAACCAGATGATACATGTGGTTAACGGCTGCATGGAGGAGTTTGGGCGGTTTGATGAGATACACATAGAAATGGCGAGAGAGTTGAAGGAAAACGCAGCCAAACGCCAAGACACCACCGACTATCTTAACCGACGCACAAAAGAACTGGACGAGATTCGGCAAATACTGAAAACCCAGTTTGGACTTGCCACTGTGGGACGCAATGACATTATACGTTACCAACTGTGGCAAGAACTGGAGCCACTCGGCCACAAGACGCTGTACACAAACACATATATTCCCAAGGAAGAGCTATTCTCCAGGAAATTTGACATAGAGCACATAATTCCGCAGGCAAGACGCTTTGACGACTCGCTGTCGAACAAGACACTGGAAACACGTGAGGCCAACATGGAAAAGGGGGATATGACGGCTTTAGACTATGTGGAAATGAAGTATGGCGAAGCCGGCAAGGAGGAATACATGAAGCGAATATCATTCCTCAACAAACGTGAGACACAAAAGAAATACAAGAACCTAACAACGACCGGGGATAAGTTAGAGGATGGATTCCTGAACCGCGACCTGACAGACTCGCAATATATTGCCAAAAAAGCAAAAGAGATATTAGAGGGAGTGACGCGCGTGGTAGTTCCCACGATTGGAAGCATCACGTCGAGACTTCGCGAGGACTGGCAACTGGTGGACGTTATGAAAGAGCTTAACTGGGACAAATATGACAAACTGGGGCTGACCGAGACCATAAGGAAAGAGGATGGCCATGAAGTGCGGCATATTAAGGACTGGACCAAGCGAAACGACCACCGCCACCATGCGATGGATGCGCTGACAATAGCATTTACACGGCGAAACCACATAAACTTGCTCAACAACCTGAATGCGAGCAATGATGATGAGCGCAGCGATAATGCGTGGGCTCTGATGAAGAAAGAACTTGCTAAGAAGGGAAAATTCCTGCCGCCGATGGAAGCAAGTGAATTCCGTGCAGAGGCAAAACGGCATCTGGAGAATGTGCTCGTTTCGATAAAAGCGAAGAACAAAGTGGTGACACCACGCAAGAACAAGTGCAAAGGTGCTAAAACAGCGCAAAACACGCTCACGCCACGAGGGCAGTTGCATAACGAAACCGTTTACGGCAAGCGTCAGCGTTATGTAACTAAGGAAGAAAAAGTGGGCGCATCGTTCACCGAAGAGAAGATTATGACTGTGGCTCGCAAGGACTACAGAGAAGCATTGCTTTCACGCCTGAATGAATATGGTGGCGATGCAAAGAAGGCATTCACGGGCAAGAACTCCCCGGAGAAGAACCCGATTTGGACAGATGCGGCCAAGACCAAAGCTGTGCCGGTGAAGGTGAAGACAGTGTGGTTAGAGTCTTATTTCACAATCAGGAAAGACGTAGCACCTGGCTTGAAAGTGGATAAAGTGGTGGATCCACGTGTGCGCGAAATTCTGAAAAAGCGAGTGGACGAATATGGAGAGAAAAACGCATTCGTGAATCTTGATGAGAATCCAATATGGCTAAACAAGGAAAAAGGTATAGCGATAAAGAGGGTAACCATTACCGGTGTAAACGTTGCAACTCCATTGCACACCTCTCACGACAAAGACGGTGCTGTGATTAGTGATTCCGAAGGAAAGCCAGTGCCGACAGACTACGTGAGCACAAGCAATAACCACCACATAGCAATCTTTGAAGACAAGGATGGGAACTTACAGGAGCACGTTGTTCCACTAATAGAGGCTACGGCGGCTGCCGCTCAGGGATTGCCAATAGTAGATAGAAACTATAATAGCGCACTTGGCTGGAAATTCCTGTTCACAATGAAGCAGAATGAGTATTTTGTATTCCCGGACGAGGCGACAGGATTTGACCCAAACGAAATCGACCTCATGAACCCGGATAACTATGCTGAAATTAGCAAGCATTTGTATAGGGTGCAGAAGTTGTCAACAGGAGATTATTATTTTAGGCATCATCTCGAAACAACTGTAGATGTTAAAAAAGAATTGATGGGACTGACATTCAAGAGGCTATCAACAAATAGACTCAAAGGCATTGTTAAGGTTCGTGTGAATCATGTGGGCCAGATAGTGGCTGTGGGTGAATACAAATAGAGGACGGAGATAATGAAGCGAACGTTATATTTTGGGAATCCAGCATATTTGAGTATGCGCAACGGGCAGATGGTTTTACGTCTGCCCGAAGTGGTTAAGAACGACACGCTACCCGAGGACTTCAAAAAGTCGGCTGAGTGTACTTTCCCGATAGAGGACCTTGGAGTGGTGATACTGGACAACAAGCAGATTACCATAACACAGGGACTGCTGGAGCGGCTTATGGAAAACAACTGCGCTGTGATAACGTGCGACTCGGCACGTATGCCGGCCGGGCTGTTTCTTCCGCTTGACGGGCACTCGGTGCAAAGCGAGAGATTCAAGGCACAGATAGAGTGCAGCAAGCCGCTACGCAAACAACTGTGGCAGCAGACCGTGGCCGCGAAGATTGCCAATCAGGAACGAGTCCTAAGCAAATATGTGCCCGATTGCGAGACCGGAAACATGAGGGTATGGGCCAGTGAGGTGAAGAGTGACGATGCCGATAACCTGGAGGGTAGGGCGGCCGCATATTACTGGAGGAACTTGTTCCCTGAGATTAAAGATTTTGTAAGAGGACGAGAGGGAGCGCCACCTAACAACCTGCTCAATTACGGTTATGCTATAGTCCGTGCCGTGGTGGCTCGCAGCTTGGTGGGCACAGGATTGCTACCTACGCTGGGGATTCACCACAGGAACAAATATAACGCCTACTGCCTTGCCGACGATATTATGGAGCCTTACAGGCCGGTGGTGGATGCGACTGTAAAGGAGATACTTGCCGCTCGCAGGTGGAATACCGACGAACTGACAACCGAACTGAAGCGAGAACTGCTTTCCATACCGATAAGGGACGTGAAGATAGGCGGGAAAATGAGCCCGCTGATGGCGGCTGTGGACACAACAACGACTTCGCTCTATAAATGTTACTCAGGCGAACTGAGACGGATTATATATCCGGAAATGTGAAGTGAAAAGAAATGAGTAGTGAGCGATTCAGTGCATACCGAGTTATGTGGGTGATGGTGTTTTTTGACTTGCCTACCGAGACAAAGAAAGAGCGCAAGAACGCGGCCAAATTCCGTAAGCAGATAATGGAGGACGGTTTCACAATGTTTCAGTTTTCGATATATCTACGCCACTGTCCGAGCAAAGAGAACGCCGACGCGCACATAAGGCGAGTGAAATCGATTCTGCCGGAGAGTGGTGACGTGGGAATATTATGTGTAACTGACAAGCAATTCGGTGCAATGGAATTGTTTCATGGGCAGCGTGAAGAGGTTAAGCGCCTTGGGCCGCAACAGTTGGAACTATTCTGACGCGAGCCATTGGGACTTTAACTCAGCCAATAATAGCAGATTTCCACTTCACCCGTCGGCCCTTAAAAAGCCTCAATCAAGATTAAGCCTTTTTAAGGGCCGACAATTTGGTGGTTGTGAATTGCTTTCAAAATTGTATCTTTGCATTGGTTTCAACAACCTTTGAATGAACCATTGCTTAAGATATCCTGTTGTGAATTGCTTTCAAAATTGTATCTTTGCATTGGTTTCAACAACTCGTTGAACCAAATCATCATTGGGCAATTCGTTGTGAATTGCTTTCAAAATTGTATCTTTGCATTGGTTTCAACAACCTTCAACGCTTTTACAACAATAGCGCGACTGTTGTGAATTGCTTTCAAAATTGTATCTTTGCATTGGTTTCAACAACACCACCTGTTCAACGGCATCCTCACGCAGGGTTGTGAATTGCTTTCAAAATTGTATCTTTGCATTGGTTTCAACAACTTGTCACTTGTCTCGCTCACATCACCCGGCAGTTGTGAATTGCTTTCAAAATTGTATCTTTGCATTGGTTTCAACAACCTTTTATTTCAATTTCAAATTTACTTGCCAGTTGTGAATTGCTTTCAAAATTGTATCTTTGCATTGGTTTCAACAACCAAACGAAAAGAAAATATTAATTTTTTGCGGTTGTGAATTGCTTTCAAAATTGTATCTTTGCATTGGTTTCAACAACACATAAACCGCCAGAAAACGTCGTCCGAACGTTGTGAATTGCTTTCAAAATTGTATCTTTGCATTGGTTTCAACAACACGCTAACGTGATTAAATATCCATGCTCTTGTTGTGAATTGCTTTCAAAATTGTATCTTTGCATTGGTTTCAACAACGCGATGTGTGTAGCGAGCTGAAAAGCAGATGGTTATATGCGGTTGTTAGAAATAAAAAAGTTTGGTGAAACCGAAACTAAGAACCTGCAGAAATGTGGGTTTTTGTTTTCTATAGTGGAAGGGGTATTTTGCGAGGATTTGTGGTAATTTCAGTTTATAATTCAGCCAAAAATGCGGTTTTAAGTTTTTTTAACGTGCGATTTTGAGGACGTAACTGTTCAGCGATTATTGCAAGGTGTGATTAAATTGCCGTTGGTTGAGTCGTGTCTCTTTTTTCTTCCGTTCAACTCTCTGAGAATTGAATGTTCCGTAGTGAAGTGCGAGCGAGTGTCATTTAAGCGATTCTCAGGGTACAACAATCTGGCAATCAATAAAATAAGTGTTAAAAAACTTGCAGGGTGCGTGAGGATTTTGTACCTTTGTAAGGTGAAAAAGCGTGCAGAAGACATAGCACCCATGCTGGCTGAGATGACCGGGCATCTCAGCCAGCATGACAACTTAAAGGTGCGTCCATACACTGGGCGCACCTTTTAAGATGTTTATTCTTATGGGGAATATTAATCCTCGTCTTTCTTTGACTCTTCGTATTCCTTGAGGAGCTTGTCCTGAACGTCGGCTGGAACAAGTTCGTAGGAAGCGAAGTTCATGGTGAAGGAAGCGCGGCCACCGGTGAGTGAACTCAGTGCGGTGGAGTAGCTGGACATTTCCTTCAGAGGCACCTTGGCGTCGATCTTCTGCAGACCGTTGGCCTCGTTCATACCCATAATCATGGCGCGGCGTCCCTGGAGGTCGCTCATCACGTCACCCATCGACTCTGCCGGCATGAGAACTTCTACGTCGTAGATGGGCTCGAGCACCTTAGGATTAGCGTTGCGGAATGCCTCGCTGAAGGCGTTACGAGCTGCCAGGCGGAATGAGATTTCGTTGCTGTCCACCGGGTGCATCTTACCGTCGTAGATGCAGACGCGAACGTCGCGAGCGTAAGAACCGGTGAGCGGTCCCTGCTCCATGCGGTCCATGATACCCTTAACGATTGCGGGGATGAAGCGTGCGTCGATGGCGCCACCAACGATACAGTTGTAAATCACAACCTTGCCGCCCCATTCGAGAGGAAGTTCTTGCTTGTCCTTAACGTTCATCTTGAACTCCTGGTTGCCAAAGCGATAAGTGTCGGGCTCGGGCATTCCGTCCTTGTAAGGCTCGATGATGAGGTGTACCTCACCGAACTGACCTGAACCACCAGACTGTTTCTTGTGGCGGTAGTCGGCGCGTGCGGCCTTGGTGATGGTCTCGCGATACGGAATCTTGGGTTCCTGATATTCAATCTGAATCTTATCCTGGTTCTCTACTCTCCACTTGAGAGTGCGCAGGTGGAACTCGCCCTGACCTGAAACTATGGTCTGCTTAAGTTCCTTAGACTGTTCAACGAGCCATGTGGGGTCTTCTTCGTGCAGGCGAGTGAGGACTGCGCTGAGTTTCTCGGTGTCGCTTTCGTTGAGGGCCTTGATGGCGCGGCGATACTTGGGAGCGGGGAACTTGATGAAGTCGAATACGTAGTCGGCATCCTTGTCGTTCAGAGTGTTGCCCGTGCGCACGTCTTTGAGCTTAACGGCGGCGCCTATGTCACCTGCTTCGAGAGTATCGACCGGAGTCTTGATTTGGCCGCAAACGGCGTTAATCTGAGCCAGGCGCTCCTTGGAGCTGCGGTTCATATTGTTGAGGTCGGCACCTGCACGGAGTGTTCCTGACATCACCTTGAAATAAGATACTTCGCCGATGTGCGGCTCAATGCCTGTCTTGAAGAAGTAAATGCTCGCGGGGCTGTCTGGGTCAGGCTTGACTTCCTCACCGCGCGTGTTGTGTACGGCGGGCATCTCATCGACGAAAGGTACTACGTTGCCAAGGAATTCCATCAGGCGTCCTACGCCCATGTTTTTCGTAGCGCAGACGCAGAAGACGGGATAGATGCTGCGCGTCACCATTCCCTTGCGGATGCCTTCGCGCATCTCGTCTTCCGTGAGCTGTTCCGTCTCAAAGAATTTCTCCATTAG
>CALAVE010000009.1 GCA_937892215.1 uncultured Porphyromonadaceae bacterium
ACGACTCAACCAACGGCAATTTAATCACACCTTGCAATAATCGCTGAATAGATACTTTTGCAGGTGTCCTTGGATTGTCGTAATTTTAGCCGAAAATAACCAAACTATTAAAATGAAAGTCATGAAACATCTCGTTTTATCTGTCTTAGCACTTGTTGCAATAATCCTGTCATCATGCTCTGACCGGCCCGTAGTGCCGGCACAAGTTCCAGCTGTAATTCAGGCATTTGTCAAGCAGAACTTTCCCAATCAAACCATATCGTATGCCGAGAGAGATTTGGAATGGTTCTGGTATAAATACGATGTGGTACTTGCCGATGGCACAGAAATCATCTTTGACACCGACAACGAATGGGACAAGATTGACTGTCACATGACTGCGGTGCCGGCTGCGCTGGTGCCTGCGCCTATTGCCACATACTGCAAAACTAACTTCCCAGGAGTGGTGATTACTAAAGTCGACAAGGAATTCGGCGGCTATGATGTGGAACTTGCCAACGATATGGAACTCAAGTTTAATAAACAAGGAGCGCTTATGTCGATGGACGACTAAATAAAAGAAAACAATATTTCAATAACCATTAAAAACGATAAAAAAATGAAGAAAGTTTTAGTTCTTTTAGTTGCTGTGCTGACACTCGGTTTCAGTGCAAAAGCTGATCACGACCAGGTTATTACATTCAATCAGTTACCTGCAACAGCACAGACTCTTCTCAAACAGTATTTTGCCGATAAGGTGCCTCTGGTTATAACAATGGACTGGGACGACTACACTGTTGTATATGATAGTGGAGAAAAAGTGGAATTTGACAAACAAGGTAATTGGAAGGAATTTGACTGCAGGACTTCACAAGTTCCGTCGGCTCTGATTCCCGAGCAGATTAAGACACACGTCCGTGCAACATTCCCAGGCACGATAATCATTGACCTTGACCGTAATCGTCGGGGCTATGAAATTAAGCTCAACAACGGGCTTGACATAGAATACAACCGTTCTTTCCAAGTGGTTGACATTGACGATTAATCATCATCTTTAATAACCATTACAGAATGCAAGCGAACAAATCGCTTGCATTCTTATTAAAATCAACGAACTATGAAATCTTTGAAACTTTTAGTTTTAGCTTTGTGTGTAGCAGTGTTTGCATCGTGTAATGGTGGTGGTGATGCACAGCAACAACCCGTTGCCGCCGCACCTAATGCCCAGGAGCAAATGGCGCCGCAACCTGCTGCCGACACCACTATGGCTTCACAGCAAGTTCCCCAGCAAGCTCCAGCACAGACTGCAGCCCTGCCAGAACCCATAACCACTTTCTTGAAACAGTATTTTCCTGGCGCTACTGTGGCAGGCGTTGAAACCGACAATGAATACGGAGGCCTCGAATATGACGTTTATCTCAACGACGGCACTGAAGTTGATTTCGATGCCCGCAACCAGTGGGAAAAGGTCGACTGCCATACGAAAGCTGTTCCGGCAGCTCTTGTACCGTCTGCAATTGCAAGTTATGTGAAGGCTAATTATCAGTCACTGCCCATCACCAAAATCGACAATAATCGCTATGGCTATGATATTGAACTGTCTAACGGTCTGGAACTGAAGTTCAATGCCAACGGGCAATTCATGGGCATTGATGATTAACAGCAAAAGCGGTTAAAACCTCATACCTTGCAAGTCTCTTTGAGATTTTATGCAACGAAGAGAATTTATTATAGTTGCAAATGGTAGCAATTTCTTTATAAAAAAATTATTCCGCAAAAACTCGCTGATGTCACCTGTGAAGTGCTGCTCCAGATACACTGCCTGGAAGGTGGCCAGGGTTTGCGTCGCGCCGTTATGCTTAACGCGCAGCGCAAACTCATCGAGCGAGATGTCGCGGTCGCGCAGGTAATACTCGATTACCGAGCGCAGGTCGTGTATGGTGATGTTATGCCCATAGGGGAAGTGCACAGCGGAGAAGATGGTCATGTCGGGAACATCGAGCATGATCTCCGCCTCGTTGTCATCGGTGACCGAAATCGAGATGTCGGGCACCTGCGATGAAAACATTAGAGCATCCAGCCGGGTATTTAATGTTGCTGCCATAGTCTTAATGCGCCTTTGGCGCGGATTAGTGACGCAATTGTGGTGCAAGCCGAGAGCAGATCCAAACTCGTTTGGTTTTGCCGAGGCGAAGCCCACATTCGCCGAAATTTATTTTCGGCAAAATTACTTTGCCGCCATAGGTCGGCAAAAGACAACATCAGCCACCTCATTTTGAAGTGGCTGATGCTTGTTATTATTATTGTTGTTGACTATTTCTTCCCGGCGAAAGCCTGACGGTCTTTAAGTATGTCGTCAAGGTTCTCAGTCGCCCAGTTCACCAGATTGTTGATGTGAGGCAACAGGGTTCTTGTCCTGTCGGTTATAGAGTATTCCACTCGTGGCGGAATCTCGGCATAAGCTTGCCGCGTCACCAGTCCGTCGGCTTCAAGGTTGCGCAACGCTACGGTGAGCATCTTTTGCGAGATGTCGGGAATGCGTGCCAACAGGTCGGTATAACGCATTGGTTTCCCCTCGGCTTCAAGCGTGAGCATGATGAGGATTGTCCATCGGTCGCTGATGCGCGACAACACGTTGCGAATGGGGCAATTCGGGAACACAGGGTCTATAATCGTACTCTTGAACATAGCTTTATCGTATTTTTAAGATTAATTTGCCGCCCGCGCCACCACTTTCAAGCAATGTGTGAGCCTCGACGATTTGGTCGAGAGAGAATACTCGCTTATATAACGGTGAGATGTGGGCGTTTTCGATTATATCCATCAGGCGGTCAATCACCGCTTGCGACGGGAAGTTGGAGAAAAAGCCTGTCAGGAACACTCCGTTAGGGATGTACTTGATGGCATCGAATTGCGGCACGGTGAATACGTTTCCTAATAGTCCGGTCTGACACACATAGCCAGGGCGCGACACCATGAGTAACGAATCACGCAGGGTTTTTGGACCAATCAGTTCCAATACCTTGTTGGGGCGATCTGGCAACGTCTGTTCGCTGATGAGTCCGTCATCAATCACGCAATGGTCTGCACCGATTGATGTCAGCTGGGCAAACGAATTCTCGCGCCTTGCGGCGGCAACCACTGTCGCCCCCATGGCCTTGCCCAGTTGGATGGCGGCTTGCCCCACCGTACTTGTCGCCCCGCGCACCAGCAGCACATCACCGCCTTGCAGGAGCAAGCATTCGGTGAGCGAGCCGAAAGCGGTAAAATAAGTTTCGGGCACGGCGGCAAGCGAGAGCCAATCAAGAGTGGTGCTCACCTTGAACACGTTCTTTGTCGGCAACAAGGCGTACTCGGCATAACTGCCGTTAAATGACCGCCCCATACCTCCCATGAGGGCAATCACGCGGTCGCCCTCGGCAAAATGGCTGTCGCTTGCGTCGGCAATCTCGCCTACACACTCGATTCCGGGTACAATGGGTGTGTTGATGTAGTCGTTGTCGGCCTCATGCGTGCGCAACAACGCTTCGCTATGGTTCAGTCCGGCGGCATAAATCTTCACAAGCACCCAGCCGGGTTTCGCTTGCGGAACAGGGATGTCGCTCACTTGCAGTTGTTCGGCACTGCAACAGCCGTTTATCACAATCGCTTTCATTGTCATTCTATTGTTTTCCAACATTGCGGATCGGGGGCGTAGAAGTTGCCA
>CALAVE010000010.1 GCA_937892215.1 uncultured Porphyromonadaceae bacterium
AAGATTTTACCGAGAATCCAGAGTCTTATCATTATTAACCCATTAACATATAACGGCAATGGACAATTCAGTGTTTTTCTCAGCAGATGGTTTAACTTCCACAAGTGCTAATCACGTGGCTTATTTATGAAAGAATTTTTCAAAAAAATGTAAAAAGACTTGACAAGGGGGTATGTGATGTTGTAATTTTGCACGGCGAAACGGGTGATAGGTGCTGAATGAACCGGCGTTAGCGTGCCGGAATCCTGTCGCTACGGAACAGATAATTCAAAACAACGATAAAATTATGGCTAAAAACGAGAAGAAACCTGTGGGTAAGGCTGCTGCGCCGAAGAAGCAAGAGGAGCAGTTGCCGCTCGGGAAGATTAATTTCATCATGATAGCGGTGAGTGTGCTGCTGATAGTGATAGGCTTTGTGCTGATGTGGGGTAGTCCCAATGTGGGTGACACGTTCAATGACGACATATTCTCCACCTCGCGCACGCTGGTTGGTCCCATGCTTTCGCTTGCGGGTTTTGTGCTGGTGGTTCCTTCCATTATCTGGCGTCCTAAAAAGAAAGTTGTGATTCGCGTATCTAAAGAGGAGGTGGAGGTATGAGTTGGTTCCAAGCGTTGATACTGGGTATTATACAGGGACTTACTGAGTATCTGCCCGTGAGCAGCAGTGGCCATCTGGCCATAGGTCAGGCCTTGTTCGGGATGGAGAACGGAGAAGAGAACCTTATGTTCACGGTAGCGGTTCATGTGGCCACGGTTCTGTCCACGCTGGTGATACTGTGGCGCGAGATAGACTGGATACTGAAGGGACTGTTCAAGTTCGAGATGAATCCCGAGACAAAATATTTCATCAACATACTGATTTCCATGATACCTGTGGGCATCGTGGGCGTGTTCTTCAAGGACTACGTGGAGGAGATTTTCGGCTCAGGTCTGCTGGTGGTGGGTTTCTGCCTGCTAATCACAGCCTCGCTGCTGACGTTCTCTTACTACGCGAAGCCTCGGGTGAAGGAAGAAATCTCGTGGAAAGACGCGCTGGTTATGGGTTTGGCCCAGGCCGTGGCAGTGTTGCCGGGCGTTTCGCGCTCGGGCTCCACGATAGCGACCGGCCTGTTGCTTGGCAACAAGAAAGAGAGTCTGGCGCAGTTCTCGTTCCTGATGGTGATACCACCCATACTGGGCGAGGCGTTGCTCGACACCGTGAAGATGGCTAAGGGCGTAGATGTGATGGGCAGCATAGAGATGCTGCCGCTTTGCGTGGGATTCCTTGCCGCATTTTTGTCGGGGTGTTTCGCCTGCAAGTGGATGATAGACATAGTGAAGCGCGGGAAACTCATCTACTTCGGTATCTACTGTGCCGTGGTGGGACTGGGCGTAATCATATATTCATTACTGTAAAAGCAGGTTTTGAGCGCGGGTGGAAAAGCTTCTTAATCCCATAGAAGGAGAGATATTCAGCATAGACAAGCCACTGGGCTGGACGTCGTTCGCCGTGGTGAAGAAGGTGCGAGCGCGCTTGCGCGACCGTCTGAAGGTGAAGAATATCCGCGTGGGACACGCAGGCACCCTCGACCCGCTGGCGACCGGAGTCCTCACAGTGGTTACAGGCCGCAAGACCAAAGAGATAGAGCGGCTTCAGGCCGGCATAAAGGAGTATGTGGCCGATATCCGGCTGGGCGAGACCACGCCGTCGTTTGACATGGAGACCGAAGTGGATGCCACGATGGAGTGGCGTCACATCACCCGAGAGAGGGTGGAAAGGGTGCTCTGTGAGCAGTTCACAGGTGAGATAGAGCAGATACCGCCATCGTTCTCGGCCTGCAAGATAGACGGTAAGCCGGCCTACAAGTTGGCTCGCAAAGGCGAGGAAGTGAGTATCCGAGCGAAGAAACTCGTGATAGACGAGATAGAGGTGCTGGAATGTGGCCTGCCCACCGAGCCTACGCTGCGAATAAGAGTAGTGTGCAGCAAAGGCACCTATATCCGTGCCCTGGCGCGCGACATAGGCGAGGCGCTGGAGAGCGGTGCGCACCTGACGGGACTGAGGCGAACGCGAGTGGGGGACGTCGGGGTGGAGGACTGCCTGAGTATGGAGCAAGTGATGGAGACGCTGAGCGAGGCACAGTATGTGCCACCGGCCGAGGCCGAGGAGATGCGGATAGAGCAGGAGCGGATAGAAAACCGCCGTCGCGCCGCCGCCATGAAGCTGGCCCGAGAGACCCGCAAAAGCCGCCGCTCGCAGTTGAAGGACTGAGCCACAGAGAGAAGAAATTAATAACAGAAACAATCAAGATAAGAAGAGAAATGAAACTTTCGGAATTTGACAACAAAATGCCTGCCGAGTTGATAGCGACACATCCGGCTGAGCACCGCGACGAGTCGCGGATGCTGGTTCTTCACAAGAAGACCGGTGAAATAGAGCACCGCATTTTCAAGGAAATCCTCGAGTACTTCGACGACGGCGACCTGATGGTGTTCAATGACACGCAGGTGTTTCCGGCCAAGTTGATAGGCAACAAGGAGAAGACCGGGGCGCGGATAGAGGTGTTCCTGCTTCGCGAGTTGAACGAGGAAAACAAGTTGTGGGACGTGCTTGTGGAGCCGGCGCGTAAAATCCGTATTGGCAACAAACTTTATTTCGGCTTGGACGATTCCATGGTGGCCGAGGTGATAGACAACACCACGTCGCGCGGCCGCACGCTGCGATTCCTCTACGACGGTCCGCACGACGAGTTCAAGCGCAACTTGTACGCACTGGGCAGCACCCCGTTGCCATACTACATCAAGCGCGAATCAGAGCCCGATGACGTGGAGCGCTATCAGACCATTTTCGCCAAGAATGAGGGCGCGGTGGTGGCACCGGCAGCCGGACTTCATTTCAGCCGCGAGCTGATGAAGCGCATGGAGATAAAGGGCGTGGATGCCGATTATCTGACGATGCACATAGGTCTGGGCACCTTCCGTAACATCGACGTGGAGGACCTGACCAAGCACCGCATGGACAGCGAGCAGATGGAAGTGAGCGAGGCGTTTGTGGCGAATTTCAACAAGAAGCGTGACGACGGTCACCGCGTGTGTGCTGTGGGCGCATCCACGCTGCGCGCGCTGGAGAGCGCAGCCGGCATGAACGGTCACGTGAAGGCTTATTCCGGCTGGTCGAACAAGTTTATTTTCCCGCCCTACGACTTCACGACGTCGGACGCGTTGGTTACCAATTTCCATATGCCATTTTCCATAATGCTGATGCTTACGGCCGCATTCGGCGGGTATGAGAACGTGATGAACGCCTACAAGGTGGCCATCAAGGAGAAATACCGCTTCGGGGCATACGGCGATGCCATGCTCATAGTGGACTAAACGGCTCAAAAGCCTCGCGAAGCATGGCAAAAGTACGGCAAAAAAAGTTTTTTTGAAAAAAAAGTGGGCAAAATATTGCCATTTCAAAAATAATGCCTACCTTTGCAACGCTTTTCTGAGGTAAAAGAGATGACTCCGTGGCTCAGTTGGTAGAGCAACTGACTCTTAATCAGTGGGTCGTGGGTTCGAGCCCCACCGGGGTCACAAAGCGCTGACGGTTCAGATTTTGAATCGCCGGCGTTTTTTTTATGCTAAATGCGCCAGCCGACATTGAGGAATGGCGCGGGCAGAGGGAAAAGCGTGCCGTGGCAACAAGTGGTGAGAGGCGAGTGCTGACGAGGGCTGCGTGATTTGCAGAAAATAGACTTGCAACGGTGGATAGTTTGGAGTAATTTTGCAGTCGGAAAAAGCGATACGGAACAATGGCAGAGAAAGGACATAAAGGTTACAAGGTGAAGTTTGCCACGCTGGGGTGCAAACTGAATTTCGCGGAGACAGCCACGATAGGCCGGCAACTGCGTGAGCTGGGCGTGAGTGCGGTGGAGAAAGGCGAAACACCCGACGTGTGCGTGGTGAACACATGTAGTGTGACAGCGTTGGCCGATGCCAAGTGTCGTCAGCAGATACGCAAACTCATAAAACTCTATCCGGGCGCATTGATGGTGGTGACAGGTTGCTATGCGCAACTCAAGAGCGAAGAGGTGAAGGCGATACCCGGAGTGGACATTGTGTTGGGCAGCGAGCAGAAAGGAGAAGTGGCGGCGTATGTGATGCGGGGGCTTGAGGCTCGAGAGAGAGAAGTGGTGGTGACTCCTATGCCCCAGATACGCAAGTTTGTCCCGTCGTGCGAATGTGGCGATCGCACACGGTATTTCCTCAAGGTCCAGGACGGTTGCAACTACTACTGCAGTTACTGCACGATTCCGTTTGCCCGCGGTCGCAGCCGGAGTGGTTCCATAGAGTCGCTTACCGAGCAGGCGCATCAGGTGGCGGCTCAGGGTGGCGCAGAGATAGTGATAACGGGGGTGAATATAGGAGACTTTGGGAACGGCACCGGAGAGCATCTGCTGGACCTGCTGAAAAGTCTGGACCGCGTGGAAGGAGTGGCGCGATACCGGATATCGTCGATAGAACCCGACCTGCTTACCGACGAGATAATAGAATTCTGCGCAGCGTCGGAGAAATTTATGCCCCATTTCCACATTCCGTTGCAGAGCGGAAGTGACGAAGTGTTGCGGCTGATGCGCCGCCACTACGACACGGCACTGTTTGCCCATAAAGTGCGTCGCATCAAGGAACTGATGCCCCACTGTTTCATAGGCGTGGACGTGATGGTGGGGACCAGGGGAGAGACACCGGAACTGTTCGAGGATAGTTACCGTTTTGTGGAGAGTCTGGATGTGACGCACCTGCATGTGTTTCCCTATAGCGAGCGTCCCGGAACGCTGGCGCTGAAAATTCCCTATGTGGTGGACGGTAAGACCAAGCAGGAGCGAGTGGCGCGGATGCTGGAACTCAGCGAGGGCAAACAGCGAAAATTCACGGAGCGATACCTGGGGACCGCGCGTCCGGTGCTGCTGGAGCAGGCGCGAGCAGGCAAGCCGATGCACGGCTTTACCGACAACTACATCCGCGTGAATGTGGCCACGAGTGAAGAACTCACCAACAAGGTGGCAATGGTGCACCTGCTGCACCTGCGCGAGGACCTTAGCGTTGACGGCGAGGTGGTGTAAAAAATGAAGAGCCTTCAGGTTACAAAAAGGCTCAATCCGTGAGAAGAGCGGCAAAAAATTTGCTAAATGCTAAAGCATTTAGTAATTTTGCATTATGGCAGGAAAAACGGCTTTAACACAGGAACAGAAACTGACGCAACGGTTGTCGGTACTTCAGATGCAGTTGTCGCCCTTGATGGAGATGAGCAACAACGAGCTGGAGGAGCGTGTGGAGCGCGAGTTGGACGACAATCCTGCACTTGAAAAGGCGGAGGACCCAACAGAGGGCGAGTTGGACAAGACACAAGACGGAGAGGAATACACCGAGACCGCCGACCAGTTGCAGGCGGCAGATTACGCTTCGGATGATGATATCCCCTCTTATAGGCTCAGGGCCAACAACAGCAGTGCCGATGATGATTATCAGGGGCCTGTGGCAGTGGCCGAGGATACGCTGGGCGACAAGTTGCTGGAGCAGATTCATGAGCGAGAGATGAGCGAGCGCGATTACACCATAGCCGAGTACATTGTGGGCAATCTGGATGATGACGGCCGTTTGGTGCGAAGCGCGTCGGCTATAGCCGACGACATAACATTCAACCGAGGCGTTACGGTAGAGGCCGACGAGGTGCAGCGTATGATAGAAGAGGTACAGAGTTTGGACCCTGCGGGCATAGCTGCTCGTGACCTGCAGGAGTGCCTGCTGCTGCAGATGCGTCGCAAGCCCGAGAATGAGCTTAACCGCTTGGTGACCGAGATACTGACAAATCACTTTCAGGACTTTGCCCAGCACCGATATGAAGAATTATGCTCTGATTTAGGAATCAGTCGTGCCACGCTGAGCCAAGCCAGCGAGTGCATCACCCGACTTGACCCCAAGCCCGGCCGCGCGTACTCAAGTTCCACCCTTGCCGACTACGGGAACAAGATTACCCCCGACTTCATAGTGGAGGTTGACGGAGATACTCTGACGCTGACCCTCCCCAACAGCATTCCGGCGCTACAGATTTCGGAGAGTTACCAGATTATTAATGACTATTACACCACACACCAGCCTAAGACCAAGCAGCAGGCGGCAGAAGCGGCCGTAGCGCGGCAGCAGTATGACTCAGCGGCCAACTTCATCCGCCTGATAAAGATGCGCCAAGAGACACTGTTCCGCACCATGCGCTCCATTATGGACCACCAGCGGCAGTTTTTCGTCACGGGTGATGAGAGCGCGATGGCGCCGCTCACCCTGAAAGACGTGGCGGCCGACATCGGCAACGACGCTTCGGTGGTGTCGCGGGCCACCACCAACAAGTACGTGGGCACCCCGTGGGGCACATTCTCGCTCAAGCACTTCTTCAACGAAGGCATCACAACGAGCGACGGAGAGACGGTGAGCACTAAGCAGACAAAGAATATGATAAGCGAAATCGTGGCTGAGGAGGATAAACGTCGTCCGCTCAGCGATGAGCAGATAAGGATAAAACTGAAAAGCCAGGGGCATGACATATCGCGGCGCACGGTGAGCAAGTATCGTGAGCAGTTGTCTATACCCAAGGCCGGATTAAGAAAGGAACTGAAATGATAAAGACGAGTGACCAATCCATGACGCGCCTGCTGATAGCGGCTGCACGAGCATTTTCCACGATACTGAGTCCGTTGCTAATGCCCACCTACGGCGTGCTACTGATTCTGTGGACTTCTGTGCTGTGCTATCTGCCAACCGGAACCCGAATGGCCGTGCTTGCAGTGATACTGGGCATAACGTGCATATTGCCCATGGTATTCATAACCGTGCTTCACAACGTGGGGTTCATCAAGGACAAGCGGCTGGTGAAGCAAAACGAGCGTCTGGTTCCATACTGTTTCGGGGCGTTGTGCTACGTGGGTGCCACATTCTACATGATACACATCCACTCACCGCAATGGGTGGTAATGTTTATGATAGGCAGCACTGTGGCGTGCGTGATAACACTGCTGGTGAACCAGAAGTGGAAAATCAGCGCTCACATGACCGGCATAGGCGGCATAGTGGCACTTATCTATCAAATCCACATACAGGGTCTGGGAGCGCTGAACACCTTTTGGCTGCTGTGCGTCACCATACTGCTGAGCGGAATTCTGGGAACGTCGCGTCTGATTCTGCACCGTCACACACTGTGGCAGGTGCTGGCAGGTTTCGCATCGGGATTCATGTGCGTCTTTTTATCAATAGCCCTATTCGGGTAAAAAACAGAATATCACCAAGATGAAATACGAAAGGCGAAAAACAATAAGTGTGAACGTTGGGGGAGTGATGATAGGCAGTGACTACCCTGTCCGCGTCCAGTCCATGACCAACACCACTACCACCGACATAGAGGCGAGCGCAGCCCAGAGCCGGCGAATAGCCGAAGCCGGTGGCGAGATAGTGCGCCTCACGGCACAGGGCGTGCGCGAAGCCGAGGCCATAGGCGAGATACGCGCCAAGTTGCGCAGCGAGGGCTGCGATGTGCCTCTGGTGGCCGACATCCATTTCAATCCCCGTGCCGCATTCGCGGCCGCACAGGTGACCGACAAGGTTCGCATCAATCCGGGCAACTTTGTGGACCCGGCTCGGCAGTTCCGCAGTCTGGAATACACCGACGAGGAATACGCGGCCGAACTGGCACGCATCCGCGAGGCCTTGCTGCCGTTCATCCGGATTTGCCGCGAACACGGCACCGCAGTGCGCCTGGGCGTGAACCACGGTTCGCTGAGCGACCGCATCATGAGCCGCTACGGCAACACGGCGGCCGGGATGGTGGAGAGCGTGATGGAGTTTTTGCGCGTGTTCCGCGATGAGAATTTTAATCAGGTAGTGATATCGATGAAAGCGTCGAATGTGGTGGTGATGGTGGAATCGGTTCAGCGACTTGTTCAGGCCATGGATGCCGAAGATATGCACTATCCGCTGCATTTAGGCGTTACCGAGGCCGGGTTCGGCGAAGACGGTCGCATCAAGTCGGCGGTGGGCATAGGCACGCTGCTTAGCCAGGGGCTGGGCGACACCATCCGGGTCTCGCTCAGTGAAGAGCCCGAGGCAGAGATTCCGGTGGCGAAGAAACTGGTGAGTTACATCACCTCACGACGGCAAGAAGCGGGTGATGATGCCGAAGAACCATATCCCATAGCACCGTCTCGCGCGCATACCGACCTTGTGGACGGAAAGATAGGCAGCGGAAAAGTGCCGGTGGTGCTGGCCGGCGGAGAACGTCCCACGGATAGCGGCGCACAACAGGCCGACTACTATTTTCAGACCGATACGGCCGTGAATTGGCTTGAGGTTGAGGCTTCTGCTGCGATAGAGAACATTGGTGAAATAACTCCGGAAACAGTGCTTGTGGTTACACCAACGGGTGACAACGTGCCCGGGAGCCAGATTTCGTTTATCCGCAGGCTAAAAAAGGCTGGAATCCACTGCCCGGTGATAGTGAAAAACCACTATGCTGATACTGAGCGCGAATGGCTGCAGGTGAAAGCCGGAGCCGACCTTGGCGCAGTGATGATGACCGGCCTGGCCGACGGAGTGTGGATTGACGCACCGGACTATGACAACCAAACAGAGGTGATTAGCATAGCACTGTCCATCCTGCAGGCCACGCGTCAGCGAATAAGCCACACCGAGTTCATCTCTTGTCCCGGATGCGGGCGTACCATGTTCGACCTTCAGACCACCGTGAAGCGAGTGAAAGAAGCCACATCGCATCTGCACCACCTGAAAATAGGTGTGATGGGGTGCGTGGTGAACGGTCCGGGTGAAATGGCCGATGCCGACTACGGCTACGTGGGAGCGGCTCGCCACAAGATAAGCCTCTACCGCGGCAAGGAATGTGTGGAGAAAAACATTCCTGAGGAAGAGGCGATAGAGCGCCTGCTGGCACTAATAGCGAGCGATGCGCGGACCGAAAAGTGAATTTACAGAACAGACTAAAAACAGAAACCGATAGCACAGATGGACTTCAGAACCGCCATACACACAGCCGCCAACGTGGGACTGCTCAATCACAACCAGAAGTTGATGATGCTTGGTTCGTGCTTCAGCGACAACATAGGCAACCGCCTGGCCACCGCCATGATGAACGTGGTGATAAATCCATTCGGCACGATTTATAACCCCATGAGCATAGCGGCGTCGGTGGAGCGGATAATAGAAAACCGTCCTATAGCCGGTATGGACCTGTTCCAGCAGAATGGAGTGTGGAACAGTTACGCGTTTCACTCACGCTATTCCATGAGCGACAAGGAGGCCACGCTCACCAGGATGAACCGAAGCATAGAGCAGGCGCATGAGCATCTGAGCCGGTGCTCGGCGGTGATAATCACCTTGGGCACGGCCGTGACCTACACACTGCGAACTACCGGTGAGGTGGTGAGCAACTGCCACAAGGTGCCACAGCACGAATTCAGCCGCGGCATGGCCGATGTGGATGAGATAACGCGCGCGCTGACCGGCATGGTGGATGCGTTGCTCAAGTTTAACCCACAGTTGGCCGTGATATTTACCGTTAGCCCAATTCGTCACATAGCCGACGGGCTGGAGACCAACTCTCTGAGCAAGGCCACCCTGCGCCTTGCCACAGAGCGCATGGTGAGGGCATACCACGGCAAGGTGCTCTATTTCCCTGCCTACGAGATAATGATGGACGACCTGCGCGACTATCGCTTCTACGCACCCGACATGGTGCATCCGAGCGATGTGGCGATAGAATATATCTGGCAAGTGTTCCAATCGACCTATTTTGATGACTTCTCCACTCAGGCAATAGCGCGGTGCGAGCGAGTGCGCAAGCGACTTAACCACCGCCCCATGAGCGGCAGCCGCGAGGCGGTGGAGCGGTTCCAGTCCGACACCCGCACCGTGGTGCGCAATCTGCTCAAAGAATATCCCTATCTGGCCGAGATACCAGAGATAGAAGAATATATAAATTAGTTGATAACAATGAAATACAGCATAAGTAAGATATCAGATATACTGAAGGACGCGCGGCCGGTGGCCGGAGCCCCCGGGGCAAGCGTGAGCAAACTGCTAACCGACTCGCGGTCGCTTTCGGTTCCGGAAGAGACACTGTTTTTCGCCCTGCACACGCGTGAGGGCGACGGCCACAACTTCATAGACCAACTCTATGAGCGCGGAGTGCGCAACTTTGTGGTGGAGCGCGCTGACGTGGCCCAGGACAAACCCGACTCAAACTTCCTGATAGTGCCTAATTCACTGGACGCGTTGCAGCAACTTGCTGCGTATCACCGCAGCCGTTTCAGCATTCCGGTGATAGCCATTACAGGCAGCAAGGGAAAGACTATAGTGAAAGAGTGGCTCTACACGATGCTTAAAGACACGTGCAACGCCGTGCGCTCGCCCCGCAGTTACAATTCTCAGACCGGAGTTCCGCTGTCGCTGTGGGAAATAAATGAGCAGCACAATCTGGCCATAATCGAGGCCGGAATCTCAAAGTGCGGCGAGATGGAGCGACTTCAAGCCATTATAAAGCCAACAGTGGTGATAATCACCAATATAGGAGCCGAACACGATGAGGGATTCAGTTCCTACGGTGAGAAAATCAAGGAGAAAGTGAAACTTGCCGCTGAGGCCAATTTGGTGCTTGCGCCCGACAACAATCCGCTGCTGATACAAGCCATCAACGATGTGGCCCCCAAAGCCCGAAAACGCTTTGTCTCGGCTATGGACTACGCGCCGATACTACCGGCGGCGGGTGTGCTCCGCACCGATGCGGCCCTGTGTGCCGCCTGCGCGCAGGAAATGGGCGTTAAGAGCGAGGATCTGGCCGGTAAATTGAAGTTGCTACGTCCCATCAGCACTCGCACCAGCGTGATAGAAGGCGTGAACAACTGTACAATCATCATAGATGGCTACAGCAGCGACTTCAGTTCACTGGCACCGGCACTCGACTTTCTGTTGCGTCGCTCGGTGGGAGCGAAGCGCAGAACCCTGATTCTGAGTGATATAGTGGGTGAGGACAGTGAGGCGGCATATAAGCGACTCGGAGAGTTGCTACGCGAGAAATCGGTGTCGCGCCTGGTGGGCGTAGGACCGCTGATGAAGAAACTGGGCGGCGCTGTGGATGTGGATGAAAAGTTGCTTTTCGGCGATGCGTCGGAGATGGTACAGACCCTCTCGCAAGGCGATTTTGAGAACGAGACAGTGCTGCTGAAAGTGGCTCCCCAAGACGATTCGGAAGTGATAGTGGAAATGCTGGAGGCCAGTCGTCACCAGACGGTGGAAGAAGTGGACCTCAATGCCCTGGCTCACAATTACAAGTTTTTCCGCTCCCTGCTCAAGCCCAGTACCCGTACGGTGGCGATGGTTAAGGCATCGGGCTACGGTACAGGCTCTTACGAGATAGCCAAGACCCTGCAGGATGCCGGAGCCGACTATCTGGCCGTGGCGGTGCAGGACGAAGGCGTGAACCTGCGCAAAGCGGGAATCACCATGCCAATAATAGTTCTGAACCCGTCGGTGGTGAATTACAAGGCCATCTTCCTTAACCGCCTCGAACCTGAAGTTTACAGCGTGCAAGAGGCGAGTGAACTGATACGCGAAGGCGCGCGGATAGGCATAAAAGATTATCCCGTCCACATCAAGATAGACACCGGAATGCATCGGCTGGGATTCATATTCGAGCAGTTGCCGTCGCTGGTGGAACTGCTCAAGGGGCAAGACGTGGTGAAGCCGGTGTCGGCGTTCTCGCACCTTGCCGTTGCCGATGAGCCCGACAAGGACGGTTACAGTTACACGCAGTTCTCAATCTTTGACCTCTGCACGGAGTATCTGCAAGGCAAGTTTGAGCATCACATAATGCGTCACATCCTCAACACCAGCGGGATAGTTCGCTTTCCTGAGCGCCAGTATGACATGGTTCGCATAGGAATAGGCCTCTACGGAATCAAGACACTGTTCGACGGAAGCGAGGACCCGTTGCTGCCGGTGGCGGCGTTGCGTTCGGTGATAATCTCCATCAAGGAATGGGAGTCGGGCACAACGATAGGTTACGGCCGCCGAGGCGTGCTAACACGCAAGTCGCGGATAGCCACGGTGACCATAGGCTACGCCGACGGACTGGACCGTCACTTCGGCAACGGAAAAGTGAGTATGTGGGTGAACGGCACGCTGTGTCCCACGGTGGGCAACGTGTGCATGGACGCGGTGATGATAGACGTGACCGATGCCGAGTGCGCTGTGGGCGACAAGGTGGAAATCTTCGGTCCCAATATCCCGATAGAGAAACTGAGCGAGGCCCGCGGCACCATCCCCTACGAGGTGCTTACCAGCGTGTCGCCGCGAGTTAAGAGAGTGTATTTCAGAGAGTAGTAAAAAATGATTATGAGAAGCATATTATTCATATTGTCGCTGGTGCTGACGGCTGTGTGCGGTCTGAGTCAGAGTTTTGAGAGCGATGGCCTGTGGTATCGCATCACCGATGACGGGCGAGCGGTGGTAACCGAGCCGGAGCGCGGCACTTACGACGGAGTGGTGATAATTCCCGGCTACGTTTATTACGGCGGTGAGAATCATCACATTACGGCTATCGACTCGGCCGCGTTCGCAGGCAGCAAAGTCACCCATGTGGTGGTGCCAAACGGAGTGACGGCCATGGGGAAAGGAGCGTTTGCCAACACGGCAGAGTTGCGGGGCGTTACGCTGCCCGCGACGCTCAGCCGCATAGAGGCTGAAACGTTCATGGCCAGCAATCTCACGTCGCTTGCCGTGCCCGAAGGGGTGAAAGAGATAGGCGAGCGCGCATTCAGCGACTGCGGCAACCTGCGGTGGCTGTTCTTGCCGCGGAGTCTGAAAAAAGTGGGGGCCGAAGCGTTAGACTACTGCTACAACCTGAGCGAGATACACATGGCCGGCGACGCCGTGCTCAAGGGAGCGGCCGCCTTCCGTGACCTGCGCGGCACCGACGTGGTGACGTGTGCCGACAGCGTGACTGTGGCCTACGAGCAAAGCGACGAGTGGCAAGACGTGGGCGGAGTGATGTTCTATACGGCCGACAGTTTTGACCTGACGATGGACATGGAGGCCGACGTGGTGAACGGCAGTTGGGCGCATTTCGCGTTGCCTGAGGGCTTGGCCTACGAGATATACGACGACGTGGATAGCCTGATAGGACTGGCCTCGGCTTCGGACGTGTATCTGCCTATATTGAAGCAAGACATGGATTACCGCATAGTTCCCACCACGCTGACATCCAGTTCCGAACCACTTGTGGCCCGAGTGCCGAGCCGAATGGCTCCGCCGAGCCAGACGGCAAGTGTGATAGGTGACAAAGACTTCACGACCGAAGGGCCGAACATATATGCGTCGGGCGGCGTGATTTACATCACCGGCGACAACTACGGCAAGTGGCTGTGGATACATGATGTGTACGGAAACCTGTGGCTGGAGCGACCGGCATGCGAGGGCAACGTGGGATTTCTGCCGCCGGGCAAGGTGTATATAGTGCGCGTGGGTGACACGGTGAAAAAAGTGGTGCTATGATAACTGAGGACGACAAGCGGTGGATGAAGCGCGCCCTGGATGAAGCCAAGGCGGCGCTGCGGGCCGACGAGGTGCCCATAGGTGCGGTGGTGGTGTGCAACGAGCAGGTAATAGCCCGCGGGCATAACCTCACCGAGACCCTTACCGACGTTACGGCTCACGCCGAGATGCAGGCCATCACTGCTGCGTGCAACTATTTGGGAGCCAAGTACCTGCCGCAGTGCACGCTATATGTGACCGTGGAGCCGTGCCTGATGTGCGCAGGGGCGCTGGGTTGGAGCCAGATATCGCGCGTGGTGTATGGCGCAGCCGACCCCAAGCGCGGTTACCACACCTTCTGCGACAGCCCGTTCCACAAGAAGACCGTGGTGGAGGGTGGTTGCCTGGAGGACGAGTGTGCCGAACTGATGACCGGATTCTTCAGGGGCAAGCGCTGACGTGGTGGCCGAGCGAGTGACACAGAAAACAATAACAGAGGAATGATTAACCAATATCCAGTTATATTATGAGAACAAACAGATTTTACACGGTCCTGATAGTGATTTTGCTCGCTATGGCTGTTCCGGCGAGCAATATGTGCATGGCTGCCGGCCAAGCGGCGTCGGAGGAAGTGACGCTTACCCGTGTGGTGAAGGTGCACAGCGCCAAGATGGGGCGCGACATACTCAACACCGTGGTGGTACCTGAGCAATATTACGATCCCGACTTTCAGGAGGAGCAGTTCCCTGTAATGTATCTGCTTCACGGCTACGACGGCGATTACCGCAACTGGTCGGACAAGGCCTCGCTGGAAGCGCTGGCGAGCACCTACAGCATGATAATAGTGTGCCCCGACGGTCAGGACAGTTGGTACGTGGACTCGCCGGTGGACCCCAAGATGCAGTTTGAGACCTACGTTGCCGATGAACTGGTGACCTTTGTGGATGACCACTACCGCACCATCCCCGACCCCAAGTTACGAGCCATCACCGGCCTGAGCATGGGCGGTCACGGTGCGCTCTCGCTGGCATTACGTCACCCCGACGTGTTCGGTTCTTGTGGCAGCATGAGCGGCTGTGTGGATATAACGCAGTGTGCCGATAAATGGAAGATAGCCAAGCGGCTGGGCGACTACGCGCAGAACAAGGCAGAGTGGGAGAGCCACTCGGTGCTGCTCATGGTTCCCACGCTCAGCACCACGCAGAACATCATCATAGACGATGGCACCGGTGACGTGTTCTACGAGATGAACCTGCAGTTGCACAAAGCGTTGCTTGAACGGAAGATAGCCCACGATTTCACGATACGTCCCGGTGCCCACACATGGGACTACTGGGTTAATTCGCTCGACTATCACGCGCTGTTCTTCTCCAAGTGCTTCGACAAGGCATTTGACGACTGACAATAATAATAGCCATAACAGAATATTAACGAATATCAACTAACGCTTGAACAATATGCGTCCACGAATACTGATAATCTACACCGGCGGCACCATAGGGATGATAGAGAACCCCGTGACACACACGCTGCAGCCATTCGACTTTTCACACCTGATGGAAAATGTGCCCAAGGTGAAGATGCTGGAGTACGACATAGAGAATATCCAGTTCAATCCGCCGATTGACAGTTCCAACATGAATCCGCGCCACTGGGGCGAGATAGCGAAGGCCATAGAGGATAACTACGACAACTTCGACGGGTTTGTGGTGCTTCACGGCACCGACACCATGGCGTTCACGGCCTCGGCGCTGAGTTTTATGCTGGAAAACCTGCATAAGCCGGTTATAATCACCGGGTCGCAGTTGCCAATAGGGGAGGTGCGCACCGATGGCGAGGAAAACCTGATAACGGCGCTGCAGGTGGCCGCTGCCACCATGCCGACCGGCGAGGCAATGATTCAGGAAGTGGCCATACTGTTTGAGAACTACTTGTGGCGCGGCAACCGCAGCACCAAGATGAGTGCCGACAACTTTAACGCGTTCAAGAGCAACAATTATCCGCCGCTGGCCAACATAGGGCTGGGAATCACGTTTATAGAGGAGGCGTTGTATCGCTCTCCGTCGCGTCGTCCGCTGAAGGTGCGCTACGGCATGGACACCAATGTGATGAGCATAGAGCTGAATCCGGGCATGACAGAATCCACACTCAGGCACCTGCTTAACACGCCGGATATCAAGGGCGTGGTTTTGAAGACCTACGGAGCCGGCAACAGCCCCACCGACGAGTGGTTTGTGAGCCTGATACGCGAGGCCGTGGAGCGGGGTATAGTGATACTGAACGTGACGCAGTGTGTGAACGGAGGCGTACATTCATCGCTCTACGACACGGGAAACTGCCTGAACCAGGCCGGCGTGCTGAGCGGTCACGACATTACGTTCGAGGCCGCTATCACCAAGATGATGTACCTCTTCGGGCTGGGGCTGAGCGGCGAAACGGTGAAGAAATACCTCAACTGTGCCCTTTGCGGCGAGGTGACGATATAGCCTTTAGGTGGAACGACATAAATGGGCCAAAACAAAAAAACTGAAATCAGGAATGAACGAAAGACTGAAGGAAAAAGTGCGCAGCCTGCGCATAAGCGACTATAACTACTGTCTGCCCGACGAACGCATAGCCAAGCATCCGCTGGCGCGGCGTGAGCAGTGCAAACTGCTGTATCACCACGGCGATGTGAACGAGGAACGGCATTTCTACGATGTGCCGTCGCTGCTGCCACCGAAGACGATGCTGGTGGTGAACAACACGCGCGTGATTAACGCGCGACTGCGTTTCCGCAAGCCAAACGGCGGAGCGGCCATTGAGATATTCTGCCTGGAACCCGAGACTCCGCACGACTACGAGCAGGTGTTCCAGACAACCGAGCGGTGCTCGTGGATTTGCCTTGTGGGTAACAATAAGCGCTGGAAAGAGGGAGACCTGAGCCAAAGCGTGGAGGTGGACGGCAAGGCCGTGACATTGCGCGCAAGGCGAACCGACCGGCGCGGCAACTCGTTTGTGGTGGAGTTCAGTTGGGACAATCCTGACGTCACTTTCGCCACGCTTCTAACGGCAACGGGAGAAATCCCCATTCCACCGTATCTGAATCGCGGCACCGAAGAATCGGACTCGGTGGACTACCAGACGGTTTACAGCCACATCGACGGTAGCGTGGCGGCGCCTACGGCCGGACTTCACTTCACACCCGAACTATTAGAAGAATGTGACCGGCGAGGTATCGCGAGGCGTGAACTCACGCTCCATGTGGGAGCGGGCACGTTCCAGCCGGTGAAGAGTGAGAGCATAGGCGAGCATGAAATGCACTATGAGTTCATTTCGGTGCCGCGCGACCTGATATGCGAACTGCTGGAGCACAAGCGGCAGGGACGGCCGCTGGTGGCAGTGGGCACCACATCGGTGAGAACGCTGGAGAGCCTGTACTACATCGGTCAGACGCTGGAGGACAATCCTGCTCCGTCCGAAATCACCGTGCTTCAGTGGATGCCTTACGAGACACCATGCGCCATCAGCACGGAGAAGGCGCTGCAAAACATCGTGGACTATCTGGACCGCAACGGCATGAATCAACTGCTCGGCTCCACCCAACTGATGATAGCGCCGGGGTTCCGTTACCGCCTTGTGGACGGGATGATTACCAATTTCCACCAGCCGCAGTCCACACTGCTACTGCTGGTGGCGGCGTTTGTGGGCGAGGACAAGTGGCGCGGAATGTATGATTTCGCCCTTGCGAGGGACTTCCGTTTCCTCAGTTACGGTGACGGCTCGTTGCTACTGCCCTAAAAGATTCAGTCGGGAGATATTCAGTGATGAAGATAACATGGGATTATGAAAAAGATAACGAAAATACTGATTTCGGCGCTGGTGGTGATGTGCGTGGTTTCGTGCAACAACAAGCGCGGCGAATTTGCCCTGCAGGTGAAGTATCTGCCTGTGAAACTGGTGAATTCGCAAAAGTGGAGCATTGTGGACCTTACCACAGGCGAGATAGTGGCCAAGGATACGTTTGCCACACAGCCGTCGGCGATAGTTGCCGACCTGTTCTATGTGGCGAATGACGATGGCACCTACAGTTACTATTCCGTGCGCGACCTGAGCAAGCCGGTGGGCGACAAGCGATGGGGCAGCGTGACGGTGTTCAGCGAAGACGGCTATGCCGTGGCCAGTGAGCGTGGCGGAGCACTGTGCGTGATAAACAATAAGTGCGAGGTAGTGAAGCAGTTGCCGCGCGACGTGGTGGCGTGCTCCATGTTCTCGAACGGGCGGGCCATCTTCCGCACCGAGCAGGAACTGGTGGGATACATCGACGTGAAGGGCGACACCGTGATTCCGGCTCAGTTCACAGCTGCTAACGCATTCCTGCACGGAGATGTGGCTCTTGTGACCCGCAATGTGGGTGATAGTGCGTTCGACATCACGGCGATAGATACGCGCGGCAAGGAACTGTTCTCGGTGAGTTCGCTGGAGTATGGCATACTCACGCCTTATTTCAGCCTGGGCGCGTTGGCACTGCAGCACGCCGACTCGGTGGTGTTCCTGGACCGCAACGGCAAGGAAACGGTGAATCCCGACAAGAACTACGCGCAAATCGCCAAGAAAGGCTATGCGCAGGTGATAACATCGCCCTCAATGACCTACATCGTTACCGACAAGAAAGGCAAACAAGGCGTGGTGGACGCTCAGGGGCAGGAACTGATTCCGCTCAAGTACGACCGTGTGGGGAACATAGCCCCCGACCGCTACCTGGTGCTCACCGACACGGTGGCAAGCATTGTGGACAGCCACGGTGTGGCTGTGGGCAAGGCGCGGTTCACGCAGTTCCAGGCCGGTCCTAACGATGTGTTCGCAATCAGAGGATTCATCGACACTGGCATAGCCGCCGCGCAGTTTCTGCAGATGGTGGCGCCGGAATACTGCGCCGGAGCGCTTGCCGGGAGCACGCTGATGGACTTGAACGCGCTGGTGGGCGACGACCCGCGGCCATTTGTAGGTCTGAACGCAATTCCACACAGCGAGGGTTCGTTCATTGTGTTCTATTACTTCGACCGCGATCTGGCATCGGCTCCCAAGGGCGGTGAGCCGCAGTTTAACTATGACGCGCGACTGGTGAGCGTGTCGGTTTCGTCGCAGTTGAGCCACTGCGGAGTGAACACTGAGCAGGAAGTGCTGGACATAATGAAGGGCAATCTGGGCAGTCGCGGCTTTGTGTTCGCTAAGGACGACGTGTTTGTGAGCGAACTGGGCACCACTCTGGCGCTGGGCTATAGCCACGGAATGTTCAATATGTTCTATTTCGCCAATCCGGCGCTTACGCAGCCGCTGCCCCACGTGCGCCGCAAATAGGCCGATACAACAATGGACGAGAATAACGAAATATACCTGCACAAACTGCAGCGGCGCGACATCAAGCCCACGGCTATGCGCGTGCTTATCCTGCGGGCTATGATGAGCCACAGGGAGGCATTCTCGCTACAGTCGCTCGAGGACAATCTGGAAACAGTGGACAAGTCCACCATTTTCCGCACCATAACGCTGTTTCTCACGCATCATCTGATTCATGCCATCGATGACGGAAGCGGCTCGTTCAAGTATGCCGTGTGCGACGACGACTGTCACTGCGGCGAGGACGACGAGGACCTGGAGCAGGATTTCCATGCCCACTTCTACTGCTCACGATGCGGCAAGACGTACTGCTTAGACAGTATTCATGTACCTGTGGTGTCGGTGCCCGAGGGATTCAAAGTGCATGATATCAACTATGTGCTGAAGGGAGTATGCAGTGAGTGCTCCGGCCTGAAATGACCACAATCAACCGTGAAATATTGCGCATTGCGGTGCCGTCGATAGTGGCAAACGTCACTATCCCGCTACTGGGACTGATTGATACCGCCATCGCCGGACATCTGGGCGAGGCCGAGACCATAGGTGCCATTGCTGTGGGCTCCATGATTTTTAATATCCTCTACTGGGGCTTCGGGTTCTTGCGAAGTGGGACATCGGGACTTACAGCACAGGCCACCGGAGCGGGCGACAATCGTGAAATTTCCCGGCTGCTGCAGCATTCGCTGGGATTGGCGGTGATAATAGCGCTGGCGCTGATGGTGCTGCAACGCCCCATTTGTGCGTTGGCACTGTGGACAATAGGTCCATCTGGACAGGTGGCCGCTCTGGCGCGGAGTTATTTCGCGATAGTGATATGGGGCGCATTGCCCACGCTGGTGATGATGAGCGTGAAAGGATGGCTGCTGGGGCGTCAGGACTCGGTTCACCCCATGCTGATATCGGTGGGGGTGAACGTGCTCAACATCGTGGCATCGCTCGTGGCTGTGTTCGGGCTTGGATTGGGGTTCATGGGAGTGGCAATAGGCACCTGTGTGGCACAGTGGCTCGGTCTGGCTTACAGTGCCGGAGTTATGCTACGTCACCATCGTGCGGAACTGCGCACGGTGAGTCTGCGTGGAATGTTCAGCCTATCAGACGCGCGCCGGTTCCTGAGCGTGAATAACCACATCTTCTGGCGCACCTCCATTATGATGGCCGTCACCACGTTTTTCATGGCGGCAGGAGCACGAAGCGGCGACATGGTGCTGGCGGTGAACTCGCTGATAATGCAACTGTTCACGCTGTTCTCCTATTTCATGGACGGAGTGGCCAATGCCGGAGAGGCGGTGATGGGCAAGTATTACGGAATGGGCAACCGCAGCAGAATGGCCTTGTGCCTGCGCGGGTTGCTAATGTGGGCCTCAGTGATTACGCTGCTGTTCACGGTGATTTACCTGGTGGCACCGCGGCAGATATTTTCGCTGCTCACCAGTTCGGTCGCCGTGGTGGAGGCCGGTATGGAATATCGCTACTGGTGCCTGCTCATCCCGGTGTGCGGCGCGCTGGCATTTGTGTGGGACGGCGTTTACATCGGAGTGGGGCGTACGGGCGACATGCTGGTTACGGTAGCCGCGGCCGGGGCGGTGTTTTTCGGCCTATACGGAATTTTGCCTGCGGATTGGGGCAATAATCGACTCTGGGCCGCCTTTATAGCCTATCTTATAGTGCGCAGTGTGCTGCAAACTGTGCTATGGAAGAAGGTAAAAGTTAAAAAGGAGCGGTGAGGATAGTTGAAATTTCAACTATTTTATTATCTTTGCAAACACAAACAGAAATTAAATATCAGGTTATTATGCAGTACTGGATTAATAATAATGGCGTGCAGGCAGGTCCCGTTTCGCTGGACGAGTTGAAGAATATGCAGATTACGCCCGACACCTACGTGTGGCGTAGCGGTATGGACGACTGGGAGAAGATAGGAGATGTTCCCGAGTTGCGCGACATGCTGGCTGGCAAAGCACCCCTAATAGAGCCTGTGCCGGAAATTACTCCTGAGCCCGAAGTCGTGGCTCCGGAACCGGTGGAAACGCTGGAAGAGCCCGATATTGAGGTGGAGTTTCTGGAAGACGATGATGACGTCACCGTGGCCGGAGATTTCTCCGATGACGAGGATGAGCAATATCCGTCGTATGCCGAAATCCAGACCCCTGCCGCTGCTGTTTACAGTGGTCCTGAGCAGGCACCTGCCGCCGGGTTCCCCGGCCAGCAGTATGCTGCGGCACAACCGGTTACCCCTCCGTGCGATGAAGAGTGTCCGCCCACCAATTTAGTGTGGGGCATCATCACCACGGTGCTGTGCTGCTCGTTAGTGGGCTTGATAGCCATAGTGCTCTCAGTGATGGTGAAACCTGCATACAACCGCGGCGACTTGGCTAAGGCCAAGCGTCTGAGCGAGTGGTCGGCATGGCTGTGCATAGCCTCCATTATTCTGGGCCTCATTTCCGCTCCCATCTACATGGCCTTCTCATCGTTGTCGATGATGCCGTAAGGTGCGAGAGGGGAGTGAACTGTTTCGCATAAATCAGAACGGATTTGATGGGCATGGAAAAGAAAACTATTGCCTGGATTGCGGCCGTGGGAATCGTGGCGATTCTTGTGGCGGTGGTGTATTTCGTCCTGGACCCGGAGCAGAGCCGCCTGTTCCCCCGCTGTCTGTTCCTGTCGCTCACCGGCTACAAGTGCCCCGGTTGCGGGAGTCAGCGTATGCTTCATGCTCTGCTTCACGGCGATGTAACCGCGGCGTGGCGCCAGAATGCGCTCTTGCTGTGTTCGCTGCCGCTGCTGGTGGTGTTCGCCATTGCCGAGGTGAAGCAGAAATCGCTTCCTCGTCTCTACGACGTAGTAACCTCGCCCATAACCGTGACTGTCATAGTAATTCTGTTCGTAGTGTGGGCCATAGTCCGTAATATCTTCGGCTGGTAACTACAAGGCTTTTTTTCTTTTTGCGGTTTAATAACGATAATCTAAAATAAATTAGTAAATTTGCAGATTAGTTTTTGTGACTGACGGTAATAACATTATCACAATCAATATAAAGCATATCAGATAATCAGGATATGAACGAAATTACTCGCATAGTGCTCACGGGAGGTCCGTGCGCAGGTAAGACAACCGCCCTGGCGAAGATAGTGGAGCATTTCACCGGTATGGGCTATCAGGTGTTTACGCTTCCGGAGGTGCCCACGATGTTCACGGCGGCCGGAATGAACTATCTAACGAAGAACAAGACCTACTTCTACGAGGGTGAGAAGGCCACGCTGGAAATCCAGTTGGCGCTGGAGGACAAGTTCTACCGCATGGCTCAGGAAACGGGCGAGAACTGCATCATAGTGTGCGACCGCGGAACCATGGACATCAGCGCGTATATGGAGCCTGAGATGTGGGACGACCTGATGCGCACCATAGGCACTTCCACCGCCGAGTTGCGCGAGCGTTACGACGCGGTGTTGCACCTGGTCTCGGCCGCCGACGGCGCGGAACAGTATTACACCACGGCTAACAACGCTCAGCGCTACGAGGCCATGACCGAGGAGGGGCTGAACATAGCCCGCTCGCTCGACAAGAAGGTGATTAAGGCCTGGACGGGCCATCCGCACCTGCGCGTAATCAACAACCACGACGACTTTGACGCTAAGATGAAGCGCGTTATCAAGGAGATAAGCGCAGTGCTGGGTATTCCGCAACCCATTGAGCACGAGCATAAGTATATAGTGAAGATTAACGGTGACTTGCCTGCCGACAGCATCGACATCGACATCGTGCAGACCTACCTGCGCTCCGACCTGGGCAGCGAGGTGCGCCTGCGTAAACGCGGCTGGCAAGGCAAGAACATCTACGTTCATTCCACCAAGAAGAAGACTTCCGCCACCGAGGAACTGGTTACCGAGCGCCAGATTAATTTCAGCCTCTATGAGATGATGCTTTCGCTTGCCGACCCGCAGATGCGCACAATCCAGAAGCACCGCAGCAGTTTCATCTGGAAAGGTCAGTACTTTGAGATTGACACCTACCACGGTGAGTTGGAAGGCCTTGTGATACTGGAGACTAAGGGAATTGAGGATGGTGAGCCCATTAAGTTCCCGCCGTTCATTGAGGTGGTGAAGGACATCACCGGT
Source organism: uncultured Porphyromonadaceae bacterium (assembly GCA_937892215.1). Classification (GTDB taxonomy): domain Bacteria; phylum Bacteroidota; class Bacteroidia; order Bacteroidales; family Muribaculaceae; genus Sodaliphilus. The sequence goes on from CALAVE010000010.1 coordinate 23,046, forward strand.
GACCGCGCCTATTTCAATCACAGTCTGGCACAGCGCAAGGACTAAACTCGGTGCCGGCTTAAATTTCGGGGAAAAATGAAGACTTTACAGGTGGTCGCTGCCATTATTACCGATGAGCAGGGACGCGTGCTCGCCACCCAACGCGGTTATGGCGAGTTCAAGGACGGTTGGGAGTTCCCCGGTGGCAAGATTGAGCCCGGAGAAAGCCCCGAGGACGCGTTGCGGCGTGAAATCCGTGAGGAACTGGCGGCCGACATCGTGGTGGGGGAGAGGCTCGTCACCGTGGAGCACGATTACCCGGCCTTTCACTTGACCATGCACTGCTATCTGTGCCGCCTGGCTCACGAGGGCGTGTCGCTGCGTGAGCACGAGGCTGCGCGCTGGCTTAGCCCCGACGCACTCGACACTGTGCAGTGGCTTCCGGCCGACTTGGCCGTGGTCGAAGCCCTGCGAGAGAGAGGCTGAACTCCCGAAGGTTTTATTATGGCTCAAGCCATAATCTTAGTGAAAATCACAACTTTTTGCAGATTGTGGTCAGTTTTTCACCTTGTCGGGGTGGTGCGCCACATAATCTTTCCACGACTTGGAGCCGTGAGTCTGAATGGGTTTCGACGACTCGTAGAAGTGGCACACGGCGGCTGCCAGAGCGTCGGTGGCGTCGAGAAACTCGGGCATATCCTCCTGCTTGATGCCCAGCGTGCGCTGCAGCATGGCGGCAACTTGTTCCTTGCTGGCGGCCCCGTTGCCGGTAATGGCCATCTTAATCTTGCGCGGCTCGTACTCGGTGATGGGAATCTGGCGATTAAGCGCGGCGGCCATGGCCACGCCCTGGGCTCGGCCCAGTTTTAGCATAGACTGAACGTTCTTGCCGAAGAACGGAGCCTCTATTGCCATCTCGTCGGGGAGATACTGCGCCACAAGTCCTGTTACGCGCTCATAGATGCGGTGGAGTCGCATGTAGTGGTCCTCGTATTTGCTGAGTTTGAGCACTCCCATGGTGATTGCGAGCGGTTTCTTACGCTTCACGCCCACCACGCCGTAGCCCATGACGTTAGTGCCGGGGTCGATGCCAATTATTATTTTGTCAAAATCTTCGTACATCACTTCATCACGAATAAATCGCTAATTTGCAATGGCTTTACGGTGGTGAAAATTAACCTGAACGGAGTCAGGGTCATGTGAGATTCCGGCCTGATGCTGAAGTGCTGAGGATAAATATGCTCCCACATTCGTTGTTCGTTCTGGTTGGCCGTAAATATCTTTATCGCGTGAATCTCGGCCGTCTGGTCGGTGAGTTGCTTGTATCTGACGAAAGGTCGCGACTTGTCCTTCAACTTGGGCAGGAGAACATCTATCGACTCTCTGTTTGGGTTCAGGTATGGATAACGTGCGGTGTCGTTAAGGTAACCGAACATGGTGAAGTCGCTCAGCAAGTTTCGTAGTTGCTCGGCCACGCTCTTGCGCAGTTTTGCCTGCAGAGCCATTATTCCTCCTGCATTAACCTCAAAGTCATGGATGTAGCGATAGAGTCTTATCGGCTCGGTGAAGCGGCTGCCTTGCTCATCGAAGAAGCGGTCGAGCGAGGCGTTGTCCAGAACGGGAATGAATGGCTCGCGGGTGAAGGCGTCCATGGTGCTGATTTTGTTCTGCTCCTCGTCGTGCCATGTGGCGAGGTTGCCGGTGAGAGCACGCATGGCGTAATACTTGCCCATTAACTCCGACTGCAATTTCACGAACTTGTCGATGAATATGCCGGCAATGTGGAAACGCATGTCGGAAGTTGTGATTTCAGCCTTGAGATGCGTCTTGTTGTCGGTTTCCATCGCAATCAAGACTTTGTACCGGTTAATGAGTTGCTGCCGTTGGCTTTTCCGGTAAGGAATCCACAGCAAGAGCAGAATCAGTGTTATTGCCCATACGCCGGCGGCTACAGTGGTGAAAATGGAACCGGTTATATCAGCCTTGTAATAGAGGATGTAGAATACCAGGGTCAATACAATAAGGAACCAAATGCTGTACCATGTCCACTGCTTGGTCACACTGTCGAAGAGGGCGAGTTCTTTAGTAAGGTTGGCCTGCAATTCGGCTATGTGCAGTTCGCAGTCGGCGATAGCGTTGGAAAGCCTGTCCTTAGCCGCCTCGCTTATGCTTCGGCGCAAGGAGTTGTTCTGGAGTTTTGTGAGAAGAGTCTGGTAACTTGTCTGAAGCGACTTGTAGTACCGTTCTGTTCTGGAGAAATGCTTCTGTTCCTCGTCGAGCAAATTGCTTGCCACGGCATGCGCGATGGTGGCATCTGTGGTGTCGAAGTTCACGGCAATTTTGGCCGCCTCGGGAGCCGTAATAGTCTTGGTGGCACTGCCCACATTCACTTCTGTGACGATGAATGCCGCCATGTTCAGGTTGGGGTCTTCGATGTAGGAATATGGAATGTAGCAGTAACCGTGGTCGCCGAATTTTGTGCCCCATGAGTTCCTTACGATGAAGAACTTTTCCTTGTCGCTGTAGCCGCACACCACCATGGCGTGACTGCCTTGTGACTCTTGCAGAATCTCTTCGGCGGAGGGTTTCTTTACAAACCCTTTGGTGGCGTTGAACGAGTTGCAAATTCTCAGCGACACTATCACGGGGTAGCCGTCGGCAAGAGCCGACTTGATGTCGCGCACGTTGCGGTCGGTGTCGCCGGTTAAGGTGATGCTTTTCGCGGTGGCGATGGTGCGCTGCAACGCATCGACGTAAGCCGGTTGTGTGGGTTCGGTGGTGTAGTCGGTTTCCAGATACGGACACAGTTCCTCAGTGCATACCCCCAGGTCGTGGATGGCGTTGATGGTGTCGTAAACGCTGCTGCCGCTGTCTTCCATCTGCTTGTCATCCTTTTTCCTGACGTTGTAATATACGAACGCTTCGCTCAGGTTCGACGTGATTTTCTCTCCACCGGTCTTCAGCATGTATTCAAAAACCGAAACCACAGCAAATGCGGCGCAAGAGCCCTGAGTGCCCTGGTCGCGGATGGCGGTGAATCCGCTCCGCAGGTCCATTGTGGGCGGGGTGTTGTCTCGTCCGGAGTAAGTTTCCTCAAAGGCTTGCTCGGTCTGGCCCTTTATCAGCTTGTAGGTGGTGCCGTCGAAGGTGAACCCCTTTTCGGTGAGTCGCAACGTGCTGTCATTACTCAGGTCAATCTGCTTGCTCAGGTCAGCAATCTGGCTGCCAAGTTGACGCATATACTGTGTGGAGTCGCGCATCTTGTCCCTAACTTTGCGAAGCACTGCGATGGGAACTATCACATTGCCTGATTCGTCCTTGGGTGTGTCGAGCGCAGAGTGTAGTTCACCTTCCTCGCCTTTGTGCAGGTTGTATTCGTTGACAAACACGCTTAGCGGTTGCTCCACGATGTCGTCGATGGTGCATTGCTCCTGACTGAAGATGTTGTTTGTGAGTTGGTTGTCATCTTGCCCCAATATCAGGGCCAGAACGCATCTCCTCTCGGGTAGCGACAGGCTCTCGTCGGGCAGGTAGGCTTGGAGCGCTTCCGGCATTTCGGTGGTGAAGAGGTCCTCGGCCTTAGGCGACACGGTGGCGATTATTTCCTGGTGAGTTTTATTCTTCTCCAGCAGCGGTTTCACCTCGTCATCCCAGAATTTGCCGAAGGCACGTGTGAAGTCGCGGCTAAGGTCGGGGTCCTTGATGCACTTTTGCGCTATGGGCTCTATCTTGTTTATATCCACTTCGCTTTGTGTCACGTTCTCGCGGTCCAGCACTTGCAGGAACGTGCGGCGCATGAGATATTTCACAAAGTACTCGCGGTCGAGGTGGAGCACTGAAAGCCCCAGAGCGGTGATTTCGTGCTCGGGGTCGAAATTGGGCGGGAACAACCCGTAATAATTCTCAGTGCATTGCAGGGCAAATTCGCCGAGCAGTCGCAGTAGCGAGTCGTGATTGAGCCCTATGGAGAACCCGTCGGAGTTAGTGTTCTGGATGGGAATAATGTGCGACACTATGCGGCGCTCACAGTCCCTGTTCACTTGCGTGAGCCACTGTAGTGTGGCTTTCTGTGCGTCGCTAAGTAGTTCGGAGTTGTGTTGCTCGGTAGGCTCAGTTGGGCTTGCTATGGCTTTGTCCAGGTCTTCGAGCAGGCAAATCACGTCACATTCATAGTTCTGTCCGGTCAGTCTCAGCGCGTTAAGCACCTTTTCAAGCATGGCGCGGCAGGACTCGTTGTAAGCGGGGATGTAAGCGGTGACAAGCAACGTGGACGTGTCACCGGGGGTGTCGATGGTGATAATGTCGGCAAAGAGTTGTGCGAAGTGGTTTTTCAGGTTGGCTTCGGAGTTGTCTCCGCTGATTATTTCGGGGACCCCTTCGCTAACTTGAGTCTCGAGGGGATTGTCGTCGCGGTTCACGCTTGCAGTGCTCCGGCACAGCCTGATGCTGCCGTTTTCACCCTCGGTCATGGACATTGTGTGGAAAAACGGCAGAACCGGGCTTTCCCCGTGTGCCAGCGCATATTCTTTAAGTTCCTTGGCAAAAACCGCAAGGCCCTTGCCAAGGAACAAATGGACATTATGCCTCATATCAGAGTTCTTTCTTTACAAAGTTTATCTCGTCGGAAATCAGTTTCTTGATGGCTTCGTTGCCGTGACGGTTAAGTTCCTCGTTGGTCATGTCGATCTGCGAAATTGTGTCGCGGTAAGTGGAGCCTTCTTTGGCCTGCTGCACCTTCTGCTTGAGGAAGTCGGTCCCTTTCTCTTTCTGCAGTTTGTCGAAGAAATCCTCGAACTGTTGCGTCACAGCGTGGATGTTGCTGCGGAAGCGGTCGAATGCCTCGTCGCGGTAGTTCGACAACTTGAACCAGTAGTCCTCCAGCGGGTCACCGTTCTCGGGGTCGTAGTAATAGTAGTCGGCGTCTTGTCTCTTGATGAGTCCGAAGATGAAGCCCTTTACCCAGAGTTCCACTGAATTGTCGGCGGCGCGGGTGGGTTCCAGACTGTAGTTCTCGCGAGCCATTCTCAGTTCCAATTGGCGGTCGATGTGGCAGTTAGTGCGGCACAGGTCGTATTTGCTCTTGAATGTGGGCACCGATGCAATGGCGTAGGCCGGCAGAACACCTATCTGACGATAGATGATGATGCGGTCTTTCATACCTATAACGGACTCGTCAACTTCGGCAGTGCCCGGCGAATTTTCAAGGAGGAAGGCCTTGTTGAATCGGCAGTTCTTGGAGGGAACGCCCAGGTAGCAGATGTCCACCGGCTCACGCACCGGAGAGTAGCCCTGGTAGTTGATGTTCAGAAGCGGCATGGATTTCTTTATGGCCAGAGTGGCAACTTGGCGGAAGTGCTCGTCGGTCATCTTGTCGAGCACCTTGTCGATGGTCATTTCAGCCCATGTCTTGGCTCCGTTGAGTTGGCCGGTGTAGGCCATGAGAGTTTTTTCCACTTCCGCGTTGCTCTTGCTTCCGATGTCGTAGATGCGGTCGCTCCATGCGATGGCACCTATGTAGTCGTTAACATTGATTTCCTCCTGAGTGATGGCTATGGCGGTGGCATAGCTCTGTGCGAGGTCTATCTGGAACATCTGGCGCTCGTTGCCCACGCGGTTCTGAATCTTAGCCAACTTCTGGGAGTTGTCCTGATACACACCTTCCAGTTTCTTGCGGATGGTGTCGATGTGGTTGCTCTCTTCGAGCAGCAGGGTGTTCATGAAGGTGTAGAACTGGATGGCTGTTTCGCGGCGCTTGATTTCGCGGCGGCAGATTGCGAGTTGGCGAGCCGCTGCCATGACGTCGTTCTTATAGTCTTCCACTTTGCTTTTCGACTTGAAGAACTTGCGGTCATACTCCACCATTTCGTTAACCACGGCTTTCAGGTTCTGTTCCTGCCGCGGGGCTTTTTCGCTCCATTCGTCACGCTCAGCACGCATCTCGCCCAGCATTATGTCGATTTGGGCCTTGAGCCCCAGTATCACTTTCTCAGCGGTTCCCACGCCACATTCGCGGTTAATCTGGCTGATGATGAGTTTGTGGAACTCTTCGCTCACGATTTCCTGCTTGGCGGCGCATTTGCGTGTTAGCTCCTCGTCCTTGGGCATGGTGCTTTCCACGTAACTCATGGTCTCGGCAAGGGCGTTCTGGGTCTCATTGATTTGAGTCATGGGGAACTTGGGCGCCTTGTCCAGCAGGTAGTCGGTGAGATTGTCGAAGCCGTTGTTCTCGCGGATGTTAACTTCGGGCTTGTCAATCCAGTTGTTCACTATGCTGTCGGTGTCGGTGCATGAGTTGAGCAGATTCTCAATTATGTAGTTAGATGCCTTGAGAGAATAGATGAGGCTCAAATCCTGCCCGCGGAACACTATCTCGCTTGCGCCCATTCCGGCCGCCCATGCGAGTTTGCTCTCCACGTTCATGTCGCCTTCCTTGATTATTTTCTCCAGGTTGTCGTTCACGCTGGCGTTAGCCTCGCTCAGCGCGCCGGCACTTGTTACGAGGGCAAGGCTTATCATTTCGGCAATCTTGTCCACGTGGTCGTAAGTGTCGCCGTTGCCGTTCTTGTTGTCGATGAACACAAAGGAGTTGAACGGGCGGTCCTTGAGCACTTGCGAAGATTTAATGTATTTCAGTTCAAACGGCTCCTTGCTGATGTTGAGGTGCATGAGCCAGTCCAGGTCCTGAATCGCTCCGAAGGCATTGGGCTTCACTTTCACCATTGTGGTTTGCGACATGGCTTCAAACACGTCGGGGAGAACGCCGTAGCCTATGAGTTTGCTCTGTGGAGCAACTTCCTTGATGAGATAGGCCATGTTCAGGAACGTGCCGCATCCTGTGCCGCCGGCCAGTGAGAACACCATGTGAATTTCAGGGGTGGCGCCTCCCAGCAGTTCGTATTCTCCGGTCTGGGCATAGTCGGCCTTGGATATTTCGTTGAGCGAACTTACGACCTTGTTCTTCAGTTTGTCATAGTTCACCGTGAGGGCGAAGCGTCCGTTACTTCTCACCTGTCCGGCACCCAGCATCATTGACGTGAGTGCGCCTGTGTTCTCCTCAGGCAGCCATGCGAAGCGCTCGCGGTTAATCTCATAGATGGGGCGTGCGTCTTCCACGCGTATGGGGAATTGCTCGCTCTCTTTCAGACGTACTTCAGTGCCGTTTTTCGACTCCAGCACTCGCTTGTAAGCACCGCCGTCGGTGTCAATGCCCAGAAAACCAATCATAGGTGGAGGCGTCCCGTAGGTGTCGGTAAACATTTTCTTTGTGTGCAGGAGGGAAGTCATTCCAGTTCCCCCAAGCCCGATGTAGAGGCATCTTCTGATTTTTGTGGCCATAGTAGTGTATGTATCAGTTAAAAGTTATTATAATTTTTTCTTTATTGGTTTCGTTCCTTACGGTGTACTCGGTCTGACGCAACATAGGTATGTCGAACGGGTCAACCGTGTATTCGCTGTTGGGGCGCATACGCACCAGGTTCTTGCTCGCCTCTATCACCACAGGCGAGGTCCACACGGGATTCACCTCGTAGATGATGCGGCCTGTGAACAGGCGGTTGAGCACTCCTTGCTTCTGGGGCTTGTCGGTGAGTACCACGCGCCTTGCTCCGCGTATGCGGCGCTGCGAGAAGTATGGTTCGCTAATCATCATGCTGCCCACCTTTATGTAGGAGTATATCACGTTCTTTATAATCGCGAACCATAAAATCAGGCATGCCACAATGGCTATAAGTAGTAATAGCAAAAACCATGCCAAAGGGTTCCAGGCCTTGTGATATTTTGCCGTGAACGGGTAAGTGAACTTGCTTGCGGGCGACGTTTCGGCTATCTTGTCGAGGGCCTTCGCGGTCACGGTTTTTATCACAAAATTGCGCTTGCCCTGTTTCGCGTCGCTGTTGAATATGATTCTCAGATGCACTGTGGCTGTGTCTCCGGCGGCAAGGCGGAAACTGCCGTCGCTCACTTCGGCTCCGTTCACTTCCACAGTGAAGTCAGCGGGTTCGCCATCGGCCGGCACCACCTGCAGTGTGGCGCTACTGCCCTGTTCCTTCGCCGTGGGGCTGAATACGGGCTTGATGTCGTAAGTGACGCTGCCAGGCTCATTTGCGCCCCAGAACAGGAACTTGTCGTAGTGGCTGGTCTTGCCCAGACTAGGGCTGTCTTCGCGGAAGTTTGGCGAGTGAAGCGACCGTGCCGGCTTGTTTATTACTATCACGGTCAGGGTGTTGATGATGTCGATGTTATCAGTGGCCTCAAGCACCACCTCAAATTTGTATTCGTCACCGCCCAGGGCTTGCTGCAACTTCGCCAGGTCGCTGCCGTAGCGCGACTGCAGAGTCAATGTGCATAATCCGTCGGTGCACTGGCCTTCCTTGATGGTAGCGTCCACGTGCTTGTCTTGGCTCACCACTCGCAGCGGGTGGGTCATCTTCAGAGAGCCTTCCAGCGGCTCGTCGTGTGGCGACGTGAGTTGCCACGCCTCAACGCGGATTGCGCCGTCATCGCTCATACCCTTTGTTCGCACATCGCCAAATGTGGGGATTCCTTCGGTGGCATCAATGAAGTGAAGGGTCTCTGGCTTGCCCTCGGCCTCCACTTTGTTCTTGATGGTGGTGGCGTCATTGGTGAGCATAACGTAATACGCATGGTCGCGTGGGAAGTCTTTCCACTTGAGAAGTTTCCGGCAAAGCGTACCTGTGGGGTCGCCTTTCACCACGTTTTCGCTGCCGTCGGTAAGCAGTATCAGGTAGTTGTCGTCGGCAGGGTTTACGGCATTCAGGCCGGCATCCCACGCGTTGCAGATGCCGGTGAATTTGCCGTTTTTCAGTTCGTCGTCCAGAACGCTCTCCACCGCTTTCCGGTCGTAGGTCTTGCCTGTGAACGTGATGGGCTTCACCACGTTCTGGTGGAATGGAATGACGGTGATTTTATCATCCTCGTCGAGCCTTGTGACCTCCCTATCCAGAAAATCCTTGGCCGCATCCCACACGCTGCCCCCTCCGCCCTTGGCCTCCTGCTTCATTGAGCCGGTGCAGTCCACCACGTAGATGTAGTTACGCTCGCGAGCAGCCCTGGCGCAGAAAATCACCGAAAGTAATAGCGTTAATATTGTTATGGTTCTGTTCCTGTTTCTCATCATGGTTCTCCTTAGTTTTTGTGTAAGATTAGTCAAATTTGCGTAAAGTTAGTGAAAATTGCCAACTTTTCATTATTTTTGGGCGGTTTTTTCGGGAGGATTATTCCTTAATGCGAAATGAGGTGAGGAGCCACGCGGCCCTCACCTCATTCAGTTCAAGAGTGAGTGTGTTGTGAAAAATGGTTAGAATGTAACTCTCACACCCACTTGTGCGTGCCAGCGGCTGGCGATGTCGGCCTTGCTTGGCTCGGTGTAGCCGTTCCAAGTGAACTTGGCCACGTACATGCCACCGCTCTTGGCTGAGTAGGCTGTGTTGTTGAGCGGTGTAACGCTGGTGCTTGTGCCCCAGCTGGCACCCCACTTCTTGTTGAGCATGTTGGCGAAGTTCAGCACATCAAAAGTAATCTGAATCTTGCTGCCGCGCTTTTTCAGGTAGTAGATGCTCTGAGCGATGTGAAGGTCAATCTGGTTCTCAAACGGAGCCAGGTTGCTGTTGCGCTCGGCATACTGTCCGCGGTGATTCTTGGCGTACTTGTCGTTCATGATGAACTCGTTGAACAGGGCGCGCTGCTCGTCGGCAGTCTTGGTTACCACTGTCTCGCCGTTAACACGTGCGGTGATGTCGGCGAACTCCATCTTGGCAAGTTCGTCCTCGGTGGGGATGTAGAGCAGTGAGTTACCTTTAGTGCCGTCGTTGTTGTAGCCGTTGCCCGGGCTCTCGTTCATGGTGAGCGAGTAGCGCTGTCCGCTATAGCCGTCGTAGGTGAGGCCTATGCTGGTCTGCAGCCATCCGTTGGCGTAGCGCGGTGTGGTGTAGGTCACCGATGCGCGAACGCGATGCGGCTGGTCGAAGGCCGAGTAGGCCAGGTGCGGGTTCTTGGTGTCCACGTCCTGTGTGGCCTTCCAACTGCTCAGGGCTATCGAAGAATATGCCGCGTCGTAAACCGACTTGGCGTGTCCGAATGTGTAAGATGCGCTCAGGCTCAGGCCGAAGTCGAATTTCTTCTCCAGACTTGCGCTCACGTTGTAAGCGTAGCCCTTATTGGTGTTCTCCAGATTGATGATGTTAGCGCAGTTGGGGTCGGTCCTGTAGAACGGAGCGGCGCTTGCCTGAACGCCTTCCACTGCGAATATTGCGCCCTGCTGGGTGATGGCCATGTTGTTGAAGTAAACCTGATTGTAGGTCTTGCTGTAGAGGCCTTCAAGGGTGAACTTCCAGCCGCGTCCCAGATCCTGCTCCCAAGCCAGATTGGCGCGGAGCACTTGTGGGTAGCGGAATTTCTTGTCCACGGTGGCTATGTCGCTGCGATAGAGGTTTCCGGTCTTAAGCGCGCTCACAAGGTCGGCGGTGTTAGCGGTGGGTGCCGGGATATCGCTCACGTTGGTGATTTGTGTACCAATCTGCTCCACGCCGTTGTTGCCGTAGGCATTGGAAATCCACACGAACGGCACGCGTCCCGTGAACAGACCCAGACCTCCGCGGAACAGAGTGCGGTGGCTGTCGTCGGTGAACCAGCGGAAGCCTACGCGCGGCGATACCATCAGCTTGGTGCTGGGCATGGTGCCTATGCGGGCCGAAATCATCTTGCTCTCGTAGTAGGCGTTCATTTCAGGGTTCTCCGTGGGCGAGTTAAGCATCACTGGGAGGTCGAAGCGGATACCGTAGGTCAACTGGAAGTTGCGTGTGGCATCCCACTTGTCCTGTGCGTAAACGCCAAACTGTGCGGCCTTGATTGTGGGAGCCCAGCGGAGCTGACCACCTGTCATCTCAGGATTGATGCACCGGAAATAGAACGTGTTGGGAGCGTCGTTCAGGAAGTCGTCGTAGGTGTTGTAAACCCACTCTCCGTTAGAGTACTGCACGAAGTAGTTCTTCATGAAGAACATCTCGTTGTGCGTTCCCACGGTGAACGTGTGGTTACCCTTGTAGATACTCAGGTTGTCCTCAAGCATGAAGATGTCCTGATCCAGCTGGTTCACCCCCGAAACGTAGTGCGTACCAATGTTCACGCTGATGTTGGTGCGATAGTCGGGGTCAGTGGGGTCCAGCTCGTTGGGGATTCCCTTAATCCAGAACGTGGGGCCCTGATATGGCACGTCGCGGTTGTCGCGCACGCGGTTGTAGCTGGCGCGCAACTCGTTGTAGAATGTGCTGTTGAAGTTGCTGTTAAGTTCGGCCACGAACGAGTTGGTAACGTTGCGGAACTTGTAGAGCGAGTTGTTGAAGTAGTAGCTGGTGTAGCCTGCGCCCGAGTAGTCACGGTAGCTGTCTCCGTGCTGATAGCGCAGTGCCAGGTGGTGCTTGTCGCTGATGTTCCAGTCCAGACGTGCCAGGAACTCCAGTGAGTTGCGCTTCACGTCGCGCGGTCCCCAGGTCTCCTGTTGTCCGGTAAGAGCCTTGTACTTGTCGGCGATGGTCTGAGCCGTCTCGTTGCTCATATAGTTTTTCACGCCGGGATAGTAGGTTGGGGGATAGCCCGAGTTGTGATTCTCAATGTTGACGAAGAAGAACAGTTTGTCCTTCACGATGGGGCCGCTGATGTTACCGCCGATGCGGGTCTCGTGCTGCTTGGTGAGCTTCATCTTCTCATAGTCCTGAGCGGCGTTGTAGCGTCCGTAGAAGTTCTGGTTGTTGTAGTAGGTGAAGTATGTGGCATGCACATCGTTGGTGCCCTGCTTGGTAACAGCGTTCACACCACCGCCGGTGAATCCGCTCTGGCGCACGTCGAACGGGGCCACCACCACCTGAATTTCCTGGATTGCGTCCATTGAGATGGGGTTGGCGCTTGCCATACCGCCGTTCACTCCGTCGCTCGAAAGTCCGAACACGTCGTTGGCCACGGTTCCGTCAATCTGGAAACTGTTGTAGCGGATGCTTGAACCGCCGAACGATGTACCGCCGCCCTTGGCGTTGTTGGCCAGCGGCATGTTCTTCACCACGTCGAACACGTTGCGGTTGATAGTGGCGGTGTTCTCAATGTCGCTGATGCTGAAGTTGTGCGATGCACCCGCGCGCTGCACGGCTCCGGTGCCCAGCACCACCACCTCGTCCAGGCTCTGCGCGCCTGTTTCCATCTTCACAGCCAGCTCCAGGGGGTTACCCAGCTCCAGCGTGAGGCCGTTGAGCACGGTGGGAGCATAGCCTATGTAGGACACTTCCACCGTGTAGGGCCCGCCGGGGCGCATACCCTGAATAGTGAAACGGCCGTCGGTGTTCGACACCGTGTTGTACTTGGTCCCTGAAGGTGTGTGGGTGACTTTCACCGTGGCACCTATCAGCGACTCGTTGTTCTCATCGGTAACGACGCCCATCAGGGCCGATGTGGTTACCTGCGCACTGAGTCCTATTGCCACGCACAGCGAAGCAATTAGTGCGAAAAATCTAATTCCTTTTAACATAAAGTATTTTAGTTTTATGGTTGTAGTTTTCACTTGTTTATGTCACCAATTATTAGATTGGCTCTTCCTTTGAAAAGCAAAGGTAAGAAAAATCTTTAATCTATCACTCATATAACCGCAAAAAAAACTCCCAGCGATTCTTGTTGAGGGTGGCTATGCGCTTATTTTTAAGTTAAATGAAAAATGCCGAGGTGAAAAATGGAGTGATTTTCCGATTTATAGTCCTATCAAGATAAAGTAAATGTTAGATAAGCGTGATTCTTCTCCGAAAAAACGCTCTCATAAGCATCGTGAAATGAAATCTCCAATAACTTTTGTGAAAAAAAACGCGGGATATTAGGGCTGTTTCAAAACTTTTGCTTACCTTTGCACCCGGGTAAGTCCTATACGGCCAGCTCCCTGTGAATCCCCCAGGTCTTGACCGAAGCAAGGGTAGCGGGTTGTAGCGGCGCGATATAGTTCACTTGCCCTTTTTTGCCTCTTTAGCTCAGTTGGCCAGAGCACGTGATTTGTAATCTCGGGGTCGTTGGTTCGAATCCGACAAGAGGCTCAAAAGAGAATAACGGAGCGAGGTGCTTCCCGTATGGGAGGCACCTCGCATCGCTATTGCATTGTGTTAAAGGCTGTTACTTGCCGCAGAACAGGGCTTTCAGTTTGGCCCAGAAACCGCTTTTCTGCACGTCTTTCACCGTGTCTTCCACAAAGTCGCCCACTTTGTCGGCAGCGTCTTGCACGAATTCCTTGGCTTTCTGCGCTTGCTCGCTGGCTGCGAGTTCCTCAACCTTTTCTTTCACGTCGCCGGCAAAGTCCTCAACTTTCTCCTTAACCTGCTTCACGGTCTCGTTCTCGCTGATCTTGTCCACTACCTCGTCCACTTTTTCCTTGACTTGTTTCACAGTCTCGTTCTCGCTGATTTTGTCCACTACTTCGTCCACTTTCTCCTTGGCCTCGTCCAGAAAGTCTTTGGCTTCTTCTTTCACTTCGGCTGCGGGCTCAGCGGCTGCTTCAGCGGCCTTGGCTACCGGCTCAGCGATTTCCTCCTTGGCGGCTTGTTCCACCTCGGCCACTTCTTCTTTCACCTCAGCCACAACTTCAGCAGCGTTAGCGGCCTCTTCGTTCAGTTTGTTCAGTTCTTCTTCCATTTTGTTAAGATTGATGTTCTGTATTTGGTGCCTACTCCCTTTCAAGCGTTTCGGCTTTTTCTGTGCTTTGCCGTAAAGTTAGGAATTAATTTTGTGATTTACAATAATATGACCATTTTTTTTGATGCGTTGTCACGAAAAAAACAAAAAATCGGCGAATGAGTGTTTAATGGCTCATTCGCCGTTGATAGGGGTGTCTTTCACGGGTCAGAATGTCTTGCTTTAGGGGCTAATCTTGGGTCGCCTCCATGGGCTCGCCTTGCTTGTCGTGGCCGCGGCGGGGCTTGCGGCCCTTGCGGTCTTTCTTGCTGTCTTGCCCATTCCCGCCTTTATCTCCGCGGATGTGTGAAGCGCGGCGCTTGTCCAGTTTGCCCTGAATCTGCTTTTCCACCATGGGGAACTTGGCCAGCTGGCGTGCATTGAGCACTTTGGCGAACTCATCGATGTATTTCTTCTGCACGTCAATTGCTTTCTTGGACTGGTCCAGTCGGCTCTTAATCTGGTCTGCCACCACTTTCACGTCGTCGCTCTTCTCGGGCTTAGCCTTGTTGAACGTGGCGCGCAGTTCGTTGTCATACTTGGTGTAGAGTGCTGTGAACTGAGGCTTCTGCTCATCGGTGAGTTCCAGTTTTTTCACGAGTACGTCAAGTTTGGCGTTGAGCAGTTTCTCGTTCATTCCGGCTCTCTTACTCTCACGGTCTTTCGCTGTGTCTTTCTGGCTAGTCTGGGCGCTTGTGCTTATTGCGCACACCATTATCAGCGCCATTGCAATTAAGTTCTTCATAATTGTTTCCTCCTTTAGTGATTTGTACTTATTTTTTTGATTGCTTAACTAAATTTCTTTATCTCTTAGGCCCATGCAAATTCGTTGAATCACAGGTCAGGGTCGTTGTAGTCCACATAACTGATGCAAGCCAGGCTCTGTGCGTCTTCGTCGCTGATGCTCTGCAGCACCATGTCAATGGGGTTGTTCTCATCGTAGGTGACGTTGCTCTCGTCGCTCATCAGTTGGGCGGTGAGTTCGTTCTCTCCTGCGCCATCCATGCTGCCTGCCGGGCTCATCACGCGCACTGCCACCGCTATCACTATCGCCGCCGCGGCCGCCACGCTGGCAATCTTCATTGCCGGGCTGATTCTGAACCGGTTTTCGTTGCCGCGCCTGATAGCCTGCTCGATGCAGCGCTCCACCAGGTTGTCCACGTATGACTGGCTCTCGGTGTAGGGCGTCTTCTTGTTTATGTCTTGTGTCTGTGCCATTGCTGTATGTCTTAGTTAGAGTGAATTTTTCTTCAAGTAGTCCTTAATACGCTCGGTGGCGTAGTGGTAGTTAGTCTTCAGCGTTCCTTCGCTCTTGCCTGTGATGGCGGCTATCTCCTCGTAGGGCAGTTCGTCGTAGTATCGCAGGTTGAACGCGATGCGTTGCTGAGTGGGGAGCGTGAGCAGTGCCTTTTGCATCAGCACCTCGGCTGCCTCGGGGTCCACATCGTTCTCAGCGGTGAGTTTGCTCGTCAGCGTGTCGCTGATTGAGTCGATGCTCTGGAACAGGCGGGTGTGACTGCGAAGCGTGAGCAAAGCCTCGTTGGTGGCAATCCGGTAGAGCCAGGTCGAGAGTTGGCTTTCGCCCTTGAACTTGCCCACGTTCTGATACACCTTGATGGCGGTTTCCTGTAGTGCGTCCTCGGCATCGTCGTGGCTCACCACTATGCGGCGGATGTGCCAGTACAGAGTGCTTCCGTACTCCTTCATCAGTGTCTTGAATGCCTGCTCGCGAGTGGCCTCGTTCTTCAGCATCTCCACCAATGTGCCGTTGTCAGTCTTTCTTGCCATCAGATATATACTTTATCTCGTTGTCACCGGGCCGTTCTGCCGTCATTCACAAGTCCGTCTTTCCGTCCCCGTTCGTTTGTTAGATACTCCCACCGGCAAAAAGTTAAATCCGTGAGTCATTTTTTTATTCATTTATGCCCCGAAAGGTGAAATTTATGGTTAAATTTGTGCCCCGAAAAGTGAACCTTAGAAACTTTTTTAAAAAAACGATACAGATGAACAAGCGAATTTTTGCTATTGCGGCAGTTGTGCTGCTGCTTAGCGCGGTGGCTGCGGCCACAACCACGACCTACACATTCAAGTCTCTGAAATGGGCCAGTGCCGTGGGAACTATCACCACCGACGGCAAGACCGACGGCTGGAAATCAGACAAGGACGCGTCCGACTACTCGTCGGGCTACACCGATGCACAGGGGCGGCTCTACTCTTGCGGAGTGGGGGTGAAGCGCACCACCACCGGTGCAGGCGCCACTTCGGTGATAGAATTCCAGAACGTGCGCCAGGTGATAGTGAATTTCTGCCAAAACTCATCCAAAGGCAAGGGGTCCATCAATGTGAGCGTGGGCTCGAACACCCCTGTTTCTTACGAAGTGACTCGACCCGAAACCAGCGGTCAGGGCGTATATAACCGCGACGTGGAACTCACCATCCCCGAGCAGTCGGGTAAGGTGAAACTCACGGTGGATTGCACCGAGAACGGAATCTACATCAACACCATCACCATAAAGGCCGACAACGGCAGCCCTAACAACCCGGCCGTATCCACTTCGGTTTATCGGCTCGTGACCGATGCGAACCAGCTGGCCGACGGCGACCGCATTATCTTCGGCGTTGCTCAGGAGGGAGTCAACTATATGATGGGGCTCTATGACGAGTATAACAGCCGTAACAACATCTTTGCCGAAAGCGCCACTTACGGCACCGACCGCCAGACGATTCGTGCGCGCGCGGAATACATCTACACCGTGGTCAAGGCCGAGGACGGACGTTTCGCCTTTGCCGACGCGCTGGGATGGTATCTGGTGGCAAGCGGCGGTAACCCCAACAGCGGCAACAATAACTATCTCACAGTGTGGGACGACGTGACCAGCACTTCCTACGGTGACTACGGTCTGTGGAACGTGACTATCACCTCGCAGGGTGCGGCCACGGTGGAGAGCACCGGCCGCTCGCGAAGCAAGTACATCCAGTATAATCCTGCCGGAGCCAACGGGCACCCCATTTTCGCCTGCTATTCGTCGCTCGACTATGCTCCCGTGGCAATCTACCGCGAGCAAGAGGAGGTGAGTGATGGAACGCCGCTGATTTCAGCCAATTTCGTGAATTTCGGCACACAATTGCTTCAGGACGGTGTCGCCACCGGCGAGAAGACAATAGAGGTTGACGGAGCCAATCTGACTGATGTTATATCGGTGGCCCTGAAGCACGGTGGAGTGTTCTCGGTGGATGAAGCAAGCATCAGTGCCGACGGCGCTCCCGTGACCGTGCGTTTCAGCGCCACTGAGGTAGGGCAGTACACCGACACGCTGGTATTCAGTAGCGGCTCCACAGTGTGCGAGGTTCAGGTGCTGCTCTCCGTTGACACCTACCGCACCGTGGCCGAGGCGCGTGAACTTCCCGATCTCACAAGTTGCTACCTGAATCCGGTGGCCGTTACCAAGAAATACGACCGTTACATCTTTGTTCGTGACGAAACGGGCAGCATGATGCTCTACGACAACGGTAATGTCTATGGTCAGGGACTCACTAACGGCGACGTTCTGACTGGCGTAATGGGCTATATGAAAGATTATTACGGCAATCCGGAACTTAGGCTCGGCGGTGCGTTCACCACACGCCACGGCGACGAGCAGAAGCCCGACCGCTTCGTGGGGCTCAACTTCAGCGAAAGCGACATCTGCCGCTACGTTCGCCTGGAAAACGTGAAGTTGGAGGACATTGAGATTTACGACCTATTCAAGTACCTCTCCACATCCTCGTTCGACTATTCGCTGCCCTATAATGTGGAAGGAATCGTCTATTACTACGACGGATACTGCATTTGCCCCACGCTCATCGAGCAATATACCGGCCCCTCGGTGACTATGGGTGACGTGAACGGCGACGGCAGCGTGGATGTGACCGACGTGGTTGGTATAGCGAACCATGTAATGGGCGCGACTCCGGCCGACTTCATCCTTGAGGCCGCCGACATGAACGGCGACGGCGGCGTGGACGTAACCGACGTGGTGGCCCTCGCTAACGCCGTTATGGGCACGTGATTTCCCGTCTTATAAAGTGACGCAGTAATAAGAAACTCCCGCAACTGCAATAAGAAGCGTTGCGGGAGCCATTGTATCTATCTGCCTCGACCGGTTAGCCGCAGTGGAAGTATTCCTCCACCAGTTTCTGCAGTTCTTCTGGCTTGTCTTGAATGTCGGCGCGCAGGGTGCGGTCGTTCTTGGAGCGCAGGTTGCGCAGTATGCCGTCTATCATAGCCTCGCTGAACACACCGTGCTGCTCAAACACTTCGCGCTTCTCGTTCAGGCAGTCGGCGCTCGCCACACAACTGTCGGGCAGTTGTGCCAGCGTCTCCAGCAGTTCTTCGTTGGCCCGGTCGTGGATGTTCACGTTCACGTAGGTCTTCTGGGCCAGTTCCAGCGCGTTTTCCATCTCAAATCCGTGACGGCAAGCCACGCACAGTCCGGCGATTAACTGGTACACGTCGGCCGAGCCGTCGGGCGAGCGCATCTCCACGGTCTGCTTCAGCGTGGTGTCCACATCCTTTGCCGCCTGTTGCGGATTGGCCTTTGAGCACATATCCACTCCCGATGTCCACCCCAGCGGCACACGCACCAGAACAGAGCGGTTACGGTCGCCCCAGCACACGTTGGTGGGTGCCTCTTGGTGGGGCACAAGGCGGAAGTAACTCATCGGGTTCTTGTTGCCGAAAGCGGTTATGGCCGGAGCCAAGTCCATCATACCGGCTATCATGCGCCGGGCATCATCGCTCAGGTGACCGTCCTTGAGCATCATGTTGCGCCCGTCTTTCACCATGCGCATGTGGATGTGCAGACCCGAGCCTGCCTTGCCGGTGGTAATCTTGGGCGCGAACGTCACGTTTACCCCGTTCTGGTAGGCCAGGTTGCGGATTATCCATTTGGCTATGGTCAGTTGGTCGGCTGCCTGCTCGGCAGGTACGGGCAGGAATTCTATCTCGTTCTGCTCGTACACCAGTCCGTCCTGAACAAAGTTGCCCACCTCGCTATGGCCGTATTTAATCTGACCGCCGGTCTGGGCTATGTATTTCATGCTCAGGGCTCGCAGTTCATTGGCCTTGGCGTAGGGCGCGCTCTCGTGGTAACCGTGCTGGTCCACAGCCGGGAATTGCTCGTTGTCATCGAATATCACGTAGTATTCCAGTTCACCCATTGCCTCGAATTCCATTCCTGTGGTTTCGCGGAATGCCTTGCAGGCTTTGTGCAGAGTGTAGTCGGGGGCGCTGGCCAGCCGATTACCATCCTTGTCGAAGAACGAGCACAACAGCGACAGCGTGGGCACCTCGGCGAACGGGTCGCGGAACGCGGTGCTGTATCGTGGCAGTACATACAGGTCACTGCTACCGGCCTCAATGAATGTGAACAGGCTGGAACCGTCCACTCGCTCTCCGCACGTGAGAATAGTCTCCAGATAGTTCAGGTCGTTGATAACAAAGTTCAGCGTCTTCAGTTTCCCGTCCCCGGCGGGATACATGAAGTTGACCATTTCAATTCCGTTCTCGCTCACGTAGCGGATAAGGTCTTCGCGCGTAAACTGCGCCGCCGGCTTTTGCAAGAATCGCACCACCGGGTTCGCGTTGAGTTGCAGGTGTTTGTTGTCGGTCATTATAATTATTGTTTTTTAATTGTTTCGTTAAGAGTCGAAAATGTCCCGTTATGGTTCATGCGATGCAAAGTTACGCAAAAAAAGTGACTTTTCAAGCCTGATATTGCCCGCACTTGGCGTCCGGAAGATTTTACTCCCAAAACCTGTGGAACTTGGCACGATTTTTGCAGAAATGTTTTTAGGTTATGAATAATAAAACCCCGTATTGATTATGAAACACATTTTATCAATGGCTATGGTGGCAGTGCTGATGCTGACTTTCAGTAGCTGCAAAGAAAACTATTCGCAGGGCGAAAAGGTGGGCAACCTCATTGAGTTTGCCAAGAAAGGTGTTATTTGGGACTCGTGGGAAGGCCGCATGAACCTCACTCAGACAGGAATGAATACCAGCGGAGAGCCGTTCCAGTTCTCGTTCGACAACGACCGAACCGACCAGGACTCGCTTATCAATGTGCTCTATCAGGCGCAGGTGGAAGGCTGGAAAGTAAAAGTTAAATATCATGCGGTGTGGGGGCTGAAAAATGTCTTCGCCAACCGTGGCGAGACCGACTACTTCATTGACGACGTGGAGGTGCTGGACCGTGATTTCGCCAACCCCTTGCGTCAGGTCACCGGCCGGCAGGGGCACGTAGTGGATACCGTGTGGGTGGTGATTGATAAGGCAGAAGCACTGAAACACCTGCACCGCTAACAGTCGGCCCGTAAACAAAACGAAGATATCGCTTGCTCGTGGCCGCCTCCCTGGAGCAGCATACGGCAGCCATCAACGAGCTCAACGCTCGCCTTGCCGACGGCAGCGATTCATGATTTCAATGTGACTTGTAAAAGGTATTATGGATAACAGTTTCGGTAATGGTTGCAAGTCTTCCTCTAATTGTGCAATTCCCAATTGCACAATTTCATTTGTGACTGATTTTGAGGGCGTTTCTAATTGTGCAATTCTCGATTGCACAAATTCTGGAAGATGCAAATTACTTAATGTGTTTAGAAATGGCTTGGCACTATAAGTGTCGTAGAACTTTACCATATTGTACAAATGACGTTTGCCAAACCCTCTCTGCTTAGGGTTAGTTCGTTTCAGATAGTCTGCCAAGTCGCTGACAATCTTTGTGCCCCAGCGAGCCGATTTCAACTGCATTGAAATGTATTGACCAATCTCCCAATTCATCTGTAAAGCCGCTGTGTTTACCATGGATATGGCTGATGAGCGATATCATTCAATCATCGAATTGACAAACGCGAATTGCCTCTCCAACTCTGCTTGGTTTGGAATTATTGTGATGTTTTCTGCCATAATCGGTTGCTTTCAAGTCGCAAATTTACAAATAATCGACGATGTAATACCCAGCGACAGATTTTTTTTCACCCTCAAATCCGCAAGACAGTTCCAATCATCGTTTTTTAAGTGCTTGCGCCGGCTC
>CALAVE010000011.1 GCA_937892215.1 uncultured Porphyromonadaceae bacterium
GTACCCCCCAAGTACCCCCCAAGTTGACAATCTTGTTTCACGAATGGGAACGGAATACTTATCAATAACTGAATTGTTAAACTTGATGGGACTTCGTGACCGCAAATATTTCAGAGCAAATTTCTTAACACCAGCCATTGAAAAAGGATTTATCGAGCTGGAAATTCCCGGGCAGATACGAAATCCGAAACAACGTTACAGATTAACAGGATTAGGTCTGGGCTATCATGGATTTATGAAAGGAGCAAAATAATGACCGAATAAAAGCCGTGGGTGTCGTTATGACCTCACGGCTTATTTAGTCTGGTGTGTACTAAGGTTGTCGCTCCCGTTCCGCCACATGAAAAAAAGGGCGAGGCTTTTACACCTCACCCCGAAGCGAAAGCCTCAGTGGCTAATCGCGGAAGACATAGCCATTCCAGAAAGTAAAGCCATCCAAGAAAATATCTCTTGCGAAAGCCTTGATGTCAAAGTAATTACGCAGGTACGAGGGCATCTCAGCATAATAGCCGCAATCCTCGGCAAGCTGCTCGGCGTAATCTTCTTCGCTGTCGAACTTTCCGCAATAGGCATCACGGAACTCATAAAAGAGATTGTCGCCGTCAGTGTAACTGCCGTACTTGCAATCGAGGAAAGCCTCGAAAGCCTCCTGCTCATCCTCATCAAGCTCGGCGAACTCGCGTACATTGTCGAAATCCTGCTCGGTGAAAGAACCCTCGCGGTAGAACTGACCCGGAAAGCCCATGTAAAAAAAACCGCTAATTTGTATCAGCTTGGATAGATTTGGAGCCACTTGGAGCAAATGACGTGCAAGTAGACGTGCAAGTAAACGTGCAAGTTCACGTGCAAGTATGTTCCAGCCCAAAAGAATCTACAAGAGATACATGAGCGTCAGTTTTGATTATGGCAAATACTAGGTTCTACCTTGATGTTCGTGGCGCAAAGCCCGACACCGCCAAAGTGCTTAAAATCGCTATTGCGCACAAGGGGCAGTCAGTGTTAATCTCGCTGTCGGTGAAGTTGCTTCCTAATCAATGGGATAAAAAGAAGCAACGTGTGATTAACCACAATGACCAGATGCTGGTCAATGTTTACATTTCTAATGTGAAGCAGCAAGTCGATACGATGCTACTCTCACTTGCTAATGAGGGTCGTTTAGGCTCGATGCAGCCAGCTGAGATTAAGTCTTATATCGAAGCGCAGCTGAACCCGAAGAAAGCCGAGGCAAAGGAAGATGAGCATCGCGTCGAACCGCGCCTTTGCCTCGGCCGAAAACTCCGAAGTGTTGTAGGCCTAAAAGATGAAGCGTGAGAATAGGGCGATGTGGTCGTTGGCACTGAACGAGAAACATTTGTTGCCAACCAATTAGGCTATCAGCATAAGGTGGAATATCCGTTGAGTAATGGCGATTTCCATGTCGATGACAAATATCGTTTTGAAGTGGGAGGCCGCAGCAAGAGCTTCGCCCAGATAGCTAATATGCCTGATTCCTACATCATGGCCGATGATATTGAGATGCCCGTAGGCAACAAGCTGCCCATCTGGCTGGTTGGTTTCCTTTATTAACACAAAACGGTCATTAGGCTCTCTTTTTTACAGCCTAATGACCGACTTTCTTTGTTCCCGTGAGGAATTAATTGATAATCAGCTTGCCAGTGGTCGTGTAACCATTGCTGCCTTGCACCACATAGATGTAAGTGCCTGGGGCAAAGCGACTCGTCGTGAGGTGAGTCTTGCGGCTGCCGCTCTTTATGGTTTGAGTGTGCACAAGTTTACCTTCCATGTCAATCACATTCAACAGCGCATCGTCAAGAAGGGTGTAGTCCCAGTTGACCTCAATGCTTGCAGCTCCATTCGAAGGATTTGGCGAAACGGATGAAGGATTTGAATCTGCGTTAACAGAGTTAATACCTGATGACTCATCCTTGATAATAAGGCCATTGCTAAAAATAGTTCGTCCTTCTACGTAAATTGGATTCATTGTTTGGTCCCAAAAAGAGGGAACAATATCGCTTGGGATTTCTCCCAATATGTTACTATTTTCATCAACAATAAGAAAAAGTGTTTCATTATTGTTGTTTGAACAACAAACAACACATTCAAAAAGCTCTCTCTTTGTGAATAGATTTCTTGAAAAATATATCGTTGGCCCCCCCTCATCGGGTTTCATGCTTCCATATCCGCTTGACATCTTTATAATGCCGCGATATAGATCATTATTATTATAAGCATAATCCTGATCCATAATAGAGTAACCTTGTGGTATTGTTATTGTGAAGGAGCGCTGAATGGTTGAAAAATCAAGATTATAAACCTCAACTACGATGTTGTTGCTTGATTCAGCTCGATTTATACTAACCGGATAAAGCGTTTGAGTCTTGAAATCAAAGGCAGCGACCTCCCACCCATAATGATAATTCGAGCTCTTTTCATTATAAAATTTTGACATATCCAACTTAGTTATTGTCAATTCGTAGGCGCTTGCTGCGGTCACTATGGTGGCAACCAGCATTATGAAATTTAAAATTCTTTTGCTCATAGTTTTGAGTGATTAAGGGAGTTTTGAAAAATCAGTTACGATAAAAGAGGCAGTGGCTTTACGAATACTCCTTTTAGTGGCAAGTGACAAGGAATATTTGCCAAGATTCTTGCTGCCGGGTTTTGTTACACATGAAGCGATTTTCACAAAATCCATTGAGTTGATAAGCCAAAGGGTGTCGTGTTGCTTCACATAGAATACAAACCAGTAGTTCGGGCGGGGATTGGGGCAGGAAATAGCAGCAAATAATCCGCCCTCAGTGAGCGATTTAATTTGCAGCTCCTGGTAAATGCGTGAGGCATCGGGATTGACACTCTTTGTGAGCACAAGCGCGTCAACGCCATGGTCATCTACGGTAGGCAGATAAACTTCTCGTTCTTCAGCAAGCAGCATCGATAGGATTTTATGTTCTGACGACTGCCCTAAATACATGCTTTTGTTCGCCATAAGCAAAATAGTTTTTGTTCACCACTCAGCCCAAGGGGTGATTGTAGTACATAAAAAGCGTGAACTGAATTGCCACACTTTAGAAGATGGTCGTAGGAAAACCAATGAGGAAGATATGGAAATAGCAGCTCACGCTATAGCGTGAGAACCGCAATGCCAAACTTGCCTCAGAAAGAAAATTTCCTACGTTTTCTTCTACAAGTCAAAGCAATACGCTTCTTTATTTTCAAAATGTCGTGGATTGTTTCCAATCCGTTTGCAAATTTACAACACATTTCCAGAAATGCATCATTTTTAGGTGAAAAAAAAGATTTTGTGGCGATTTTTGCGCATTATTCTGCAACTACTGGTTACTCTGGTGTGGAAAAGGTGTGAATAAAATGGGGAAAAGTTAGGGTGGTGGATAATTGCATATATGATAAGGTATGCGTAATTTTGTGCTCGCAAAAATGACGATGTGAGGTGTTAGGCACCAGTCGACGCCAACTCGTTTACTCGTCGACTCGTTTACTCAATAAATATATATGGAATTTGAAACCGGAAAAAATAGCCCTAACAGGCAGCAGCGGCGCGCTCCCAGCACGAGCCGCAGGTGGTCAATGAATTTGGCGAGCTGCAACCCCATGTGCCCGAGATAGAGGACGCCGTGCTTGGTGCCCTCATGCTTGAGAAAGACGCTTACAGCGTGGTGAGCGATCTGCTCAAGCCTGGATTTCGCCCCCGAATTTAGGCGCATTGACAAATTTAAGCCTTGTTTTAGTTGCGTGTAATAGAAAAATCACTTACCTTTGTGCGTCAAAAGTGTGCAAAACACAAAAATCTCGTATGGTTGTTATGGAGATACAGCGTAATATACACTTGAACAGACTAATAAGCGGTCGTCACAATGGAATGATTAAGGTTGTGACCGGATTGCGTCGTTGCGGCAAATCATATTTGCTCTTCAACCTTTTTGCAAAGTATTTGCGTAACGAAGGTGTTGACGATGCTCACATCATTAAAGTCAATCTGGAGGACCGTCGAAACTTGGCGCTTCGAGATCCGGACAATCTATTGGCACACATCGACAGCAAATTGAAAGATGACCAGATGCATTATATCCTGCTCGATGAGGTGCAGTTTGTCAGCCACTTTGAAGATGTGCTCAACAGTTTCTTGCATGTTGACAATGCTGACGTGTATGTGACAGGCTCTAACGCGAAGTTCCTCTCTAAAGATGTGATTACGGAGTTTCGCGGCCGAGGTGACGAGATTCGTTTACGTCCATTGTCATTCTATGAGTTTTTGAGCGTTCGTGAGGGAATGGACAAGGCAGATGCCCTTAACGAATATTTAACCTATGGTGGTCTACCGCAAGTCGTACTCATGGATTCTCCGGTTGAGAAGCGCAAGTATTTGAAAAATTTGTTTTTACACACCTATTTGCGTGATATTCAAGAGCGACACAAAATAAAGAATGATGCCGACTTGGAAGAATTGGTCAATATCATAGCATCCTCAATCGGTGGCCTCATTAATCCGAGGAAGATAATGAACACTTTTCGTTCTGTTAAGCACAGCGATATTTCACAGGACACAATTAAGAGGTATCTCGATCATCTAGAAGACGCATTCCTTATCGAGAAGGCGCTGCGTTACGACATTAAAGGAAAGAGATACATCGATACGCCAGCCAAGTATTATTTTGATGACCTGGGTTTGCGCAACGCTCGATTGAACTTCCGCCAAACTGAACCGACGCATTTATTGGAAAATGCAGTTTATAACGAGTTGAACCTACGCGGCTATTCGGTTGATGTGGGACAAGTGAATCAATTTGTGACTCGCGATGACGGCAAGCGGGAACGCCGCACCCTCGAAGTGGATTTTGTGTGCAATGAGGGATACCGCCGCAGTTACATACAGGTGGCATACCGTCTTCCCGATGAGGAGAAGATTGACCAAGAACTCAATTCTCTGCGCAACATCAAGGACAGTTTCCAGAAGGTTGTCATCGTTGGTGGCAATTACCCGACCTACCAAAACGAGGAAGGAATATATTTCATGAGCATCTTCGATTTCCTGCTTGACGAAAAGCTATTGTTCAACTGAAAAAATAACGCAGTAAAAAGGTGTCAAGCACACTGTTCTGCGGACACTCGGCACTTTTTCGATTAAGCGAGTGCAATGCAAGCTTGCTTGAACATTGCCGAGCGTGAGAAAAATATCCAACGGGCAGTTCAATCTCCAGCGAGTAATCGTCCGCATCCGTAAAAATACGGTTCTCTGAAAATCGGTGCAAGGCGAGTGCAATGAAGCTTGCTTCGATTGCCGAGCCGCAGCCCGATTTATTTAAACGTATTCGATTGACGAGCCTTTCTTCAGCGCGACTTGCGCTCCGTCTATTGTCAGTGATATGGCCATAAGTTAAGCGGTTGATTTACTGCAAAGGTAAACCAACCGCTTTGGCTCTTAAAAGACGTGACGACTACTTGTCAAACAAAAGTAGGATAACTCCCGCTTTCCAAATGTTCTCTCCACTGCCGTAACCTACTACAGTATAATGTTTGTCTTTGACTTCTCCAGTCGTTATGTTCACATAGCCTACAGTGTTATAATGGCTGTCTTCGACCTTATATGTAGTTTCGGATTTTTTTATGATGGTGCCAGCTCTGTCATAATTCTTGTCCAAGACTTTTCCATCTGTAAACACATTACCAATCATATCGTAATGCTTGTCTTTAACAGTGCCTCCTGTATAAGCATAACCAATGGCAGTATGCCATTTATCCATAAGAGTTGTTTCCAAATGAAGTGGCACATAATTTTCTTCGTCAAAGTCATAGTCATCGCAACTGACAAAGGCGAATATCATTAGAAGAATATGTAGTATTATTTTAATTCTCATATTGTGATATATTAGACTATCTCTATAGTCATAAGTTTACTCAAATGTAGTAATATTATCGCTATTTTCGCTTGTTTTTTGGGGACTTGTTATTCATCAGCCTTTGGTAGTCTTTTGGGCTTGGTTGGCTATCGCCTTCTTCCTCCTTGCAAGGCATAGTGCAAGTGAACTTGCCCTCTGCGCTTGCTTCGTTCGTCAGTTGATGCCGAGATCGCCGGTCACGGTGTTCACGGTGACGAATGGTTCGTTGAGCCTTTCATTCAAGCGAGTAATCGTCTCACACAGGGCTTTGTTTTCCTGAACAATGACCATTGGGGTCTGTGACTGCGCCAGCACTGCGGGAGCAGTGATCGTGCGGCTCACATCGGTTTGCCGTAGGCTGCCGATAGTGTTGGTGCGCTGCGCATAGTCCAGCGCCTCAATCAATGGGCGAGCCACCGACGAGGCGAGCAGTTTCACAAGTGCAACCTTGGCGGCGCCTCAGCAGCGTTCAAGCAAGCTTGACCCTACGTTCGGCTTGCACAAGGTTTCTGTGAAGCCACCCATTCCCCTGCGTGAACCACACCTGCCACTTCATCGACCCTGCCCGGCTTGGTGAAGCCACTTTCGGCGTTTCGTAGCGAGCCGATAGTAAATCAACAATTAAAATGTGATTCCTATCCCTTCACTTTTTGTTTCTTTGTATTGTACATCATCTTCCATCCATCTTTTCAAATCTTCATACAGTTCTTTTGAAATTTGATATCTGATTCTATCTTGTAGTTCAAAATAATGAGCGGTGGCAACGAATTGATTATCTTTTGTGACATAATTACCTTGAGTATAAGCACCTTTGCCGATTATATAATATTTGTCAATAACTTGATAGTCTTTGTACACCAAACCTATGGCTCCACTAGTGTTGTGCTCAAGAGTGTCGATAGTTGTTGTATAGCCTTCCTCCCGATATAGTGTTCCGCGTTTTTTCCCATACTTCCTGCAGATGTCGGTATCATATACTTCAAATTTATCTTCAACACTAAATTTAACAACTTCTGCTGATTTGTCATCACCATCATTGCTAATGAAAAAGAGTTTTCCAGGTCTATTATCTGGTGTAGCTTTTCCTATATCCAGAGTTAGGGCAACAAAATCATAACCCACAGGATGTTGCGCGTTAGCAGTATTCAGCGGACTCATTGCGGTGCTGCTGGCGAGCAAAAAAAGAGGTACAAACAACTTTTTCATTTTGCAAAATGTTTAATTTCGATAAACAATAGTTCGAGATAACAAAAGTACACATAATTTCACAATTCACCCCCCCCGTATCTATTCAGCGATAGGTATGCAGGTGCTGTCCGTGCTCAGAACAGTGCGCGG
>CALAVE010000012.1 GCA_937892215.1 uncultured Porphyromonadaceae bacterium
GCACCCGCCACCTCTTGCACATCCGAAGAACTTTCACTATCTTTGCCCACGGAAAGACCGTTGTTTTGGTTT
Source organism: uncultured Porphyromonadaceae bacterium (assembly GCA_937892215.1). Lineage (GTDB taxonomy): Bacteria > Bacteroidota > Bacteroidia > Bacteroidales > Muribaculaceae > Sodaliphilus. The sequence goes on from CALAVE010000012.1 coordinate 73, forward strand.
GATGCGCTGCCGGTCGGCTCGCCGCTTTGTGAGGTCGGCTCGGAAGTAACATTTACAGGTGCGGCACCTGTAGCAGAAGTTTCATTCGCGCCCTTCTCCCAAAGCAGGGGTCTTTGCTGTAATGATTTCAGCCTATCATACCCCGAAGTCTTTATCCCCATGAAGTCCCCGCTTTGAGCGTTGACGACTATGGCAATAGCGCGTTTGCCTATTCGCATCCGACCGTTTTCAACGGAAAAGATGAATGTACCATTATCACCCTCACGCACATGGTCAACGTTACGCATAACTTCCACGACAAATTCAGCCGCATCCGACAGACTGTCAAGACCCAGCTCGTTGCCATGTTGCTTGTACACATGAGCAACCATGCTCTCTGTCAGACGGAATGGTAATGGCGAAACTTTTATCTTATTGAATATCTCCTGCGGAATTTCCACAAGGTTAATGTTACCGTGTTCGTCTTGAACAAAACGTCCTCCACGCCCGCTATCTGAATCACTGAGACTATATTTTCCCACTTCCCATGTTCCTTTCGGCGCATCACTCGTATCACCCTCCGGCGGCTTCACCGCATCCGGTCCGTCAGCCTCTACCACACTCTCAGGCTCACGCTCAGGCACACCTTCATAACGCAGCACATCACCCGAACTGATCATCTCCATCTTACCCGTCGCAGCGTCACGAACCGTCAGCACCTCGCTGCTCCGACGCCTATCCACCACGCCGTCACCGTCTGCCACTATCACACCGTCAGTCACATACACCTTACGCTCACCCGACTTCAACGTAACCAACTCCTGTCTGCCGCTCTGCCTGTTCACCGTTGCGGCACGCTCCGACTCCCTGCCGTCCTTGTAGCCCTCGGCATGAACCCGCATCCGAGCATAGTCCAGCAACACACTGAGCTGCTCATCACTGTAGCGGCCGTAAAGATAACCGTTCTGAAGCGTTGTCATCAGGTCCGGGTCTGCCAGTGTCAGGTAACCCACCAGTGCGGGGTCCTGTGCCAATGCCTTAACCAATCCTCGTAACTCGCTGTCCTTAATCTTCGCACCGGCATAACCTCGCTCGTAGGCGTCATTCAGCACGTCAACCAGAACCTCACTCTTGCGACGGCCGGCATTGTGCAACTCCTGCAAATAAGCATCCACGGCCTTCTGCTCCTGGTCGCTGCGCTCGTTCACCCCCTTCGCCAGTACGGCATCCATATTCACCTTGAAGTTCTTGCCTACTCGCCCCTTCACCTCAGACACGGCTTCCTCTGCCGCTTCATGCAGGCTCTTTTCGTCGCCCTTCGCTCTCACGGCTTTCTCCACAACCTGCAGCAGCCGTTCCTCCGATTCTTCAAGCGGTGTTTTTTCGGCTCGCTTCTCGTTCGCGCTCTGATACAGACGCCAGAACTCTGCCTCAGGCATCTCCCCGTAGTCTTTCTCACGCACCTCGTTCACAGCAGACACCATGTTGTCTGCCTGCATCTTGTAAGTCAGACGCATCTTGCTGAACGCCTCACTGTTCTGCTCGGCAATCGCCTGCACACCCTTCACCCATTCAGCCACTCTCGCTTCGTCAGGTATCTCGTAGGCCGCTATGCGCCTGCCGTCACTGCCTTTAGTATAGCCCACAATGGTACCATCGGCAAAGCGCACTACCTCATGACCGAACACCGCCGGCTGTGGCATCACCTTGCCATTAAGTAGGTATTCCACGGCACTCAGCGTACCGTAGTCCACACTCCCGTCGTTGCGCATCATCTCCAGTTCCTTCCTAAGCATCTCAGCGTCCTCAGCGTCAGGCGTGAATCCTCTGCCTCGCTCCAGCGCACGTAGCATACCGGTGACAGTGACATAGCGTCCACGGCTCTCCAACTCGGATATCGTCACCGGAGAGACCTCGGGCTTTATCTGCTTTATCTCGCCTTTCGACCTGCGCTTCACGTCTGCCCACCATGTACCTATGTGCGGCATCTTAGAACCTAAGGCCATACCGAAACTCGAGGCCCACGTCTCCGCTGTGATGGGACCCTGCAAGCCGTCTAACGCCACGAACGTACCGCCCTCGCTGGCAAACTTCACAGCCTCGCCCAGATATACCGCCTTGCCGGTCCAGCCCGACGTGGCCTTGCCCACTACACCGCCTACACCGCCAAACACAAATCCTTTCAGACCTCCGCTGCCTAAACTCTTCACCAACTCTCCGAACGACAACTCCCTGCGCTTCGCCTGCTCCAGCAACTCGCTCTGAAACTCATACACACCGAAGTTGAGCGCACCTCCCACTGCCTGGCCCAGCAATTCATATCCGCCTTTGGCTACCATCGCAGTGCCCGCTTTAGCCGCAAGCGACGGCAACAAAAATCCGAAACTTGCACCATCGCCCACCAGCACGCCTATCTGTGTGCCAACCTTGGTCCACTCGTTAGCCTTCTCCAGCGCATAGCGGCTGTAAGCCTCGTCTATCAGCGCATTCTCGCTACCATTATAGCCAAGGGCCATCAGTAACTTGCCTGCCTGCGTGTCTTTCAGCAGAGAACCCGCCACATAGTCAGCATCATTCCTGGGCGCTATCCTGTCCATAATACGCTCGTCCAGGTACTGACTCACGCTCTCCGTGGCCAGATACGCACTCTCCACAGCGTCATAGCCCAGACGCCTGTTATGCGCAGTCACGGCTTTGCAGTAAGCAGTACCCTCGGGCGATGCAAGGAAATCGTCCATGGCGGCCTGCTTGGCATTGCTGAAAACACCCCTGTAGCCCGGACTTGACTGCACGCCAAACTGTGAATGCGTATGCACAACCGCATCCCTGCGGTCCACCTCAGCGGTTATCTTTCCCTGCATATCCTTGTCCACGGCTTCTAAGTATGCGTCCTGCAACCTCTGCAACGCAGTGCCCTCTATCACATTGAACGCCTCGTCGCTGCGCACCCCGTTGTCTCGACCGTACAAGAACGACTCAGCAGTCAGTAGTCGCACTGCCGCCAGTCGCTCTTCAGCACTCTTGCCGGGGTCATCCATCGTAAGCACTGCCTGAGCAATCTCGCCCTCTCGCACGGCACGGTCTTTAGCCTCCTGTGACTTCATGGCCTTCGCCATGGCCGGGTCAAGCAGCGCTCCCCTGTAGTCCCACTCTCCTGTCTTGGCCTCACCCAGAGTCTTATAACCCCTGTCTCGTGCCACAAGTTCATGCTCTATGCTGTGGAGCGTCCTGCCTATCTCGGTATTCCGCTGAGCGTCATACTTGCCGGTCATCACCTGCTTGCTCAGTTCGTTGAACTCCTTTATCAGCGTCTCAGTGTCTGTCTGCGCTATCTTAGCCACCACGTCGGCACCGGCCTCGTCGGTCATGCCTTCCGCACCTCGCTTCACTCGCGCTCCTAACTTAACGCCGTCTTTGTCCAGTTGCGACGCACTTCCGCCTCGCAACCAACCGGCAACGGGAGCCCCCTTCATATCAAGGCCTACGTCTGCACGCTCCGACTCCCTGAGAATCTCAGGCTCTGGCTCAACGGCCGGCGCTTCGTCGCCCACTCCCACAGCCTCAGGCTTGCCTATCTCCACACTCAGCGTGGGACCGGCATTCACCCCCAGCGGACGCCATGTGTGCAATCCGCTTTGCTCATCCGACGTGGCCTGCTCCAGATTGTCACCCATGAACACGTCCATGCTCTTGCCGGCATTCTCTATCAATGCCTGCTCCTGCTTGTCGTTCAAATACCACTTGCCTCTGAATTTGTCCTCAGCGTCCTTTAGTGCCGCAGCCCTGCGCTCCTGGCGCTCAGCGTCACCCTGCCGGGGCTTCGTGTTGCGCTCCAACGCGTCCAACTTCTGCAACTCCTGAGCCTCACCCTCTCCCTGTGTCTCGCTAACCGTCACTTGCCCTCCGTCACTCTCAGGCTTCGATGCTTCACTGACCTGATGCAGCCCCAGCCAGTCGCGGAACTCCTCATAGTTCGCACCGGCATCGGCACCACCGTCTCGCAGTGTCTCATACACACTCTTACGGTTCTGGTAACCCTGGTCGCCTCTGGCGAAAAACCAGTCGTTAAACTCCTGCTCACTACCCACGTCGCCTCCACCGTCTCGCAACGTGTCATATATCTTCTTTACCTTCTCGTTCATCGCTAATCACTAATCGCTACTTATGTATGCTGAAACCGCTGTATGGCTTCTTGGATGTACTCTTTTGACTCTTCTTGCTACTGCCGGACTGACCCTTAGCCTCCACGTACGTCCTTGTCGTGGTCGTCTGGGGACGGCCTAACGCGTCTGGCTTCGTCGTCTCGGTCACCTTCACCTTGCCATCGCTACTGCCTTTGCCGCCACTACTGCCGTAAGGCCTGTTTGCGTTATGAACCTTCTCGGCAATCTTCGCCTCGTTAAACTCAGCCAAGTAATCATTGTTTATCTTCACACCGTCTGCCTTGGCCTTGTACAACTCAGCCTGAGCCTCAAGCATCAGCTGACGCGCCTGCTCGGTCTCGCCTTGCTCCACCAGCCTGTTAATCTTCGCCTGGTACTCCTGCATCTTGGCCTCAACCGACTTGCGCCTCAGCTCCAGGCTCTCTTCCTTGTAGTCCTGATTTCTGCGGGCACGCTGCAGCCGCTCTATCCCCGACATCAAGTCCAGTATATCACTCTCATTCTTCTCGCGCGCGGCCTTCGCCTTCTCTATCCTGGCACGGGTCTTCTCACTCATGTCCGGCAATTCCATCGGTTTAACCCCCCGGCCGTATGCCCAGGCACGGTGCCAGGCTCCCAGCAAGTCGCCCACAGCCGAGAGACTCTGCTGAGTGCGCTCGCTACGTTCACGGCGCTTGCGATCCTCATTGCTCTCCTGCCGCTTCTGCTTGTCGGCAAGCAGACCCTTGTAGTACGTCAGCAACTCGTCCATCGTGTCGCCCTCAAACTTGTCAGGCTTCGCGCCCAGTTGCCTAAGTCTGCCATCGTTAATCGCGTTCTGATTCTCCAGGTATGCGATGCGCTCACCTCGGGTAACGTCAGCGTCACTAAGGCTGTACCTGCCACCTTCTGCTCGCTCACCGCCGCCCGCCGCTAACTGCTGACCGCTATTCACCACCCGCTTCTCAGCCTCCAACTCATCAGCGCCTATGGTGGGATACTCTTCTCTTGTCACCGGCTTCGCGCCCTTGGCTTCAGCACTCAGCTCATGCGTCCGGCGCTTTATCTCGTCATTCTCCATCATAGCCAATCTTTGAAACTGATTTTAGAACCTTCATTCAAGCCCGAGGCAGCAGCGCCAAGCGCTACGCCGGCCATGTCCCAGCCACTCTGCTTTCCGCCCTCCAACTTGCGCAGGTCGTCGTCAAGCTGCTGCTCGCGTTGCAGATACTCTCCCTCTATCCTGTCCTGACGGTTGGCACCCGCCGCAGCTATCTTGCTCGTAGTGTCGGCCAGCACATCATTGGCCTGCGCCTTCTGAGCCGCCACGCTCTCCTCAGTGCCTCCCATCACAGCCGCCGTACCGGCAGCCTGACGGTTACGCGTACGAAGGAACTCACGCGCGCGCTCAGCAGCCAGGACCGCATCGGCCCGCTGAGTGGCATCCTCGTTATACCTGCGGTCAAACCAACTCCGGTTCTTCTTCCGCTCGTCCTTAATCATGTCCATCTGCTTCTGCAGTGCCCTGTTACGCCCTATGCCGCCGAAGATGCTGCTGAAAGCACCTCCCACACCGCCTATGATACCGCCTAATAAACCCATAGTGTATAGTTAAAATTCAAAACTTAATTGTCGTCTGCGAAATTAACACACTATCTTTGCCCGCGAATGTTATCTTTTGACTTGCAAACAAAACACAGTTTTCATCATGCCACGCAAAGCAGGAGACGGGCGCGGACGGCTCGGCGGCCGGGCCGCGGGAACACCCAACAAAGACAAACCGCTCAAGACGTTTCTCCGGGAACACTCGGTACGATACTTCACACCATCTATCCGGGAAAAAGACGATAACGGCAAGGAGACAGGGCGACTGGTATCGCAGTTCGACATCGACTGCAAGACCCTTGACCCGGAAAGCCGCGTCGATGCCGAAATCAAACTCCTAAAATTCCACACACCTCAGATGCAGTCAACAAGCGTCGATATGACAATCGTCGATGAAAACAGGACGCTATCCGAACGAATTGCACTACTCGCCGCCGGAAAAGAACTGCCGAGCCAGCAAGAATAGTTTACTACAGTTTACTGTATTCAGTAAAAAAAACTCCCTCAAATCTTCATGCTGACATCAGCAAAATGATAAAAAACACAAATTCATAAAATCAGATAGTTATAGCAAAGTTATAGCAAAGTTATAGCAAATGCTATGACAAAGTATAGCAAAGTTATAGCAAATGCTATAAAAAAACGAAATTTTGCTATTTTTTGCTATAAACGCACAACTTTGTAAAATTACCACATTTCTTTGCAAAATCACCATATTTTTTTACTGAGGTTTACTGACGTTTACTGTTCTAATAAAAATAATTTCGCGAACTTGCCGATAACGGCAAAAAATGCCCCTTGATAATCAAGTAGTTATAGCAAAGTTATAGCAAATGCTATAGCAAATTATAGCAAATGCTATAGCAAAGTTATAGCAAAGCTATAGCAACAAAGTAAACAAAGTAAACAAATATATATCGCGAAATGCGCACGCGCGCGCGTGAGGAAAAATTTTTTTAAAAAAATAGGGCTTCGCCGTACATCCGGTTCCACCCAGAAAAAAACAAAAGATAACATTGCAAAAGCAATTTTTTTTCGCTTACTTTGCAGACACAAAACAAAACTGTCGTGCCGTGCCTGTACTTAAGCCAAGACGTGCACAGCCTGACAGACACCTCAAAGTCATTTTCGGCTAAAGGCGGGAGTCACCGTCCATCGCACGCTCCATCTTCGACATAGCCTCAGCCACTGTCTCGTCAAGCAACGCCGCATACACCTCACGCGTAATCTTCGTCGAACTGTGACCGAGCACCCGCGACACCACCTCCATGCCCACGCCGCTGTTAAGCAGAAGCGTCGCGCCGGTGTGACGCGCCCAGTGAGTGCTCACAGGCTTCCGGATGCCGCACATCACAGCTATCACCTTAAGATAGGCGTTATACTTCACGTTCGACATAATCGGCAGCCGACCACCGTAACGCTCCAGGATAGCCAGCGCCGGTCCCAGGAGCAAGAACTTATACTCCATCCCCGTCTTGCCGCGCAGACCCACATACATCTTGCGCCCGTTCACCACCTTAATCCGACTTGCGTCGAAACTCGCCAGGTCCGTATATGACAGACAAGTGTACGTCTGGAACACGAACAAGTCACGAGCATGCCGCAGATAGTTCACCGGAGGGTCCAGACTCTCAATGCGCCCAAACTCCTCCCGAGTCAGATACTTCTCCAGACCCTTGCTGCCACTCTGCTTCTTCAAGTTCAACTTCCGGTACGGATTACCGCGCATCAGCCCATCCTCGTTTGCGTCCAGGATGAACGAGTTAAGGAAACGGTGATAGTTCTGCCACTTGCTGTAAGGCTGCATGCCGCGAGCGCTAAGAGCACGGTCCATAGCCAGGATGTTGGTCTCGGTTATGTCGTCAAACGTCGTCATGCCGCCCCAGCCCTCAAACCATCGCAAAAAACGGTCATAGCGTTCCCTGCTGTCCTCACCACGGCCATACTTCCGTATCTCCGCACGCTCACGCATATAGTCCAGAAGAAGCCGCCGCTTCGCCACGTTCGCGCCCGATGCCTCACGCTGCTTCCCGTTGATTACCGACACAATCGTATCGATGTCAAACTCACCGCGCTCCGTCAGGTCGTTAATCACCTTGCGGGCGTGCGCCACATACATATCCAGCGTGCGCTGCAGCTCATACGCGTCCAGCCGGTTCACGATGTGACCGTTTCGCCACTCGCGCGGAAATACCCGCACACCCGTAGTGGCATGTTTCTTCACTCGGCCCAGAGTAATACGCAACTCAATGGACCCTTCCTTCGTCTTCGATGCCCGCTTCTGCCGATCGAACATCAGTTTCATTGTCGGTGTTCCCATATCAGTGAAATAGTTTAGTTAAGCATTTTCGGGTTTGTGTACCCAATCAGAGGTACACATGTGTACCCAAAAATGGCATTATGATATAATATGATTGATAATGTTTCATTATTCCGTTTGAGGGGTCTTTATCCCCTTATTAGGCAATAATCACTTGAAACACACCGCATTGAAATCATAAATCACTGATAATAAACGAAAAAGGAGAAGCCAATTTTTCACTGACTTCTCCACCATCCGCGGAAAGGCAGGGATTCGAACCCTGGAACCGCTAATGCGGTTAACGGTTTTCGAGACCGCCCCGTTCGACCACTCCGGCACCTTTCCAGTCGTTAATTATCTATGTGCAAACTGCCGTTTGCGGGTGCAAAATTACACAATTTTCGCTTAACGGCAAATTTTCCTCGCAAAAACTTTCTATAAATTCACCAGTGTTTCTATCGCTTCCTGCGGATTTGCGGCCTTGAACACATAATTTCCGGCCACCAGCACATCGGCCCCGGCATCTTTAAGCAGAGCACCCGTTTCAGCATTCACGCCGCCGTCCACCTCTATCATTGCCTTGGAGCCCGTTTCCTCTATCATGTCACGGAGTTCTCGCACCTTGTTTAGTGTGTTTGGAATAAACTTCTGTCCGCCAAAACCCGGGTTCACCGACATCAGCAGAACCAGTTCCACATCGGTCACGATGTCGCGCAGTAACGAAACCGGTGTTGCCGGATTCAGTGTCACTCCGGCACGCAGACCTGCATCGTGTATCTGCTGAATCACTCTGTTAAGGTGCGGGCACACCTCATAATGCACGTTCATGATTTCAGCACCGCAGTCGCGAACCTCATTCACGAATTTCTGCGGCTCCACTATCATCAGATGTACGTCAAGTGGCTTAGTACAGTATTTCTGCACATACTTTATCACCGGAAAGCCAAATGAGATATTGGGCACGAACACGCCGTCCATAACATCCAAATGAAGCATTTGCGCGCTACTTGAGTTTATCATTTCAAGGTCATCGGCCAGATGCGCAAAGTCTGCCGAGAGTAACGATGGTGAAACTATCATATTCCGTCTCATTTATTGGTTATTATTCGGTCGGCTCACCCCCGACGTTCTCTTCTGTCTCTTTTTTCTCGCCTTTCTTCCTGAACGACTTGTAGCACACATAGCCTATCAGTATCAGAATTAGTCCGTAACCGGCTATCTTCAGGTAGCCGCTGTAGTGCTCAATCGATGCCAGCAACTGTTCCTCCGGAACGGCCAGGCTAAGCCAGTAGCCCATCAGCGCCAGCACCACGTTCCACAATGCCGCGCCCAGAATAGTGAACACACTGAACGTGAATATGTTCATCCGCGAGAGTCCTGCCGGTATCGAAATCAGATGCCGGACTGCCGGCAAAAGCCTTCCCAGGAAAATGGATATCGCACCCTTGCGGGCAAAGTAGTCCTCGGCATATTTCAGTTTGTCGCTGTTGAGCATCAGCAGGTGCCCCACCTTGCTGTCGGCAAAAGCATAGAGCACAGGTCGCCCCACAAGCATCGACAACACATAGTTGGCCAGCGCGCCAAGAAATGCACCCACCGTCGCCATAATCACCACCATGATAATGTCCAGATTACCACTCCTTAGAGCGAAATACGCCGCAGGAGGCACCACCACCTCACTCGGCAGCGGAATTATCGAACTCTCTATCGCCATCAGTAGCACTATCATCCCGTAGGTCATGTGCTCCTTGTACCAGTTGTACATATCTATGATGGAAAATTCTCGCAGAAACACCACCAGCAGAACTGCCAACGTTGCCAGAACCATGATGGCCAGAGCCAGCACTATGTTGTTTTTCTTCATCTTATACGTCTTTGTCCATTATTTATAGTGCAAATTTAGTGATTTTGTTTCATGTAGCGCCTTTATCTCACTTGTTTTTTTGTTTATTCTGTCATATTCACTCCTTTCCCGCACGCCATATTGCCATACTGTCACATTCGCACACCGAAAAACCACCGGTTTTTCCTGTTTTTATGATTAAAGAAATTAAAAAAACCGCGCTTTCGTCTTAAATTAGCTTAAAAATAGCCCTCTTGGTATTGTTTTTGCAATTTTATGATATAATTTTACAGCCGATTAAACGTTAATTTTAACAGTTAGAGTATTAAAAACAATCGAAAATTTAACATTAAAACAATAAGAATTATGAAAACAAACACCAAACTCGTAGCACTCGTAGTCAGTGCAGCAATCGCCGGCTCGGCTGTCACCATCATGGCCACATCAGCCATCACCGGCAAGGGAACCATGGGCGACGTCTATGTTCCGGCTCAGCAGAATCAGGAACAGAGTTTCGTACGCACCACTGCTTACCCGGCATCAATTGAGTCCGATTTCACTAAGGCGGCCGAAAGCACCATCAACTCCGTAGTCAGCATCAAGTCCTACGCCACACCCCGCCAGCAACAATTCTTCCAGGGTGGCGACGACTTCTTCGACCCCTTCGAATTCTTCTTTGGCCAGGGCAACGGCAATTCACGTCGCCGTCAGCAGCAGCCCAAGGCCGAGAGCAACCCGCAGCCATCAGGACTTGGCTCGGGCGTTATCATCAGTGCCGACGGATACATCGTCACTAACAATCACGTTATCGACGGAGCCGAGAAACTGGAAGTCACACTCAACGACAACCGCCAGTTCAACGCCACCGTTGTTGGCACCGACGCCAACTCCGATATCGCGCTTATCAAGATTCAGGCCAAGGATCTCAAGGCCATCACATTCGGTAGCTCCGACAAAATCAAGGTCGGCGAATGGGTTCTTGCCGTTGGTAATCCCTTTGGTTTCAACTCCACCGTCACAGCGGGAATCGTCAGTGCCAAGGCTCGCGGTCTGAACAAAGGCAACAACGTCGGCATCGAGTCTTTCATCCAGCACGATGCGGCAGTTAATCCCGGCAACTCGGGTGGCGCCCTGGTCAACACCAACGGCGAACTCGTGGGAATCAACACACTCATCTACTCCAACACCGGTAACTACGCCGGCTATTCATTCGCCATCCCGTCCGACGTGGTGCAAAAAATCGTAACCGACATCAAGCAGTACGGGACAGTGCAGCGCGCCGTTCTGGGAATCCAGTTCACCGAACTCACAGCAGAGAAGGCTAAGGATAAGGAAATCACCGCCACCACCGAGGGCGTTTACGTGGAAAAGGTCAGCGACCGCAGCGCAGCCAAGGAAGCCGGAATCAAGGAAGGTGACGTAATAGTGAAACTCAACAGCACCGACATCAAGAACGGAGCACAACTGCTGGAGCAAATGAGCAAGCAGCGCCCGGGCGACGAAATCACTATCGGCTACTACCGCGACAACAAGCTCAAGTCCACTAAGGTCTTGCTCAAGAACGACCAGGGTACCACCAAGATATCTAAGGGTAGCGACTTCCTCTCGCTCGGATGCGCTTTCACGCCTCTTAGCGACAAAGAGAAAGAAGAACTCAGCGTAAGCGGCGGCGTCAAGGTCACCGGCCTCAAGGACGGCAAGTTCAAGCGCGCCGGCATACGCGACGGATTCATCATCTCGGCCATCAATGGCGAGAAGGTCACAAGCCAGGACGACGTGGAGGAAATCTACAACTCCATCATGCGCGACAAGTCGGCCGACAAGGTGATGCTCATCACAGGATACACATCAACTGGCAAGAAAGAATACCGCGCCGTTGACCTCAGCGACGAATAACCCCCTGCCAAGAGACAACACAACAGAAATACAAAAAAGTAACTTTCATACGCGAAAAGGGCTGAACCTCGGCAACGGGATTCAGCCTATTTTTTGCGGGTAGCTAATATCTGTTTGGCAAATGCCTAAAACTTTTTTAGCAGCCGAAATTGAGTATTCAATATAATAAGTCCCGGATATTTAATAATTTATTTTGAAAACTATACCTATTTTTGACTCTATCTCAAAATTAATTACTATTTTTGCCAAAGAGATAGAACTTTGTTTTATCAAAATATTAACAGAAGCGTATGCTTTGACTTGTAGAAGAAAACGTAGGAAATTTTCTAAAAGAGGCAAGTTTGGCATTGCGGTTCTCGCTCTATAGCGTGAGCTGCTATTCCACATCTACCTCATTGGTTTCCTACGACCATCTTCTAAAGTGTGGCAATTCAGTTCACGCTTTTATTGTTTATAAATCGCCTTTGAGAACTGCAAAGGCACTAAGAAATATATGAAAAAGATTTTTTTATTTCTACTATTAATGCTCAATTCATTGTTAGTTGTTGCACAAGGAAGTCTCCCCGGTGGTTTTGAACACATAATCGATGTTGGAAAGTACTCCGATTGGGGTCAAGGTTATCTGACTATAACTGATAACCATTTTTTGTCTGTAATAGATGACAGTGGAAAGCATCGTGAATATTACCATTTGACTTTCAGCGTATTAGAAAGTGATGGTGAATATTTTGCCCCAAATATAGGAGACATCATTATTGAGGTAGATGGTGAATCAGCAAAGGCATGGACAAAAGAACAATTCTATAGTAAGGTTGATGGCCGACATGATACTATCACTATTAAGATAAAACGAAAAGATGAAGGAGAAATTCTAGAAAGAACAGTGCGCATAAAACCTGAATATGAATTAAGTAAAGACTTAAAACCATTTGGGGATGATTTTACATTAAATGATATAACTGGGTCAACTGATGTGCAAAAACGCAAAAGAACTTTACAACAAGGGACTATTTTTGACGAGCGCAAGGATGATAGTTTTGATTTCTTTACTTGTACTAAATATAATTTTCTGATAACCAGCAATAACCCCTTATTGGATAAAGATATATTAAAAGAAGTTTATTTTAGTAATATGAAACAAGATGATGAATCTCCGGATCTTCTTTTTACTATAGCAAGAGATGCCGATGAAAGTATCAGCTCCACCTATATACCACCTACAAGCCGAACCGTGAATATTGGGAGTAAAACCAGAACAGAATACAACTATATTACAAGACAGAATGATTATGTTACCACTCAAAAGAATAAAACAATCTATGAAGGTGGTTACACGCATGAATCCAAAACATTGGACTTATTCCTTGAGATAGCAGCTTTAGATGTCAAGCGAATTAACGATAAAAGCATTACATATCCACCTATTGTTTGGCAAGCGACAGTCAAGCGACATGTGTCTAATGCCGCAGACGACTTTGATACAGGGAAGAATTTTGGGGCTTGGGCAACATGGATGATATTACCGCCTGATGACAGATACATAAGAAAATCAAAGACGTTGTATGCTCCAACGGGGATAACATGCAACCGTGATGATTCGAAAATCATTTTTAGCATAGAACCAGAGTCAAGAGCGGAGAAAGCTGGATTGAAACCGGGTGACAAATTGCTAAAGATTCATAACAATAAAGAACTAAATAAGAGTGCTAAGAATAATGGTTGGAATGCTCTGAATGAGTCTCGCCACATGCATATCGTTGCTGAGATACAGCGTGACGGTAAAAAAATAAAATTAGATGTGCCCTCAATGAGTATAAAAATACAGCGAAAATATTGTATTGGAGCTAAGTGATTTCATACAAATTGGTGTATTTTTTAATGAATGTAAGGGTGTGTTAATAATCATGGCATGCCCTTTTTAATTTTTCTTCGGTTGCCTATAGGTAATTTATTAGCCCCGGTTTGGGGAATCACGCTAAAATGCGTATTTTTGTGACAGAAACCTTTACCTATTTTAAATATGTTTATTATGAATCATTCAGCCAAATCACTGGCAATTGCAGCCTTAATCGTAGTAAGCGTAGCGTTCAGAAGCGTGGCCGAGAATCACTTGCACTTCATCGACGTATTCATCGGCTCCGCCACCGTTGGTCACACCACACCGGCCGCCGCATACCCGTTCGGAATGGTACAGCCGGGACCGCAAACAGGCAATTTCAACTGGAAATACACCTGCGGTTACACTTTCACCGACAATAGCATTCTGGGATTCACGCAAGACAAGCTCAGCGGCACCGGGTGTTCCGACCTCAACGACCTGCTAATGATGCCGTTCTGCGGACCGGACGCTCGCGCCCCCTATTCCAGTTCGTTCAGCAAAGACACAGAGGTAGCCCACCCGGGCTACTATGGCGTAACCCTCCGGCAAAACCGCGTTAAGGTTGACATGACTTGCTCTCAGCGAGTGGCGCTCCACCGCTATCAGTTCCTCGACGACAATCCGGGCGTGTATATCGACTACCAAACAGGACAAAGTTTCACCGAAGGTAGCCTGCGCAGTCGCATCAAGGAATACGAAATCATGCAAATCAACGACTCCACGATACTTGGCTATGAGAACATCCAGATGTGGGTCACGCGCCGTCTCTACTTTGCCATCAGGTTCAGCAGCCCCATCGTCAGCGCCGACACGCTGCCACAAATCACCGGAATCGCACCGCGCATTGTGTATCGCTTCGGCCTGAGCAAAGGGCAAACTCTGCTCACCAAGGTCTCGCTATCATCGGTGAGCGAACTCAGTGCGTTGGCCAACATCGACCATGAGATGCCTCACTGGAACTTCGACGCAGTGCTCTCGCAGAACCGGGCCACATGGGCACGACTTTTAGGAGCCATCACCGTTGAAGGTTCCGACGAGCAGAAAGCCAATTTCTACACGTCGCTCTACCACCTCTTCTTCCAGCCGAATAACATCTGCGATGCCGACGGTCGTTTCCGCGGCCCCACCGACAAAGTGGACTTCAGCGCCGGTAAGTGCTACTACTCCACTCTCTCCCTGTGGGACACCTTCCGTGCCGCACAGCCGCTGCTCTCAATACTGAACCCGGATGTTGTATCCGGCATTGTCAACACAATGCTCACCCACTGCGAGGCAATGGGATTCCTGCCCATCTGGACCGTTTGGGGGCAAGAAAACTACTGTATGATTGGCAACCATGCCGTGCCGGTAATTGTCGATGCCTGCCTGCGGAACCTTCCCGGAATCGACCACGAACGCGCGTTCCGCGAAATCAAGAAAACCCTCACCACAAGTCACCGTGGCTCCAACTGGGAAGCCTACGACAAGTACGGATATTTCCCCTTCGACATCATCACCACCGAATCCGTTTCCAAGACTTTGGAATGTGGTTACGACGACTACTGCGCCGCTTTGCTCGCGCACAAACTGGGTAAGACCGATGACGAAAAGTTCTTCCTCAGCCGCTCGCGGTATTTCCGCAATCTCTTCGACCCTGAATCTGGCCTTATGCGTGGCAAGGATTCCTCTGGGAACTGGCGCACGCCATTCTCTTCGCTTGCCCTCTCTCATTCCGAAAAGACCGGCGGCGACTACACCGAGGGCAATGCGTGGCAGTACTCATGGCACGTTTTGCAGGATATTCCTGGCCTGATTCGCCTCATGGGCGGCAACAGCAAGTTCACGGCTCGACTCGACTCTTTGTTTTTCCTCAATGCCGCTTCAGCCGAAACCGGCACTCTTAGCGACGTAACCGGACTCATCGGCCAGTATGCGCATGGCAACGAACCCAGCCACCACGTCATCTATCTTTTTGCGATGGCCGGTAAGCCTCGGCGCACAGCCGAACTAATCAGAGAGGTTTTCGACCGTTTCTATCATCCGCGCCCCGACGGCCTGTGCGGCAACGACGACTGCGGTCAGATGTCGGCTTGGTACATCTTCAGCGCCATGGGCTTCTATCCGGTGAATCCTGCTGCCGGTGAATACGTCTTGGGCGCGCCTCAGATTCCCAAGGTCACCATCACCCTCCCCAATGGCAAACGGTTCACTGTGATAGCCAAGAATCTGAGCGAGACCTGCAAGTATGTGAAGAAGGCCACTCTCAACGGCAAGAAAATCAAGAACGGCACAATCACCTACTCCGACATCATGGCCGGAGGAACTCTGGAATTCACCATGTGCGAATAGGACGGACTTTGCGAGTATAATACTTGCTCCGCCTGAAAAAATAAAATTATTCCACCGTTCAGAACACTTTTCTTGCGCAAATGTCATATCTTTGCACTTGAATTCGGACTGACTTGCTCCAAAACAGATTATTTATATCAATTTATAGTACATTACTAAATTTAGTTCAAAAATGAGAACTTTTCTTCATATCTCTCTTTTGGCCGTTTTATTCGCATTATGCCTGAGCGGAAACGCAATGTATGCCCAGGGCACACAGGTAATCTCCACCGACACTATCTGCTATCAAGACACTCGGCTCAACATTTTCGAGAACGGATACGTGGACTGGACCGGCCTCAAAAAAGAATCCAGAGCGGTCTATGCCGGCAATTCAGGTGACGCAATAACAGCGATTCAACTAAGAGCCAACTATGGCACGTCGGGAATAGTCACAACGTCTTCCGGTGGCTCAGTCACTAACGTTGAGGTTGAATGGAACGAGAATACCGAGAACGGCAGAAATCTTGGCATATATGGGAAAAACACGCCCTACTCTTCCCCGTCCGAACTTTATGACGATGCCACAGCAGGCACACTCATTGGTGTAATAATTAACGGCCAGAACACCGCCCTTTCGATTCAAGGAGATTACAAGTACCTTGGCGTACGCTCACAAGAGTTCGTTTGCTACCTCAATTCGCTCTGCATCACATGGAACGACGTGCTGATAATAGGTGACGTGAACAGCGACGGCAATCTGGACGTCACCGACGTGGTGGCTATAGCCAATTATGTAATGGGCAGTGCCTCTGCAGATTTCAACGCGCAAGCCGCCAATGTAAACGCAGAAGGCGATATCGACGTTAGCGACGTGGTACAGCTTGCCAATAAGGTTCTTGGCAACTGATTCTCAGTGCACAAGGTACCGTCAAGATACCAGCGGGGCAGGTCCATTCAAGTAACCTGCCCCGCTTTCTGTTATATTCCTCATTCGCTCTTGTTATTCCTTTATGTTCGGTTCTTCAAGGCCCAGACCTTTCTTCTTGTCCACAACCTTAAGGACAAGGCCCAGAAGCAATGCCATCACGCCAAGCGAAGCAAGCATCACCAGCGGCCATGTGTAGTCGAACTGTGTGGGGTCTGTCACACCGGGATTTGTCTTGTCCAGCACCTTACCAATAAGCAATGGGAATAGCCACAAACCTATATTCTGAATCCAGAATATCAGAGCGTATGCCGAACCTATCACCTTTGCGTCAACAAGTTTTGGCACGCTTGGCCACAACGATGCCGGCACCAGCGAGAACGACGCTCCCAGAACAAGTATCGTTGCATAGGCGACTATCACACCGCCCACTGCGTTACCCTTGAACATCGGCAGAATGAACGCGAATATCAGGTGACATGCTATCAGTAGCATCGACCCGAGCACAAGCATCGAAGCGGCCTTCCCCTTGTGGTCCACGTAGCTGCCCAGAATCGGGGTAATCAGCACCGCAAGAAGCGGGAACACGGCAAATATCGACTCGGCCGACTGACGCATATAGCCCATGTAGCAATAAATTATCAGCGAAACTACCGATACACACAGCAGCAGATACTGGTACGTCTTATTCTTCTGGAAGTTGCTCGCAAAGCCGGCAATTGCCACCAGCAGCATTATCACATACTGAACTATGGTCACCTGGCTGCTTGCCCAGAACGAATCTGCGGCCGGCTCCACAAGCGTAAGGTTGCACTGAAGCATATTCACAGCATACTTCTGGAATGGGAATATTGCCGAGTAATAAAGCACACAAAGCAATGCCACCAGCCAAAAACCGCTGCTGGTAAGTATCTGCCCTATATCCGAAATCTTGAACGGGTCGTCTTTTTCCTCGGCCTCTCCTGTCTGTGAATCCAGTTTCTTGTCCATAAAGAAATACACAATGGTCATAATCAGGGCTATGCACAGCAGAACCACACCGAATGCCACTGAACGGGATACACTCACCTCACCGCCAAGTTTGGCGAAAAACGGCGAGAATATCATACATGTAGCCACACCCAAGCGGGCAAGGGCCATCTCTGAGCCCATGGCAAGGGCCATTTCGCGCCCCTTGAACCACTTCACGATTCCGCGACTCACCGTGATTCCGGCCATCTCACAACCGCAGCCGAATATCATAAATCCGCATGCGGCAACCTTTGCCGATGCAGGCATACCCTCGTAGAACGGCGACACGCCCAGTTCATCAAAGCCCGGTATATAGTTCAGGTGAGTAGTGAACCACTCTTCCAGTCCGGAACCGATGAAGCTATCACTCACTGCATACCACTTAATAATGGCGCCCACCAGCATTACGGCGGCCGACAGCACTGCGGTGAAGCGTACGCCCATCTTGTCCAGTATAATTCCGGCAAAAATCAGGAAGAACACAAATACGTTCAGGAACACTTCCGAACCTTGCATCGTTCCGAATGCTGTGGAATCCCAGCCTCTGGTTTCCTGCATCAAGTCTTTAATCGGCGACAGTATGTCCATGAAAATGTACGAACAGAACATCGCCAGTGCCAGCAGCAACAGCGCGGACCACCGCATTGCCGCCGAATCTCTCAGCGTTTTTTGAATTGTCTCTGACATAATTTTAAATTATCGGTTAATATTAATGTTTCTATCTTTTGCCTGTGCAAAGGTAGCGTTATTTATCACATTTTGCAACCTCGTGGGCTTCTCACAAGAGTTTATTGTTTCTTCAGTCCTAATTCTCTCAGAGCGTAATCTCGCCCGGCATTTATCAGTTCCGGGTAGTGCGCGTCGCTATTTACAACCAGCGGCGCATTCCAGCGCTTCAGCAATTCCCAGTATCGCACGTCAGGGAACATTCGGCCGTGGTTTTCCCACGACTTGGTGTTTACCTCCACCACGTAGCCGAAATCCATTATCGCCTCAATTTCTCGGCGCACAAGCGCGTCATACCACGGCTCGCGGTCTATGCCGGCCATGAACACCGAGGCGTTATACCCCACCTTGTCCAGATGCCCCACGATGTCAAAGCCTCCTTTCTCTATCATCTTGAGCGACTGCTCGTAGAACTTGCGCACCACCCACTCCACGTCATCACCGAATACCTTGTGCATATTATCTTCAAACCGCTCTGGCTTGCCGTCTATATCCACATACGTTCCATTGTCGTCAGGAGTTTGGATAAAATGCACCGAACCTATCCTGTAGTCGAGCGGTAAGTCTGCAAAGTAACTGTTGTTAGGCCCCCACTCATCCAGATAGTCTATTTCCATAGAAGCGTGGATATGCAGCTTTTCGCCATACTCCTTCCTGAGTCGCGCAATCTCGGCAAAATAAGAATCTACAGTCGTCTTTTCCATGTTGCAAGGCGTGTGAAACGGCAGCGGACTATGAGGTGTGAATCCCAAGTCTGTGATTCCTCGCCCCATCGCAGCCGCCACAAACTTCTCCATCTCAGCGTGCCCGTCACAAAACTGAGTATGGGTATGCAGATTGTATCTTTCGCCCCTTATAATTGCTGTTAAATCCATCTCTCTTTATTTCATTTCAGCTTTTCTCACCTCATTTGCAAGTTCATAGAGTTTTGCTCTGTGTTGCTCCACCTTGTTCTCAAGTTGCAGCAGCGAGCTGGCCATCGCCTTGCGCTCCTTTTCTCCACTCTTTGCGTATTTCGCGCGGAGTCCGGCAAGTTTCTCTTCATCAGCCTTATGCGCGGCATCCTCAGCCACATATTTCTCCAGTAGCGCTAGCCCTTGCTTGGTCTTGGCGTTTTCTATCTTCACATAGGTCACTCCGGGTGCCACAACAAAGGCGAAGCTTCCTTCAGTTTCTTCGCTTCCTGTTTCCAAGACCTTTAACTTTTCCAAAGTTGCATCTTTGTCAAATCCCGCTGGCCACGTGTGGGTTATGTCGCTAAGCGAAGCCAGTATATCCAGATTTGCCTCATCGGGATGGTAATTCTCGCGGAGCACGTTAGGAATATAGATATAAACCGTAACACTGTCCTTGATGTGGTTTCGGTCACTTGCCCACCAGCCGAGGCCCGTCTGCTCATCCACCACAAGCAGGTAATCATCTGCCGGTGAATTATAAGGCATACCCATATTTTGAGCCTTCATAAATTCGCCTGTTTCATCGTCTTTTCTAGTAACAAACAGGTCATAGCCGCCAATTGAATTTTCACCGTTTCCTGCATAATACAGGGTCATTCCGTCCGGCATCATAAACGGATAGCATTGAGCCTCCGTCACGGCTTCGGCCTGACTCACGGCCTTCGGCTCATCCCATTTCCCGCTCAGCAGGCGACTATTCTCCATCAGCGAAAGTTGGCCGTCTTGACTCGGTTCTGCCCATAAGGCATATTTCCCGTCACCCGAAATAAAAGCCTGGCCTGTCTTCGCACTGTCGGCTGTTTCAAATGGCAAATCACCCACTCCACACAACCGACCGGCGCCGCCCGATATTTTGTATTTCCGGAAAAAATCTTTTCTTGCCACCACCAGCGTATCCACCACCACTATCTTCTCCACGTGGTCGAACATTTCTCTGGCCTTGCGCATCCGGCTTATCTCTTTTCCGGCTTTCTTGCTCAATTTCGACTCATCGGTCTCGTCGAGCATCTTCTCCATCCCGTTAAAGTCATATTCTCTGAAACTGTACTGTGCCAGATAATAGTATGCCTCGTTCACGCCCTTACTCGCCGCTTGACGGAAATACTTCCTTGCCTCGGCCTCATTTCCTGTTTTGTACAGGCTCACGGCCAGCATTTCGTTCACCGAGCCGCTCTTCTTGTCCTTCTCTAACTGCTTCTTCAGCAGAGGCAACGCCTCGGCATATTTCCCGGCCACATAAAGTTCACGCGCTGAATCAGTCTTAGGCTCCGCTTTCTTTTTCTGAGTCTTGGCTGCGTTCACTACAATCACGCCACACAGCACCAGCACCACCAGCATAATCACTCTCTTCCGGTTCATCTTGCTCTTCCTATCTATGTTTACTGAAAATTCTTTGTTATTGAGTCCATCGGCAATATATACAGAACCCGCTTTCCGTCGGGTGTATAATTTGGGTTTGGCAGCCGCAGAAGGTCGGCCACCAGTTGTTCCATTTCTGAAACGTTCAGCACTCGCCCATATTTTATTGCCGCATTTCGCGCCACGCTCAGTGCCACGCGCCTGTTCAAGATGCTCGCCGGATCCTCGCCGCCATTCTCCACAGCGTCTATCACACTCCTTATCACCTCATTCACATCTGCGCTTTCCATAGTGAACGGCATTGCGGTAACCGACCACTCATTCCCGCCCAGACGCGACAATCCGAAGCCCAGGTTTTCCAACTCCGTCTCTAATTCTGCCAGTATTATGCTCTGTGATGGTGAAAGACTTATCACTTCGGGGAACAGCACATTCTGCGATGACACGGAGTTGCTGTCTATTTGACTTAAGAACTTGCTGTAAAGCACCAGCAGATGGGCTCTGTGTTGGTCTATCATCATCAGCCCCGACTGAACGGGCAGGATGATATACCTTTCTTTTATCTGCATATACGACAGTCCCTCGGTTTCTCGCGTGTCTTCGCTCTCTCGCCACACCGATTCTTCCCTGATTTCTGGCTCGGATTCAACATCGGCTATTTCTTGCTGCTGACTGGCCTTTTTCTCAAAGTTCCTGTAGAGTTCCTCCCAGTTGGTTGTTGGGTTTGGATATGATTTACGACCGGTCGCCTTGAACGGATTGTAACTGGGGTCCACCCCACTTGGCGGCATTTCGCAGGGTCTGCTTTTATCATACACAGGAATATCCGGCGCTCCCTCCACATCAAACTCTATAGTCGGAGCAGAACTGAAACGCCCCAGCGACTCTTTCACAGCCGCCGACAAAATCTGCCAAATGGGCATCTCATTCTCAAACTTTATTTCTGTCTTTGTGGGGTGTATATTCACGTCTATTGTCTCTGGCTCCACCGTAAACGACAGGAAGTAATTCGGTTGCTCGTCCTCTGGTATAAGGCCGCTGTAACTCATTTGTATGGCCTTGTGAAAATACGGATGACGCATGTATCTTCCGTTCACGAACAGATACTGTAACGTATTGCGCTTACGAGCATTCTCGGGCCGGGAAATGAACCCGTCTATCTGAACCAGTGACGTATCCACTGTCACCGGAAGCATCTGCGTGTCCATGGCATTACCGAACAGTGCCACTATGCGCTGCTTAAATGTTCCGGGCAATAGCTTATACATCAGTCGCTCGTTATGGGTGAGGGTAAATTCCACGTCATGATTCACCAGTGCCAGTTTCTCAAATTCCCTTATTATGTTACTGAGTTCCACTTGGTTACTCTTGAGGAATTTGCGGCGTGCCGGCACGTTGAAAAAGATATTCTTAATCTTGAAGTTGCTCCCTTCTGAGCAGGCACAAGCCTCTTGTCCTTCACACGTCGAGGCACTTATCAGCAGCCGCGTACCTAACTCTTCGCCTTTTTTCTTTGTTCGGAGTTCCACTTGTGATATTGCCGCTATCGAAGCCAGTGCCTCGCCTCTGAATCCCATCGTATGCAACGAGAACAGGTCTTCGGCATTGCGTATCTTGGAGGTGCTGTGGCGTTCAAAGGCAAGTCGGGCATCGGTCGCGCTCATGCCTTGCCCATTATCCACCACTTGAATCAGTGTACGCCCAGCGTCTTTCAGGTATATATCCACCTTTTTCGCGCACGCATCAATCGCGTTCTCCACAAGTTCTTTAATCACCGACGCGGGGCGCTGTATCACCTCGCCGGCCGCTATCTGGTTGGCTACGGAATCAGGCAATAATTTTATTACATCGCTCATTTCTCTACCGTTTTTGTAACTCGACGATGACGTGCGTTGGGATCTGGGGCTGCAAACAACTGACGCATCTCATCGCTTATGGTGAATATATCATCGGGGTCTGTGGGACGCAAACTTTCGTACCAGTTGAACGAGTCGAGATACAGCTGCGACTTTCTTGCTAAGTAAAGCGGAGTCACCGTTCCGGTAACCTCCGGCCACATCGTAATCTTGTCTATTTCTTGCTTCGGCTTCAAGTTAATCTTGAGATAACTGCTCTCTGCATTCACCACCTTGTTGTAGGTGGTATCATTTTCTTGAGGGAACAGCAGAGCCTGCACGTTGCCGTTAACATCCAGCCTCCGCACCTCATTTTCCTCAAAATATGCTATCATCTCTTTTCCCTTGAGCTGATTGTAGTAAGTGTTTTCTCCCACATGCTCTGCCAGAAATCCATAGTTTGGCAAACGCGCCACATCGACTGTGCTGTCCACAAAGTGCACATTTATCTCATCGCCATTTATCTGCCTTGCACCGGTCCACACTATGGCATGGTTATACATACGCAGGATGGAATCGCGCTCGTTGAATGCCATTGAATCACACAATCCCTGCAAGTCTTTTCTGTAGAATCTCACAAACCTGGAAGCCGTCATCACATGAAGAGAATCATCGTCAAGGAATGTCCGCAACGTGTCACCATGCAGATACAGAGTGTCTTTTTCCGAGAACTCCCGTGCACGTGCCCTTCCTGTGGCAAAGGCACGAGTCTCGTTTTCGTCATAGAAGCCGTAGGCTCCATCCAGCATCACTTTGTGCGTAGTGTCTGTTATAAGCATATTTCCGCGGGCCTCTCCCATTCCTTTCACCTGATTGTAGTACACAGTGTCGCCGGTCAGAGTTGTCCCGTCCTTTGTCACCACCAGCGAGCGGTCGAACAGCGTCGTCTCGTCGGTCTGCGTGTTATACCATCCGTTACTGGTGTAGATGGTGTTACTGTCACTCAGCGCCACTGTTTCTTCTGTTATAGTGGCTATGTGTGTCTGCGTGTTATAGTTGAGCAGATTGGTAAGCATCTCATACTTGTCGTTAATGAAATGCACGTTACTTGAGAACTCCGCGTTTTTCGTATCCAATTCGTAGCGACCGAATTCCGATGTAAGCTCATTATTCTCGTTATCCACTATTGTGCCGCGGTTGAAATAGTAGCCCACATTCGACTGTATCTCATAGTCCAGACTGTCGGTAAGCAGGGTCATCGTAGTGTTCTCCATTCTCACGTTATAACGCAACTGAGCCACCTCATCCTCTCCATAATAGTGCAGTATCTCGGCCGTGACGGTCACAGTGTCACCCTGCGTCATACGCACGTTACCGAATGCGTCCAGAGAGCTGGTCTTGTCATAGAAATAAGCACTGTCGCAGTACATATACATGTCACCCCTACGGAACTGAACATTTCCCTTCAGCACCTGGTAGTCTGTACTCACTCGCTCATCTGCGCTGAGCACATCCGCGTTCTCTAGAAACACCTTATTCTTCTGGAACCGGTTCGCTCCAGGTATCTGCGGAGTAATACGGCTCACATGCTTGGCTTTTGCCCCCGGCTTTGCGGCCTTCAGCGAGGTCTTGGGTTTGCCTTTCCCATGCGACCACACCACCGGACTGAACACTCCATGAACAAACATTACGGCAACGAAGCACAAGAATATTGTAATCATCCTGTGCCTCGCACTATCCTTCTTATTTTTGCCGTCGTTGCTCACTTGCATTCTTTTTATCGGCCCGACCAGTCGTACTGGAAGTCACAGTTTCGCCAGCCTTCCTCTATATACACGTATATTGATTTCTGCTTTTCCTTTACCCAGTCTTCTATTATCTCTCCCTTACGATGCTGCTCGTAAAGCGACTTCATTATCTGGTAGTCATCGGTTAAGTTTGCCTTATGGCCGTCGATGCGCCTCGACAGGCGCACTATTGCCACTTGCTGACGGTTTGTCGCCGCATTCATCATCACAAATGGCTCGGAGATTGCTCCCACTTCCATCTTGTCCACTTTCTTCGCCACTTCCGCGGGAAGGTCGGCCATCTCAAATCGGTTGGTCTGGGTCTTAGCGTTAAGCATCACTCCATTGTTGAGTCGCGAATCTTTATCTTGCGACACAAGCATTGCGGCCTGCTCAAACGTCACTTTCCCGTTCGTGATATCGTTCTTAATGGTATCAAGTCTGTTAATCGCTTCCGTAAGGTCTTTTTCCGCAACCTTGGGACGAAGCAGTATATGACGGGTGTTCACACGGTCGCCTCTTCGCTCTATCAGCTGGATTATGTGGAATCCGGCTTCGGTCTCCACTATCTTCGACACTTTCTTGGTGTCGCTCAGGTTGAATGCTGCGTTGGCATACTCGGGCAGCAATTCGGCGCGCCCCTTGAAGCCCACTTCTCCGCCGTATGTCGATGAACCGTCCTCTGAATACAGAATGGCAAGGGTGGAGAAGTCTGTTTCCCCATTGTTCACGCGCTGTGTGTAGTCCCTCAGGCGTGACTTTACCTCATCTATCTCCTGCTGTGGTATCACAGGGTTTATGGTGATTATCTGCACCTCCACTTGGCGCGGAATATATGGCAGGGAATCGGTTGGGATTTTGTTGAAGTAATTGCGCACATCGGCTGGCGTCGCTTTTACTTTTTCCGTCAGCTTGGTCTGCACCTGCTCTATCTTGTATTGGTCTGAATACACATCTATAAGCTTGGCACGCAAGTCGGCCATAGGCATACTGTAGTACTCCTCCACTTTCTCTTTTGAGCCCAGATTTGCCACCCAGAAGTTGATGCGGCTTTCCACCATCTGCATCACCATCGAGTTTTGTACCTCTATTGTATCTATCTTGGCTTGGTCCAGAAACAGCTTGTCCACTGCCATTCGCTCGGGAATCACACAATACGGATTTCCCGGTATCTCCGTGCGCTCAGCCAGCGCCTGACGGTACTGCTCCTCTATGTCGCTCTTGAATATGGGCTCGCTGCCCACTACCCATGCTATCTCCTCCGCCACGTTGTTCTGAGCGGACAACGTCATGCTCACGGCCACTGCCGCAAGCATCATCATCATTCGTGTTCTTATCTTCATTTTATTCATTGTTTTCTCATTTATACCATGTTATGCTCGGCATTCCCGCTTGCTCGGGCACAACACCGCTAATTAAATGCAAAGTTCACACTTTTTTGTCATTTCTCAAAATCTTAAACCTTTAATATTACTCAACAAATATTAATTATCCTCATATAGCCCATTTCTTCGTGAATCTGAATTGGTCCAATGCCCTCATAAGAAAACAGTACCGATGTCTCAGCTTGCTATAGCATCGACATCGGCACGTCTCAAATTCCGGTGCCCTTAATCAATTAGTTATTCGCCCAGCACATAGTTTGCGAGTGTCACCACATCTGCCACGTCAATCGCGCCCGAGCCATTCACATCTCCAATCACAGAATCTATTGTGGTTCCAACGTCTCCTAACACGTGGTTTGATATCGCCACCACATCCGATACATCTGTAATCTCATCGCCATTAATATCCCCGTTTATCATATCTTCTACTATTTTATAAAAATTACGCCACCCGTCAGCCGCACGATATCGCTCTGCCGTCCCCATTGGAACATGCAAGGAAACTCCATTATTTTAGTACATGACAAAAAGTTAAAATTTAACTCTAATTAACTGATTATCAAGC
>CALAVE010000013.1 GCA_937892215.1 uncultured Porphyromonadaceae bacterium
AGACACGACTCAACCAACGGCAATTTAATCACACCTTGCAATAATCGCTGAATAGTTACACACAAAAATTGCGCACAGCTACATCGATTTCATAATTCCGCATTGACCATTCCGCAAAAAACACTGCTATGGATAGTGAAGTTATCCCGATGACACTTATAAGCCAATTCTCATCTTTGGAAAACTTGAATTTTAGGTCGCTTTTTTGTACTTTTGCTCCACGCGAGTTTAAGACAATAAATAACGAAGATATATGGATGAAGTTAAAATAACCGAATTGCTGCGCACCACGCAGAGTTGGGATGGCGCGCAAATCCCTCCTTTCCCGCGGGAAAATGCGGAGATCATCTCTATTAGATATGAGTTCCCTCCCGGCAAGAAGCTGGGCTGGCATCACCACAACGTGATAAACTTCGGTTATGTTCAGCAAGGCGAACTCACCATTATCGACATCCACGGGAACGCAAAGGTTGTTCATCAGGGAGAAGCTTTAGTGGAAATGGTGGGTACAATTCACCATGGCGAGAACAATGGTTCCGAGAAAGTCATTCTCGTCATGTTCTATGTAGCCGAAAAGGGAACGCCCATTTCGGTTCAGCACCCCGACATCCCATTATATTGACGTGAGTTGGGTCTAAGGGGCTCATGTCAATTACCCGAATCGGTCATTAGGCCGACGAAAGATTGATATAACCCGTCATATTTGAAAACATGCACTGTGGCTTGCGTGGGCCATAGTGCATGTCTCTGACTTTTCAGTCCTTGTTTCAGGTCGTTAGAATCTTCAGGTTACTTTTGTTGTTTGGTTTATGTTATTATCCGGAATCGGCCTAATGACCGATTCAGTTTTATGGTTCACGTCCTTCGACTATTGCCTCGGTGTCGTGGGCAATCATGTATTCCTCGTCGGTGGGGATAACCACCACTTTCACGCGCGAGTTGGAGGTGCTGATGATTCCCTCGTCGCCGTTGTTGGTATCGTTCACCTCATCGTCAATCTCCACTCCCATAAAGCCGAGTGTGCGGCAGATATTGGCACGCACATTTGCCTGGTGCTCTCCCACTCCGCCGGTGAACACTATGATGTCCACACCGTTCATTTCAGCGGCAAAGGCACCGATGTACTTGGTCACGCGGTGAGCGTACATATCCAGTCCGAGACGGGCACGGTCGTCGCCTTCCTCGGAAGCGGCGTTCACTTCGCGCATATCCGACGAGATGCCGGTCAGCCCCGAGAGTCCGCTGAGTTTGTTCACTATCTCAAGCATTCCCTTCACGTTGAGGTGGTGCTTCTCCATTAGGTAGAGGATTGCGCCAGGGTCAAGGTCACCGCAGCGTGTGCCCATCATCAAGCCCTCGGTCGGGGTAAGTCCCATGGTGGTGTCGATGCTCTTTCCGTTATGAACAGCAGTGATACTGCCACCGTTGCCGATGTGGCAGCAAATCACCTTCTGCTGCTCGTAGTCCACGCCCAGGAAGTCGCACACACGCTTCGACACGTAGCGATGGCTTGTTCCGTGGAATCCGTAGCGGCGCACGTGGTCGATGATGTAGTACTTATACGGCAAGGCATACATGTAGGCCTTGGGGGGCATAGTCTGGTGGAAAGCGGTGTCGAACACAGCCACTTGTGGCACGCTGGGCAGAATCTCGGTTATGGCCTCAATTCCGGCCATGTTCACCGGATTGTGCAGCGGAGCGATGCTGTAGCACTCCTTAATCATGGAAATCACATCGTCGTTGATAAGCACACTCTTGTTGAACTTCTCTCCGCCGTGCACCACGCGATGGCCCACAGCGTCGATTTCCTCAAAGTTGCTGATGCAGCCGAACTCGCGGCTGGTGAGATTGTTGAGGATAGCCTTGATAGCGCCGCTATGGTCACTGATATCCAGGTCCATCTGGTGCTTCTTTCCATCCTGTGTCTTGAACTTGATGAACGCGTCGGGCAGACCTATTTTTTCTATTCCGCCTTCGGCAAGCACCTTATTGGCTTTAATCTCGATTAACTTATACTTCACGGAACTACTTCCGCAATTCAGCACTAATATGTTCATAATCGGGTATTTGTGAATATATTATTTGAATATTAATTATTTCTGTTTATAGCCTGGTTGCAGGTGATGAGCATGGTCTTGTATATATCCTCGGGCGAACATCCGCGCGAGAGGTCGTTGACCGGAGCAGCCAGTCCCTGCAGTATGGGACCTACAGCCGTTGCGCCAGCCAGTCGCTGTACCAGTTTGTAAGCGATGTTACCTGTTCCCAAGTCTGGGAATACCAGTACGTTGGCACGCCCGGCGACATTACTGTCGGGAGCCTTGAGCGCAGCAACTTTTGGCACCAGCGCGGCATCGGCCTGCAGTTCGCCGTCGAGCAGCAGGTCCGGGGCAAGTTCGTGTGCAAGGGCTGTGGCTTCGACAACCTTTGTCACATTGTCGTGCGACGCGCTGCCCTTAGTGGAAAAACTCAGCATGGCCACTCGCGGCTCAATTCCGGCAAGGTCTCGTGCCGTCTTTGCCGTAAGGACCGCAATCTGAGCGAGTTCCTCGGCATTGGGAGCCGGCATCACCGCGCAGTCGGCAAACACCATGATACCACGGTCGCCGTAGGGCGAGCCCTCAGGCAGAAGCATAATAAATGCTCCGGAAACCGATTTCACGCCCGGTGCGGTCTTTAGCACCTGAAATGCGGCACGGAGCACGTTGCCTGTGGAGTTCATGGCACCGGCCACTTGTCCGTCGGCCTCGCCACGTTTAATCATGAGGCAACCCAGATAGAGAGGGTCGGCAGCTTTTTTCCGTGCCTCGTCGAGGGTGATGCCTTTATTTTTGCGAAGTTCAAAGAAAAGTTGAGCATAGGGCTCAATCACTTCGGCGTTATTGTTATCGATGAAAGTAGCCCGGGCGATGTTGCCAAGGTGCAGTTCGGCGGCCTTAGCCAGAATCTGTTTCCGGTCACCTATCAGGATGATTTGCGCCACGCCGTCGGCAATGATTGAATCGGCGGCGGTAAGCGTGCGCGGTTCAAGGCTCTCGGGCAAAATGATGCGTTGCTTGTTAGCAATAGCTTTTTGTTTCAGCTCTTCGAAAAGCGGTTCCATTAATGTCACTTTAAGTTAATCCGTTAAGATTTGTAAAGATATAAAATTTTCTTCAATCTGCAAAATTACACAGATTTTTCGAGATTCTATCATTTCCGGCACTTAATTTTAGGGAAATTGTGATTTTCTCGAGTTGTTTCAGGTCAATGCGGCTTCGTCTTACCCCCGCTCAGAAGCGGATGCCCAGCATTGCGGTGAAATCGCTGATGGTGTAACTGAAATGATTGCTTCCGGAAATGTACAGGTTAGAGTTGACATTAGCCTGGATGCTGGCGAAGTAGCGCTTGTGGTTAAAGGTCAGCGCCAAACTGCCGGAGCCACGAAGAGCGGCGTTGTTGGCCGAAGGACGTCCGTCAATGCTGTGGATATGCTTCACGCCGGTACCCGCCATGGCTGTGACGTTAAGCAAAAATTTAGGGCTCAGCACCCAGTTATGGGCGTATCCGCCGGAGATGCAGTAGTCGGTGTAGCGCACGTGCGACACGCCAATCTCAGCCAGTAAGTCGGTCTGAATAGGTGTAAGCACATCAGTATTAACCTTGAAGTCCTGGTTATCGACTGAGAAGCCAATCAAAGCCGAGCCGGCGCTGCGCCGCTGGAACTTGGAGAAGCAATAGGCCGCGGCACGCGCGTATTTGCGGTTGTTGAAAAAGTAAGTGGCACTCAGCCCTTTGGTCTCGCGTTTCATGGCGTCGGCTCTTATTTTATCTCCACGGAACCAGTCTGCGCCGGGAAGTTTGAAACTAGTGCTCATCCGGCCGGTATTTGTGGTCTTGTGTGCTTCGGCAGTGAAACGGGCGCAGGTGAATGAAAACTCCAATTTATTGCTTGTTCCTTTGCCGCCAAAGATGCGGTTCACATCCAGCGAATAGCCCACCGACACGGCCATAAACGAGAGATAGAGACCGATGTTGCTCGCCGCTCCACTGATGAAATGCGCCCTACCCTCATCAGTACCGCCCAGAAAATCGTCCATCCAATTCTGGTTCTTCAAGGTAAGTTTCCAATTCTTACCTGTAGGAGCCACATATTCAGGGTCATAACTATTAAAAGCCTTGTCTCCCCAGATATATACTTTGTAGCAGAACATGACGAACTTAGGGTAGTGATAAGATGTATCCTAGAAATTGACTTTCCCATGCTTCATGGCACGCCACCAGTAGCGATTGTCACGCACTGTGTCGAACGGCTCGTTGAGTTTGTCCTTAATTCGCTTTTTAATGTTATCGCTAAAGCGCTGAATACGGTTGCGCTTAACAGGCAATAAATCGGATGTTGCACTGATGACTCGGGCCGTGGTGTCGGCGCAACGATGACTGTGGGAACACTCTCCATCAGGATGCTATCTGTGGCTATGCTGTCACTGCCGGCCACAGTCAGCGCCTGTGCGGAGAGGTTTGCGCACACCAGCAAGAGAAGCGTTGCAAGAATGCTCAAAACCGAGGGAAAACCAAGTCGCATATAACAAAAAATATGATTAATGAACTAATATGACCCAAATATAGATAAAAATCGGGTTTTATAAGCCAGTCGAGATAAAAAAGTTGAGCA
>CALAVE010000014.1 GCA_937892215.1 uncultured Porphyromonadaceae bacterium
GCACGCGCCCAACCTGAAGCGTAAGGTGGTGACGTCGGCGACGAGAATCAGCGAATTGCCGCGATACGTGAAACTGCGCAATCCGCTGACGCTGGACTTCCTGGACCGCAAGCCCGAACCGGACGGCCATGCGGGTGCGGATTTCAACCACAAAGTTACGCGAACCACGAAGTGCTCATCGAGCGAATGCGAGATAATTTACAAGAATACGGAGGTTAAAGACAACAACCGAAACAACGGGGAACAACATGGTGTGGAGGATTTTAACCACGAATTAACACGAATATCTCGAATTAATTTGTATGAAGGTGCCATGCGGGTGCGGACGTGCCACCGGCCTGCGGCACGAGGCCGCGTCCCTACAACATGGTGGATGATAGGGCCTATGGGGCCTATAGGACATATATGGCTTATGGGACCTATAAGACGTAAGTGGCGGGCGGAGAATAAAAGGGAGAGGCGGGAGTACACAATAAAAGGGGGTGGCGGTACGTTAAGAGATAAGGATGAAAGGATTAAGAAACATAGGGATTATACTGCCACTGTTGTTGTGGCTGATAGCGGCTACGGGGTGTATCAACGATGATTTCACCACGTCGTCGGGCGACAAATTGACGTTCTCGGTGGATACGCTGAAGTTCGACACGGTGATTACGGCTCAGGGCTCGCCCACTAAGCAGTTTGTGGTTTACAACAAGGCGAAGAAGAATATTCGCATCAGTTCAATCCGCGTGGCCGAGGAGAGTGAAGGGCACTTCTTCCTGAACGTGGACGGGGTGAAAGGCAGCGACTTCCACGACGTGGAGATAATGGGCGGCGACAGCATCTACGTGTTTGTGGAGAGCCTTATAGATGTCACCGGAGAGGACGACCCTGTGTGGCTGAAAGACAAGATTCTGTTCGAGACCAACGGCGTGACGCAGCAGGTGGTGCTCACCGCGTGGTGCCAGGACGTGGAGCGCTTGGTGGACCGCAAGATAACGACCGATACCCACCTCACCGCCAATAAGCCCTACGTAATCTACGACTCACTGGTGGTGGCTCAGGGCGCGACGCTCACAATAGATGAGGGAGCCACACTGCTCTTCCACGACAAGGCCAAACTGAAGGTGGAGGGCAAGTTGCTGGCGAAAGGAACGCAGAAGAATCCCATAACGCTGCGAGGCGACCGCTTGGACCACGTGGTGGGTCAGATAGGCTTCGACATAATGTCGAATCAGTGGGAAGGCGTGGAGTTCATGCCCGGTAGCACTGGCAACGAGATGTACTACGTGCAGATGCGCGGCAGCCTGTGGGGGCTGTGGATAGAGGCCGCCAACGCCGACGTACGCACCCTGTATATGCTCAACTGCGTGCTTCACAACTCGGGCAACAGTGTGTTCACGTCGATAAACGGCTGGGTGGAAGCCCTTGGCACCGAGTTCAGCGACGGTTCACAGGCGGTGGTTGACCTCTACGGCGGCAAGGCGTGGTTTGCCCAGTGCACGATGGCGAACTATTACCTGTTCTCGTCGATAGACCGACCGCTGGTAAACTTCAACGTTCCGGAAGACAACCCCAACTGCCTTTACTGCCAGATGGACAACTGTCTGCTCTACGGCAACACCACCGACGTGGACATGGGCAACCTGGACGGCACGCAGGTGTATCTGCGCAACTGCCTGCTAAAGTCGAACGGTGTGGACGATGAGCATTTCATCAACTGCGTGTGGAACGGCGATCCCAAGTTCTACACCGTGCGCGAGGAGTATATCTTCGACTACCGGCTGAAGAACGGCAGCGGCGCGATATCCACCGGCAACCGAAGCCTCTGCCCCGAGAGCGCCCGCTACGACCGTTACGGAGTGGACCGCTGGGCACGAGACGGAGTGGACATCGGGGCCTACACGTGGGTGCCGGGCAAGGACGAGTAAACCCGAATCCGTGGAAACCGAAAAGACAACGATATGACAAGGGGGGAGCGTGGCGGCGCTCCCCCCCTTGTCATATCATCCGCTATCCGGCCACTGAGAATCAGAAGCGGAAATATCGCTTGGCATTGTAGTAAGATATGTCTTCCACCATGCCCTTCACGCGCTCTATCTCACCGAACGGGATTTCGCCGTTCTCCACGTCGCGCCCCAGCAAGTTGCAAAGCGTGCGGCGGAAATACTCATGCCGCGGATAAGACAGGAACGAGCGCGAGTCGGTCACCATTCCCACGAATCGGCTGAGCAGGCCCAGCAGCGAGAGCGAATTCATCTGGCGCTCCATGCCGTCCTTCTGGTCGTTGAACCACCACCCCGAGCCAAACTGAATCTTTCCCGGCACGCTGCCGTCCTGGAAATTGCCCAGCATAGTGGCAATCACCTCGTTGGCACAGGGATTGAGGTTGTAAATGATGGTCTTAGCCAGTTTTCCACGGCTATCCAGACGGTCGAGGAAGCGAGCCATAGTCTTTGCGGTGTTAAACTCCCCTATCGAGTCGAAACCCGTATCCGGGCCGAGCAGGCGGAACATACGGCTATTGTTGTCGCGGATAGCGCCGTAATGGAACTGCTGCGTCCATCCGCTATCGGCATCCATCTCACCGAACACCACCATCATAGCCGACTTGAACTTACGTGTTTCCACGGCGGTGAGTTCGTTGCCGCTCATCACCTTGGCGAAAATCGATTCCACCTCGGCTTCGGTGTAGTCGTCGGCGTAGAACTCCTCAATTCCGTGGTCGCTCAGCCGGCATCCCATCGACTCAAAGAAGTCGTGCCGACGTTGCAGCGCATCCACCATATCGGCAAACCGCGCGATGTTGATATCGGCGGCGGCTGCCAGTTTCTCGATATACGCCCTGTAAGCCGCAGGGTTCTCCACCGCCATAGCCTTATCGGGGCGCCAAGCCGGCAGCATCTTTATTTCAAAGCCACTGTCACGAGTAGCGATGTGGTGCTCCAGCGAGTCGGCCGGGTCATCGGTGGTGCAGACCACTTCCACATTATACCTCCGCATCAGTCCGCGAGCCGAGAACTCGGGCGAGGCCAACTTCTCGTTGCACTCGTCGAAAATCTCGCGAGCGGTGTCGGGGTTGAGCAGTTTTTCAATGCCGAAGGCCGTTTTCAGTTCCAGGTGAGTCCAGTGATAGAGAGGGTTGCGCAGCGTATAAGGCACAGTCTGGGCCCACTTCTCGAACTTTTCCCAGTCGGAAGTGTCGGTACCGGTGCAGTAGCGCTCCGGAACACCGTTGGTGCGCATGGCGCGCCACTTGTAGTGGTCGCCCCCGAGCCACAGTTCGGTTATGGAGCGAAAGCGGTAGTCCTTAGCCACCATTTCCGGAATCAGGTGGCAGTGGAAGTCGATAATGGGCATCTTGGCGGCATGCTCATGATAGAGCATCCGCGCGGTATCGGACTGCAAGAGAAAATCCTTGTCCAAGAAATTTTTCATAGTTATGTTTCAATTATTGATTTACAGTTTGGTAGAATCTCACTTTAGCACTATTGGCTTATACTTGGGCACCAGCGATTTCATCACCACCCATCCAATGAGATAGGCCACGGCGCACACGCAGAAGATTATCATGTAGCCGGCAGGCTTGCCCTCGAATCCCAGCGCGTGCATATTAGTCTCACCCGCGTAAGTAAACAGCTTGCCCGAGCACTTGTTGATAAGGAACGAGCCACATCCGCCGGCGAGGCCGCCAATACCTGTGATGGTGGCAATGGCAGTCTTGGGGAACATATCGCCCACGGTGGAGAATATGTTGGCCGACCACGACTGATGAGCCGCTCCCAGAATACCGATAAGCACGATGGGGAACCAGGGAGTGCCGAAGAAGCCGCCCAGCGGCTGTGCCAGGATGCCCAGCAACGGGAAGAGCGCAAAGATGAACATGGCACGCATACGTGCCGCATAGGGGTCGAGACCTGTGCGGTTAATAATTATAGTTGGCAGTTTGCCTCCGTAGATAGAGAGCATCGTTATGAGGTACAGGGTGAAGATAAGCATCATGCCCTCGACCGACGTGGGCAGAATGTTGAACTGAGTTTCAAGGTATTTCGGAGTCCAGAAGAGGAAGAACCACCACACGCCGTCGGTCATGAACTTGCCGAAGGCGTAGGCCCACGTCTGCTTGTGGCGGAAGCACTCGGCGAGCGACATCTTGCGCTCAGTCTGCACGGCAGCCTCGGCTCCGTCAGGAGTCTCGTCCTGATTTATGTAGGCCAGCTCAGCCGCATTCACCTTGGGATTAACCTCAGGTTTTTTATAGATGAAAATCCAGAATCCCATCCAGAGGAAGCCCAGCGCACCGATGAGGATAAACGCCATTTCCCAACCCAGCGCCTTGGCAATCACCGGGATGGTGAGCGGAGCCACCAGCGCTCCTATCGACGAGCCCGAATTGAAAATCGATGTGGAGTAAGCGCGGTCTTTCTTGGGGAAATACTCAGCGGTGGCCTTGATGGCAGCAGGGAAGTTTCCCGCCTCACCAATGGCAAGCACACAGCGCGCGGCAATGAAGAAGTACATACTCACTGTGGCAATCACCACCGCCGCGTCACCAGTGGCTTGAACCAGCGCAGCCTTGTCGGCCAGCCCCACGCACTGCTCGGTGAGCACACCGCACAAAGCGTGAGCGCAAGCACCTGCCGACCAAACGCCTATAGCCCACAGATAGCCTTTCTTGGTGTCCATCCAGTCCACGAAACGCCCCGCGAACAAGCCGCAGATGGCATATACGATAGAAAACACCGATGTGATGTTTCCGTACATATTCTCGTCCCAGTGGAACTCGTTTTCAATCATTCCCGGATAGGTAAGCGACAGCACCTGACGGTCCAGGTAATTGACCGTGGTGGCGAAAAACAGCATCGCGCATATCACCCACCTGTAGTTAGTCATTTCTTTAGTCTGTTTTCCCATTTTATTTCAGTTTTTTAACGTTAAGTCGGTTCACAGCCTGCCCACGAGCTCGGTGACATATCGGCATTTGGCCGTTATGGCTGCCCAGTCGCCGGAAGCAATCACATCTTTAGGGAACAGTTTCGACCCCATTCCCACACACATGGCACCGGCACGGAACCACGCGCTCAGGTTTTCCTCGGTGGGCTCCACACCGCCGGTAATCATCAGGAGCGACCACGGCATGGGAGCAAGCAGCCCCTTGACGAACTTCGGGGTCAGCACATCGCCCGGGAACACTTTGCACACCTCGCAGCCGGCCTCCTGAGCAGTACCCACTTCGGTCACAGACCCGCAACCGGGTATGTACGGGACCTGACGACGATTGCAAACCTTCGCCACCTCGGCATTGAACAGCGGCCCCACCACGAAATTAGCCCCTAACTGAATGTATAGCGCGGCAGTGGCGGCATCCACCACCGACCCGGCCCCCAGAATCAAGTCGGGGCACTCGGCGGCGCACCGCTTGGAGAGAGCCGCAAAAACCTCGTGGGCAAATTCGCCGCGGTTAGTAAACTCGAAGGCACGCACACCACCGACGTAGCAGGCTTTCACCACCTGCCACGCCGTCTCGCTATCGGCATTGTAGAACACCGGCACCACACGCGTAGTACACATCGCCTCCAGCACCTGAATCTTACTGAATCTCATATACAATGAATTTTTCGTTGGTTATATCAATTCTTCTTAGTCAACCACAAATTTAACCAATTTCCCTTATTTCCCAAAATTATCCACTACTTTTTCAGAAACAGAAAGTTTCATGAAATATAATTTGTAATTTGTAATCTTATTAACGCTTGCTTAAAATTGATATTTTCGTTACCTTTGCCGATGATATTGTGCATTTTTGAAATCATGAAAGTCAACCGACGTTCCACATACAATTCAAGCAAGTCATTCCGGCGCATTAGAGCATTGCTAATGAGGCAGGTAGCACTGATGGCACTGATGATAATAGGATTTACGGCATTTGCTAACGCGCAAACAGGCTCAGACACCGTGTCGGTGGTTCAGGCCGACTCATCGGTGGTGCGCTACGTTGTCACCAATGACGGGATCCAAAAGGTTGGTACCGTTACAGCCTTGGAGGACGAATCGAGACAAGGGAGATACTGGTTCAATGAACTAAAGAAAGGTAGAATCCATTTCAACGACAGCACCGTGCATTATCCACGGTTCGTCCGTTTCTGCTGGGACACATACAAATGGGGCGACAAGGCGTTTAACTCCTACGATACCACCTACGTGAAGAGCACCGGCATGAACTGGAAGGTGATTTTCAAGAACAACAACTGGCTTGACTACTTCAGTTGCACGCCGTTCGACAAGATGAAGTTCAAGTTCAGCAACACCGCTCCATCCACTACTTTAGGCGCATACATTTCATTCATGGCAGTGAGCGTGGGATATGCAATAGACCTGGACAAAATTCTGGGCAAACAAATCTCAAGCCGGCGATTCGAGTTCTCGTTCACTTGCGCGCGGTTCTTTGCCGAGTATTACCGCGTCATCAGTACCGGAGCCATGAATCTGACCATAAAGGACTACTACGACAACGAAATATACCATGTTAAGGACTTCACGGGGCTTAAGCGCAGGTCGTGGGGAATCAACGCATACTATTTCTTCAACAACCGCCGGTACGCACAGGCCGCTGCGTACTGCTTCTCAAAGATTCAGCGCCGAAGCGCGGGTTCATTTCTTGCAGGATTCAACATCAGTCACCAGAATTTCTCAACCGACCCCGACAAAATAAAAGACGAATTCAAAATAGAAGGTGAGACCGACTTCAAGGAGACGTTTTTCAACTACACCGACTACTGCGTGTCGGGCGGCTATGGTTACAACTGGGTTCTGGGCAAGCACTGGCTGCTCAATGGCACCGCACTCACTTACACAGGGCTCAAGCACTCTCACACATCGTCAACAACCGACGGCGACCACAATTATTTCGCCATCAACTTCAAGGCCAAGGTCAGCGTCACATACAGCAAACGGCACTTCTTCGCAAGTCTGAGCGAGAACTTCGACACTCACCTTTTCAACACCGGAGAATACCGCTTCCGCAGTTTCCTCACCGACCTTTCGCTCATTGTGGGCGTGCGCTTCTAAAATGCCCGGGCATTTGCCAAGCCCCCCCTTAAAAGGCGGCAGTGTCAGTCGAGCATAAAGAGTTTGAGGTGCACGACCGACATTCTTTTGCCGTCGGAGCCCACCTCTACCGACTCTCGGCCGGTATAGCGTCCTATAAAAGCCTTGCCGGCATCCATCAGGTGCGATAGTATTTTCTTTTCCGACTTGGATATGTAGCCCAGTTTAGTACCGCTGTAATACACCACAATTGCCCCGTCGTCGTACTCATTCTTGGGTTCACGGCGCAGTTTCAGCACGGTATCAGGTTCCAGGCCAAGAATCACCTGTTCCGACTTCTCATGATATCGCATACCCACCAGGGCGTACTCACCCAGATAGATCTCCCTGCGAAAGGGCGCTAATCCACCCGGTTTTCGCTTGTCGAGCCGCTGGCTCAATCCTTCAATCGCCGACGGCGGCAGATTAATCAATTCCTTGCTCATGTGCTTCTCTCTGTAGTTCTTCAACTATTTTCAGCAGTTCGTCCTTCTCTTTATCCAGTTGTGCGATTTCGGCCTCAATCTCAGCCCGTTTGGCCTCAATCCACTTCTCGTCGTTAAGTTTGTCGCGGTAAGTGAACGGGAAACTGTTTTCCAACCTTGATATTTCATCACGCAGTTGCTCAATCAGTTCCATCAATTGCTTTACGCGTGTTTCCCACTCCTCAACCGTCTCTTCCACCACGACCTCCTCCGGCACGCCCATGTCGAGTTCGGCCTCCAGCCGTTTCATCTTAGCGTAATCCTTCGCTTCATAGGCCTCCTGAACCTTGAGGAACATCTCGTATTCCCAGCGCGTCTGCTCGGGGTGCAAGTCGGGGTGCAGTCGAGTCACCAGTTTGCGGTATAGTTTCTTTAGCAACTTCAGTTTCTCCCGCTCACTCAGATTCCGGTAAGCCTCGTCCTGCTCGCTCTTGGGTGGCTCACCTTTCTGTTTCTGCTGCTGCTGTTGTTGCTGTCGCTGTTGCCGATGCTGTTCACCGTTATCTTGGCCGTCATCACAGTCTTCATCCTCGTCATCGTAGTAGTAATACCCGTCCTCATCTTCTTCGGGCGGCTTATTGCGGCTATAGCGCTCGGCCTCTTGCCGCAGATTGTCGTCGATATTCCGGCGCATCTGCTCCACCTCGTCCTCCACCCTGTCCTCATCCGGTTCCCAGCCCATGTTTATCATCTGCTGCCATAAGTCGCGGGTGAACCTGAGCAGAGTCACCTCCTTTTCCTAATCAGCCTGATAAACTCCAGCGAACCGATGTGCCCCATATACAAAATCTTCAACTGGGGGCCCTCGTATTCCACCATACGGTTATAACGGGTCCTCAGCCTGGCATAGACGCGTTGCAGGTCTTCATATTCCTGCTTCAGTTGCTGCTTGCGGCGGCTTATGTCGTCCTGAGGCTCCATATTTGTATATGTCATGTGAATTTCGTCAGCGGCTCACACGTCCGCTGGCATCGCCGCTCATGAGTTTCTCCACCTCGGCCACGGTCACCTGGTTGAAGTCGCCGTAGATGGTGTGCTTCAGGCACGAAGCAGCCACGGCAAACTCCAGAGCGCGTCGGTCATCGCCGGCGTAAGTGAGCAGTCCGTAGATAAGTCCGCCCATAAACGAGTCGCCTCCGCCCACGCGGTCCACAATGTGAGTGATGTCGTAACGTTTAGACCTGTGGAGCGTGGTGCCGTCGAAGAGCACGCCGCCCCATGTGTTGTGGTTAGCGTTCACTGCGCCCCTGAGTGTCACTATCATCTTCTTGCAGCGCGGGAAGCGGTCCATCATCTGACGACAAACACTCTCGAACTGAGCGGCATCCACTTCGCCACCTGTTGAAGTCACGTCAAATCCCTCGGGCTTAATGCCGAACACCTTCTCGCAGTCCTCCTCGTTGCCAAGGATTATGTCGCAACCCTCAACCAGCGCGGGCATCACCTGGGCCGCCGTCTTGCCGTATTTCCACAAGTTCTTACGGAAATTCAGGTCGCAACTCACTGTCACGCCCAGCCGGTTGGCGGTTCGTATCGCTTCCAGGCACACGTCGGCCGCGCCTTGCGAGATTGCCGGCGTGATACCTGTCCAGTGGAACCAAGTGGCATCGCGCAGCACCTCTTCCCAGCGTACCATCCCCGGTTCAATCTCGGCAA
This sequence comes from uncultured Porphyromonadaceae bacterium, assembly GCA_937892215.1. Classification (GTDB taxonomy): domain Bacteria; phylum Bacteroidota; class Bacteroidia; order Bacteroidales; family Muribaculaceae; genus Sodaliphilus. Next base: position 9,210 of record CALAVE010000014.1, read on the forward strand.
TGGCCGAATGAGCACGGTCGTACACCACCTTGCTGGCACGAGCCACCGCACCGGTCTCCAGGAAATAGATTCCCATGCGTTCGCCGCCGCGCACTATGTGGCTCGTCCCCACCCCGAAGGAGCGCAGTTCGCTCAGACACGACTCGGCAATGTCGTTTTCCGGCAGACGCGTAACGTAATCAGTCTCAACGCCATAGTTAGCGAGCGACACCAGCACGTTAGCCTCGCCTCCGCCGAAAGTGGCATTCAACTGGCGCGCCTGGGCAAAGCGCAGATAATCGGGCGTTGCCAGCCGCAACATTATTTCTCCAAAAGCAACTACTTTCATATATTCTTATTTTTTTGTTTTGACTAATTAATTATTCTGTCAGAGAGTGACACCGGTCTTGAAGATAGATATCTCACGATAGCCGTTACTCTCATTATTAGTAGAGGTGCCGCTCGCCACTGCCACCACATAATCAACGAATCGGCGAGCCACATCGGCCATCGGTTCACCTTCCACAAGCACACCGGCATTGAAGTCAATCCAGCCTTTCTTGTGCTCGTAAAGACGGCTGTTAGTGGAAATCTTCACCGTGGGGACAAACGTCCCGAACGGAGTACCACGGCCGGTGCTGAACAGCACCACGTGGCAACCCGCAGCGGCCAGAGCCGTGCTTGCCACCAGGTCGTTGCCGGGCGCGCTGAGAAGATTCAGCCCCTTTGTGGTGAGCCGGTCGCCATAGCCAATCACATCCCGTACCTGACTGCTGCCCGACTTCTGCGTGCAACCAAGCGACTTCTCTTCGAGAGTGGAAATGCCGCCGGCCTTGTTACCCGGCGACGGATTCTCGTAGATAGGCTGGCCGTTACTGATGAAGAACTGCTTGAAATCGTTGATAAGTCGCACAGTCTTGTCGAATGTAGCCCGGTCGTGGCAGCGATTCATAAGCAATGTTTCCGCGCCGAACATCTCGGGCACCTCGGTCAGCACCGTGGTGCCGCCCTGCGCCACTATGTAGTCGCTCAGCACACCCAGCAGCGGATTTGCCGTAATGCCCGACAGACCGTCGCTTCCGCCACATTTCAGCCCTATCTTGAGTTCACCGATAGGCACCTCGGACCTTACATCGTGCCGTGCCACCTCATAAATCCGGCGCAGCATTTCCATGCCGCAGGCCATCTCATCGTCGGTTTCCTGCGTCACCATGAAGCGTATGCGCTCATGGTCGTAGTGGCCCAGCATCTCGCGCAGGGCCGCGGGCTGATTGTTCTCGCAGCCCAGCCCCACCACCAGCACACCGCCGGCGTTGGGATGCAGAATTATGTCGCGCAGAATCTTGCGAGTGTTCTCGTGGTCGTCGCCCAGTTGCGAGCAACCGTAATTGTGCGGAAACGCCACTATCGCGTCCACACCCCGACATGCGGTCTCTTCCCTTAGCCTACGCGCCAGTTCCGAGGCCACACCGCTCACACATCCCACTGTGGGCACCACCCATATCTCGTTGCGCACCCCCACGTCGCCATTAGCACGCCGATAGCCCATAAATGTCCTCACAGGCAATTCCGTGGCAAGCGTAGTCACCTCACCGCCAATCGGGGTGTATTCATAGTTGAGCAAGCCGTTGAGATTGGTTTTCAGGTTCTTGTCGTTGACAAGTTCTCCGGTGCGGATATCCGCTGTGGCATGACCTATGGGAAAACCGTATTTCACCACATCGTCGCCCACGCTGAAGTTGCGTAGCGCTATCTTGTTGCCCGCGGGGATGTCGCAAAGCAAGGTCACTTCCCGCTCCCCCACTTTCAGCACCTCGCCGGCCTGCAGCGGCACTATCGCCACCGCCACCGAGTCGGCTCCGTTTATTTTAATGCACTTCATAGGCGTTTCAGTCCACAATCTCTTCCACCACGCTCAGCATTCCACGCTCGGCTATGGCTTTCAGGTAATACTCCACGCGGTCGGTCAGCCCCGGAATCAGGTTGAGGTTCTCATGCCAGATGCGCTCTGTGGCCAGTACACCCTCGGCAACCTTGCGCACATCACCGGTAGCCCACAACTGCGTCAGCAGGTCCATGTTCTCCTGCGAGTCGTTAGGCACTATAGCCGTGCCGTCGGCTCTTGCGCCGCCCTTGTAGTAGGTGATTATCGCAGCCAGGCCCAGCACCAGTCCTTCGGGCAAGTGTCCCTTGCGCTCCAGATACTTCTTGAGTCCCGGCAGGTCGCGAGTCTCGTACTTGGGGAACGAATTGAGCATGATGGATGTCACCTGGTGGTCAACGAACGGATTGCGGAAACGCTCCATCACATCGTTGGCAAACGCCATCAGTTCCTCGCGTGGCAGATTCAGCGTCTCCATCAGTTCCTCATACATCACCTTGTGCACAAACTTGCCCACCACCGGATGGTTGCACGCGTCACGCACGATGTTCAGACCGCTGAGGAATGCCACCGGCGACAGCACCGTGTGAGGACCGTTGAGAAGCGTAACCTTGCGCTCATGGTAGGGTTCCTCGCTGGGAACGAAGAGCACGTTCAGGCCGGCCTTGTCGGCCGGGAACTCGGCTGCCACACTCTGTGGAGCCTCTATCACCCACAGGTGGAAGAACTCGCCCTGCACCACCATGTTGTCGTTATAGTCGATGCGCTGCTTAATCTCGTCGATTTCCTTACGCGGGAAGCCGGGCACAATGCGGTCCACAAGCGTCGCATACACGCCACAGGCATCTGTGAACCACTCACGGAAGCCCTCGCCCAGTTGCCACAAGTCGATGTACTGATAAATCACTTCCTTCAGTTTATGACCGTTCAGGAATATAAGTTCGCAGGGGAATATTATCAGCCCTTTCGTCTTGTCGCCGCCAAAGGTCTTGTAGCGGTGATACAGCAACTGCACCAGTTTGCCGGGATACGATGCCGCCGGCGCATCATCGGGCTTGCAAGCGGGGTCGAATGCTATTCCGGCCTCGGTGGTGTTAGATATCACGAAGCGTATTTCCGGCTGCTCGGCAAGTTTCAGATACGCCTCGAAGTCCTTATAGGGATTCACAGTGCGGCTTATCACATCCACCATCTGCAGGCTGTTAACCGGCTTGCCGCCGTCCAGTCCTTGCAGGTTCACGTGATACAGGTCGTCCTGCTCGTCAAGTTTCTCAATCATTCCGTTAGGGATGGGCTGAACCACAACCACACTGCCGTCGAAATCGGCTTTCCGGTTCATGTTCCACACAATCCAGTCAACAAAACAACGCAAAAAATTTCCCTCTCCAAATTGGATAATCCGTTCGGTGTAGCGCCTCGCATCGGGTGCTGACGCTCGTCTAAGTTCTCTCATATATCTTAAAATTTTATAGTTATGATTATCTCACAAAATTAAGAAAAACATCCCACACAGCCAAAAAACATCAGCCTTTTTCACCCAGTGCAATTATTTCTTGGTGATTCAGATAACTGCCGTTACTTTTTTTATTTCGCAAATAATGACTAACTTTACAAAACAATAAGACTACACTGACTGATGAAAGACGAGAAACTGATAATCGACAGTCGCGAATGCCTGCTATGTGTCCACAACAAGGCCGAGTTCCTGCTTGTGCAGCCCGCCGACGAGCACGACCTCTCGGCAATGGAACGAGAAGCGGACCTCATTTCCGGTGCTACCCAAAAGCCGTTCACACTGGTCGCGTTCAAGGTCAACGACTGGCAGAGCGAACTCACGCCGTGGAGCGCGCCGCCGGTCTTCGGAAAGACGCCATTCGGCGACGGAGCCGCCGGCACCCTCAGTTTCATCACCGCCAACCTTCTTCCGCACCTCGCGGAAAGGGGGATTTACAGCCCCAGCACTACGGCTTGCATGCTGGGCGGTTATTCCCTGGCCGGACTCTTCGCGCTCTGGTGCGCCTATCAGACTTCCGCTTTCTGCGGCATAGCGGCCGCGTCGCCCTCGGTATGGTATCCAAACTGGACCGACTTCGCCCGTGATAACACACCGCTGGCACGGGCCGTGTATCTGAGTCTGGGCGACAAGGAGGACAAGGCACGCAATCCCCTGATGGCGCAAGTGGCCCACCACATCACCACTCAGCACCGTTTGCTCATTCAGTCCCACATTTCCACAGTCCTTGAATGGAATCCGGGCAACCACTTTGTTGATGCCGAGAAGAGAATGGCTCGCGGTTTCGCATGGATAATCAACAACATCCCCACCCCATAACCACCTAACAAAACCCATCACACTATGACCGAAAAAGAGAAAATGCTTTCAGGCGAGAAATACGCTGCCGACGACCCCGAACTGCTCAGACAACTGATTGTAACAAGGGAGAAGATTCAAATCTACAATTCGCTCCACCCCGCAGAATCGCTTAAAATGAAACAGATACTTAAAGACCTGCTGGGACACATCGCCGACGACAACATTAACATCAACCAACCGTTCCATTGCGACTACGGCAAGCAAATCAGCATCGGGAAGAGGTTCTTCGCCAACTTCAACTTCATAGTCCTCGACGAAGCGAGGGTCACTATTGGCGACGACTGCTTCTTAGGCCCGAACGTGAGCATCTACACCGCCTGCCACAGCACCGACCCCACAGAGAGAAACTCACGGCAGGAATGGGCAAAGCCGGTAGTGATTGGCAACAATGTGTGGATTGGCGGCAGTGTAACCATACTGCCCGGTGTCACCATAGGCGACAATGTGACAATAGGAGCCGGTTCGGTCGTGGTTCACGACATCCCGGCAGGCACCGTAGCCGTGGGCAATCCCTGCAAGGTGATAAAGCACCTGTAACACCCTAAGGAGCAACGGAAGCCCCCGTGGAAACGCATCCACGGGGGCTTCACTCATGCTATCTTGCGGTGGATTGCATCCACCTCAAAGTCTGCTTAGTTACCCATAACTATCGTAGAGAGAGCCACAACGTCGGCAATGTCAACTGTTCCGTCCTCGTCTTGGTTAACGTTAGCCTGCTCAATGAAGAACACATCCTGAGACTCACCCATCACATGGTTAGCGAGGGCCACCACGTCGGCAACGTCAACGTTTCCGCTGTGGTTCACATCGCCAAGTTGCCATGCGGGCTCGCCCAGCGTCACGGTCTTAGCCTCACTCCAGTCACTCTCAGTGCCATCGGTGTAAACGGCCTTAACCATATAACGGAAGGTGCCGTCGGTAGCAAGGTTCTCCACCTTGTAAGAGTTAGCGTTAATACCGGTAATCACGCGGCTGTTCTCGTCGCCGGACTCAGCCACAGCCTTAGCGGGAGCACCTGCTTCATCATTCACGAGAGCGCTTGCGTCACCACCGTAAACCAGCACGCTGCTCAGAAGCAGACGCTTCTTGTTAGCGATACCGGAAATCTTCACTGTAGTCTCGCCCGCATCGGCGTTGAGCACCACCGCATAAGTAGCGTCTTCGTCGGTCAGAGCCACGTCTTCGCTGGCATCACCCACGGTCACGCGCATAGTAGCGTTGTCGCTTGCGTAGTACTTACCTGTAACAATCACCGTAACCACACCGTTGTAGTCGGTAAGGTCAATCGTAGGACTTTCTATCGAGCCGATGTTCTTACCGGCGCCCAAGCGCAGATATCCGGCCTCGTCGGTATAAGTATTGGTCGCAGTCCAAGTGGTAGTGCTTTCGCTCAGGTCCTCGTCGAGGAGCAGTTCACAACTAGCCTCGGGTGTAGCAGTGTTGTTCACCATCAGAGTGTAACTCTCCGCATTGGGAACCTCGTTCCAAGTTGCGGTGAATGTAGTGTGGTCCACGCCTGTAGCCTCGGCAGCCAGTTCTGGAACCAGTTTCTCCAGTTCGGCAACACCCGTAAGAGGCACAGTCACGCTGGCAGCACCTGAGCTGCTCAGGGTCACTGTAGCGTTGTAAGTACCAGCGGTCACAGGAGCGAATGTAACGCCCAGACTAACCTCGCCGTTCTCAAGTTCCTCAAGAGTGAACGAATCCTGGCTAACAGTGAATGCTGAAACTTGCTCGGGGCTGGTCAGGGTCACTGTAATGCCCTCAGTGAGATTAGCGGCCGAAATCGTGATGCTGCTGTCATATCGTCCACCTGTAAACACGGTTTCGAAGTTCACAGTCTCCTCATTTGTTATGATTTCGGGAACAGGGTCGCCACTCTCAAGCAGAGTCACAGTCTTAGATGCGCTGAATTCGCTCTCGGTGTCGTCGGTATAAACGGCCTTAACCATATACTCATAGGTAGAACCTGCAAGCAGGTTCTGCACTGTGTAACTACCACCGGTGATACCGGTGATAGTACGCTGGGTAGCGTCACCTGTCTCCTCTGCCTTGCGGGCTGCTGAAGCGGCATCACTGGCGTCACCGCCGTAAACCTTAACGCTGCTCAGATAGATACGCTTCTTAGTAGCGGTAGTGCTCAGAACCACGTTGGTCTCGCCTGCAGTTGCATCCAGAACCACCTTATAGGTGTCGGATTCGCTGCTCAGAGCCACTGTCTGGGTTGCTCCACCCACAGTCACCTTGAGGCTACTGTTATCAGAGCCGTAGTACCTTCCGGTAAATTCCACTGTCACCTTGCCGTCATAGTCGGTCAGGTCGATTGTCGGGCTGGTAAGAGAGCCGTTCTGGCTTCCGCTGCCCAGGCGAATCTCGCTGTCGCCGAACTCGGTGAAGCCACCGGTAGTCCAGCTTGTTTCACCTGTGCTGAAGTCTTCGCTCAGCAGTTCGGTAACGCTTGCGGTTGCTTTCTGATTAACAAAGAGAGTGTAACTCTTAGCGTTAGCCACCTCGTTCCACCTTGCGGTGAACAGAGTAGAACCGATATTGTCGGCTGTCGCGTCGAGAAGTTCGGGAACCACCTTCACCAGTGCGCCCGCACCTGTCAGAGTCACAGTCACGTCGTCAGCGTCCTGGCTGCTCACTGTCACTGTTGCCTCATAAGCCTGTGCTGCCACGGGGGTGAATGTCACAGTCACAGCTGCACCTTCCTCGGCTGCGGCCTTTGCGATGGTGTTGCTGCTCAGAGCGAACACGTTGTTCGGGTCGTTGAGCGTCAGGGTTACGTCGCCCTTCAGTTCCTCGGCCAGCACGTTGAGTTCGGCAGTTGCCTGCTCGCCCACGTTCACTGTACCCAGAGCCACGGCCTCATCAGCCACGATGTACGGATTCAGCACCTTCTCGCCTGTGAGAGTCACAGTCTTGGCGGCTGTCCACGCGCTTGTGGTGAGGTCGCTATAGTTAGCGCGAACCTTGAACGAGTAAGTCTCGCCCTGATTCAGACCGGTCACTGTGTAAGTCTTGCCAGTGATACCGGTGATGGTGCGAGTGCGGCTGTCGCCGGTCTCGCTTGCGCGTGCGGGAGCACCTGCGCTGCTTGCGTCACCATTATATATAGATACGTGAGAAATCACCACGCGTTTCCTGGTTGTAGTGGTCTCTATCTTCACCTGGCAATCTGTGCCGAATGTGCCGTTGAGGACCACTGTAGCATCGGTCATGCTCGAGTTGTTCAGCGTCACAGACTCCGAAGCGAGCTCCGTGCCTGATGCGTTCAGCACGCTCACCTTCATAGGAACGTCGCTGTCGGTGCCGTAGTTCATGCAGTTAACCACCACTGTGGCAACGTTCTTGCTCAGATTCACCGTGGGGCTTGTAACAGAGCCGTTGGCCTTGCTTGTGCCCAGACGCAGACCGCCGTTATCAGTGTCGGCGTATGTTCCGCTACTGCTAAGCGTCCACGATGTGGTGCCTGCGCTCATATCCTCTTCGGCTACGAGTTCGGCTGCACCTGCGCTGCCACCGCTCTTGATGTTAACCTGCAGTTCATAGTCGGTCACGTACTGCGACTCGGTTTCGTCGGTCCACGATGCGGTGAACTGGTTGTCCTGCACGTTGCTGGCCTCGTTGAGCACCGGTGCGAAGTGAGGCTCAGCACCCTTCATATACCAGAACGAAACGGTCTTGTCGCTGTTGAGTTGAATCTCAGTCAGCGGCTGTCCCATAAGGCCGGCGCCTCCTGTTGTGGTTGCAAGCGAGCCGCTCGCCTTCATATTAAGTTTCGCAGCGGGGGTCGAAGTGTCGGTAAGGGCATGGTTGGTCTCGCCGTATAGGTCACCGCTTTCATCATCCTCGCTGAGTGAGTTGTCAGCCGGAATTATCGTAAACAACTGGACGGCCTGGTTGTTCACCGTGTTGGCCTCCCAGCGGCTTGCCATGTATGTAACGTGGGTAACCATCATACCCTCGTCGGGTATATACAGGTCCCAGCCCTGTTGCGCGCGGTTCTCCAGCACATAATACTCGTTAGAGTTGAGCGGACTGGTCACCTTGTAAGCCACGTCGGTGCTCTCCTGCTTCTGATTCCACACCGGCAGAGTGTATTGCGTTCCCTGAACCGGAGTTTGCAGGCTAATCCAGCCCATGAAGTCTTTCTCGTATGCGCCATAACCAATGGGAGTGTAGCCGTCGTCGTTATAACTTCCAGTGTTCATAAGGCTCCAGTCGCCCATTCCATAATAATCGTTCGCATAAGTTGTCTCATAGAAGTCGGGCAGACCAAGGCAGTGACTGAACTCGTGGCAGAATGTGCCCACACCGTCAATCTGGGTCGATGAGTCGTTCTTTCCGTTAATCTCGTTGAACACGGCAAACTTGTCGATTGTCACGCCATTGCGCGTCACGGCACCGCTACCGTCGCCATACTGAACCGCGTCGGAGAGTTCCCACTGGCAGGGCCACACTGAATTGGGGACCGTGCTCCAGGCCTGAGCCTCACCCACGCCGGCGTAAACCACGATACAAACATCGGCCATGCCGTCGCCGTCGTTGTCATACAGGCTCCAGTCCACGTCGGAACCGGCTTTGGCGATAGCATCGCCCACCATCTTGGCAACGCCCACGTCATTACCATCGCTATCGTTCGCTCCGTAGGTTTCACGGCTCGAAGTCAGTGGGTAGATTCCGTAAACGTCATATTGCGGCGTGAACTTGCCGTTACTCTGGTCCTTGAAGTACTGGAACGCACTCTTTGAACCGCTCGTGTACTGCGACACAAATGTCTCCTTGCTGTTCGACATCTTCTTGTCGCTGAACTCCACAAGCAGGATAGGAATTCTGGGCGAACCGCTCTGAGGCACCTGTGTGGCGCCCACCTTGCGGCGTGCCTTCTGCCCGGCCGCAAACTTGCGGCTCTTACTTGTGAGCGCCGTTACAGTCATTTCACTCTCGTTTGCCGAGAGGAAGTTAATCTCAGCGGCTGCACGCTCTGAAACCTCATGCGCACGAACGCTCGACACACCGTTACTTGTGCGGTAGAACACGTCGCCATTGGCGCTAATAGCCACAGGCTTTCCGTCGCTTGTAACTGGCGTGTGATGCCATTCGTCACCTTTCATCGTAACGGTAATCTTAGTGCCGTCACTCTGGGTGATGGTAGTGGACATGCGCTTAGCGGGCACGGCAAGTGCTACCGAGCACGTCAGTGCTGCCAACATCACCAACGATAGAATTTTTTTCATTTCGTTTTGTTGTTAAAAATTTAGTTTTTAAGTTATTATGTTAATTAAATCTCTTATCTAAGGATTTTAATTCTCGGCCACCTTCACTCAAATAGCGGCAAAAAGTCCACAAATTTAATACTTATTATTCACTTAACTACGCTTTTCCCCTACTTTTTCCCGACAAATGCCGTTTTTTCACCTATTTTCACACTTCAAAACTCTTTTTATTCCAGCATCAAGACGATACCCGGCATAGGGTCACAAAATGGCGAAACTTATGACGGCTATTCCGGGTAAGGCGCTTATCACCTTACCGTTCATCCACAGCACTGTGGTTGTCACAAACTCATCCATGCTGTTGAAACCATACTCCCGCGTAATGGTATATACGTCATCGCCATAGGTCTTCACCTCCAGCGCCTCCGACGACATAATGTTAGCCTGGTAGGTAAGGTGGTGGATTTCACTGTTTTTCCACAATGTCGCCACCGACATCCCGGTCTCCCCTTCTTCGCTCCCCACTGCATAGAACACGCCATTGCACATCGTCACCGATTTCACTTCGCCTTGTATGCTGTGCTCGTCGTCATCGGCTTGCTCCACATAGTTGGTAAGCGGCAGTTGATAGAACGTGCCGTCGCTCCACACCGCCGGACGGTCACCGGCCCAGCCGCCTATCAGATAATGGTCGGTATCATAGGCATAAACACTGGTGCAGTCACCACTCGTCACGCCATCGGGCACTGGCAGCATAGTAGCCACATATTTACCTTTACTCTCAGTGTAAAGCACCGGCATATAGCGACTCTTTACATGGTCCACGAGTTTACTCCCCACCACATAACACTTGCCGTTGCTCACGGCAAGCCCTTGCGAAGCCGGCATAAACAGGTGCCCGTCCTCCAAGGGGAAAATTCCGCTGTTCTTCAGCACATTGGGATAGTCCAGCAGATAGATGTAATAGTCCCACTTCCCTATTCCGTACATCGTGTGATCCACGTCATCGATAAAGTCAACGTGGAGCGTGTTCCACTTCCCGTTTTTCCAGTATCCCACTCGCTCTTCTTCGCCTTTCACAAAGGCCCCCGACACGAAATAGTCATTCCCGTCAGAAATCATCTGTGTGGCATAGGCGCAATTAGGAAGTTCCTTCACCACCTCACCGTCCTTATTAAACACAATGCCGCTACTGGTCAGCATCAGCACAGTGCGCTTTTCCTGTGGCTTTATAGGGTCTTCTTCCACACTTTTGTCGCAGGCCGCAAGCAGCACGCATGCGGCCAGCAAATAAATGCAATTTAGGAATATTTGTTTCATGTCATGCGAATGTGCTTATTATCACATGCCATTCATTATTTAATGGCTGTTTCTGCCGCAAAGTTACTTAAAAAAACCGGATTTTATGTAACTTTGCAACTTCGCAAGGCAATTACTAAACGTTTTTTTCATGAAAAAGGCATTTTTTTCTATAATTATATTGATGTTAGCGCTGCAGATGCCGGCGCAGACCGCGACGCCCGATTCTGTCAACGCACGCAAGAAAGTGGCCGTAGTTCTCAGCGGAGGAGGCGCATTCGGCGCCATTCATGTGGGTGCGCTGAAGGTGATTGAACAAGCCGGATTGCCGGTGGATATGATGGTGGGAACCAGCATGGGTAGCATAGTGGGCGCGTTCTACAGTGTGGGCTACAACAGCGACGACATTGCTTCCATGTTCCGCACCATGGACTGGACCGAACTGTTCCTTGACCGCGACAATTACCGACGGCTATCTCTCTCCGACCGCGAGAAGCAGAGCACTTACATCTACGACCACGACTTCTACGTCCACGGAACCACCGACCCGCACCCGGGCGGCGTAATCCGCGGCATCAACGTGGAGCGGGCATTCCAGTACTATCTGCAGGAATTTCCCGACAGCATCAACTATCTGCGCGACCTGCCCCGACAGTTCGCTTGCGTGGCCACCGACCTCGTTACCGACTCTGAAGTGGATATCACCTCAGGACGTCTCACTAAGAGCATGCGCTCCAGCATGTCGATACCGGGCGTGTTCACTCCAGTGCGTATGGGCGACAAGGTGCTTGTGGACGGAGGCGCGAAAAACAACTTCGCTGCCGACCTGGCGCGACGTCTGGGGGCCGACATCGTGATAGGCGTGAAATTCGACCTGGGACTCGGAACCGACAAGGAATACCGCACACTAATGGACATCATGGAGCGTTCTGCCGGCAGCGACGTGAGCCGCAGAGCACAGGAAAACGAGAAATACTGCGACTTGGTTATCAGGGTTCCCGTGCGCGGGTACAACAGCGGCAGTTTCTCGCTCAGCGCCATCGACACGCTCATCAGCCGCGGCGAGAAGGCCACTCTGGCCAAGATGGATTCTCTGATGATTCTCAAGGCCAAGGCCGGCGCCGATGTCAGCAAGGACTACACCATGCACCTGCGCGACATCAACGCTCTCAAGGAACTGCCCGACGAGCAGGGCGGACTTATCAGCCTTCACAAAGAGAACAGCATCCAGGCCGCCGTGGGTCTGAGATTCGACACCGAAGACCTCGTGGCGGCTCAGTTCGGCGCGCGATATTTCCTGAGCGGTAAGTACAACAAGGAACTCGACCTCACCCTCCGCTTGGGATTGCGCTCCATGCTCAGGCTCAACTTCGACTTTGAGCCGTGGCAATGGAAAAAGATGGGAATAAGTTACGAAATATGGTATAAGAACAACAATCTCTACTATCAAGCCAAGCGCTCGGGTAACCTCTCGCTCCTCTACCAGAAGGCTAACCTGAAACTGTTCTCACTCGACGCGCTCAACTTCGATTGCGAACTGGGCCTCGGCTGGGAGCACTACCACATTTTCAGCAGCATGTTCAACGACAACAACGATATCCTGTTCCCTCGCAACCAGCAGTATTTCAATTATCACTTCAGGGCGCGGTACAACAACGAGGACCGCCCGTATTTCACACGCCGCGGTGTTCGCGCCGAAGCCTCCTACACCTACTACACCGACAACATGGCCACGTGGAAGGGACACACCGGCTTCAGCACCGTCACCGGACTGCTCCAGGCCACGTTCTCGCTGGCTCAGGGCACTCAACTCAGGCCATCGGTTCAGGGCCGGTTCATCTTTGGCGACGATGTGCCTATCATGGCCGCGAACACAGCCGGAAGCAGGAGTTTCGGCAAGTTCTTCCCACAGCAGATGCCACTCACCGGCATAGGGCACGTGGAGTTTTTCGACTCTAAGTTCCTCTCTGCCTCCATCAGGCTCCAGCAGCAAATTGTGAAGCGGCATTACGTCATGGCCGACATTGGCGTTGCCGAGCACAATAGCACACTTGGCGACATATTCAAGCGCAAGCCGATGTGGGGTGCCGACGTGGCCTATTTCTTCGACAGCGGATTTGCCGGACCCATAGGCGCATCCATAGGCTGGAACAGTTACACCCACCGCGTTAATTTCTTCGTCTCCGTGGGCTACGACTTCTAATCCGCCGACCCTTATAAATCCACTTTTTCAATATTCACGGCTCGCGCCTGTGATATTGCATTACTCATCTCTTTTTAGTAACTTTGCATTTTCACTAATTTGAGATTATGATACCCGATTTCAGCAAGACAGAGCGAGAAGCAGTGATTTGCCTGGTCATTGAGATGATTAATGCCGACAACATCGTGCAGTTTGAGGAACTCGTAGCCTCTAACCACATCAACCAACTGCTCGGAATCACCGAGGACGAGTTTGCCCTGGCAATGAGGCTCAATCCGCGTCACGCCTGCGAAGTGGTCCGCAAAATGGACGATGACAGCAAGCGGTATGTGGCCTCGCTGCTCAGTTCCGTTATGGATGCCGACGAGGACGTGGCCGACGAGGAATGCAGGCTTCTTAACCGAATTGCCGAACTCACAGGCATCGACTCTCTATTTCCCTAATCATCAGCCACATGAAGCGTAGAGTAATCTTATATTTAGGCTTTTGCCTTGCCGGCTGCATCGCGGCTCGCGCAGGTGTGCTCCTTAGTCCTGAGCGCCCCGACACCAGCCAGTGGATTGTGTTCCACAGCGTGTTCTCTCTGTCGGAGAAGCCTTCTTCCAACTTCCTGAAAATTGCCGCCGACTCCAAGTATTGGCTCTGGGTCAACGGCAAACTGGAAATTGCCGAAGGTGCTCTCAAAAGGGGGCCTAACCCCACCGACACCTACGTTGACTCCGTTTCGCTCAAGAATCTGCGACGCGGACGCAACCACGTGGAGGTGCTGGTGTGGTACTGGGGAAAACAGGGGTTCAGCCACCGCTCCACGGTATCACCGGGATTGTTCTTCAACCTTAATGTCAACGGACGTCAGGCCGTGCCCGACGAACCGTGGCGCACAGCCCTGCACCCCGCATTCTTCCTGCCCGACGGTGAGATTCCCAACTACCGCCTGAGCGAATCCAACATCGGCTTCGATGCCTCCAAGGACATCCCTTTCACTGCCCCCGACTTCGACTTCTCGCAGTGGCAGCAGGCTAAGGAAATCTCTCTGCAGCAGGCCGATTGGAACACACTCGTAGCCCGTCCCATCCCCATGTGGAAGGATTACGGGATGAAGAAATACCTCTCTGTAGAGCAAAGCGGCGACAAGTACACTTGCACCCTACCTTACAACGCGCAGGTCACACCGTATCTCAAGGTTAAGGCCCTCCGCGGCGACACCATTCACATCTGCACCGACCACTATCTGGGCGGAGGACCGCCAAATGTTCGCGCCGTCTATGTCACTCGCGACGGCGTTCAGGAATTTGAGAGCCCCGGATGGATGAACGGGCACAAGGTCATCTACACTATCCCTGAGAACGTGCAGGTGCTGGAACTCAAATACCGCGAGACCGGATATGACTGCGAACTGAGCGGACGTTTCTCGTGCGACGACGAGCGGCTCAACTCGCTCTGGCTAAAGTCGCAACGCACGCTCTACGTCACTATGCGCGACAACTACATGGATTGCCCCGACCGTGAACGGGCGCAGTGGATAGGCGATGTGACCAACGAACTGGTGGAGACTTTCTACGCACTCTCACCCTCGGCCACAGCCCTCACGCGCAAGTGCCTTCTGGAACTGGCGCAGTGGCAGCGCCCGGATAGTGTGATGTACGCACCCGTTCCCGAAGGAAACTGGAAGAAGGAACTTCCCATGCAGACTATGGCGGCCGTGGGGCTTGGCACGTGGAACTACTACATGGGTAGCGGCGACATCGCCACCCTGCGAAGCGTCCATCAGGCCTACAAGCGATATATGCACAAGTGGCAGTTCACGCCGTCGGGCCTTGTGGTTTACCGCAAGGGAGCATGGGACTGGGGCGACTGGGGAACTAACCAGGATATGCAGGCCATGTGCCAACTGTGGTACTCCATAACGCTTGAATACTATGCGCGCCAGTGCGAAGTGATTGGCGAGCACGCCGAGGCTCTCTGGGCACGCACACGGAACGAGTCGCTGCGCCAAGCCTTTCGCGACTCCATGTGGAACGGTTACGCATTCAAAGACCCCGGTTTCGAGGGTCGCCCCGATGACCGCGTTCAGGCTCTAGCCGTTCTGGCCGGAGTGGCAACCGCACAGGAATTTCCGGCTTTGCTCAATGTGCTGTCCACCACTCAGTTCGCCAGCCCGTATATGGAACGCTATGTGCTGGAGGCTATGTGCGAGATGGGGTGCACTCAGGAAGCCTTGCAGCGTATGCTCACGCGGTACGGCGAAATGATATCGGCCGACTGCTCCACGCTATGGGAAATATTCGACCTACACGACATGAGCGCAAACTCCGGGATGTGGTCGCTCAATCATGCCTGGAGTGGAGGACCGCTCATCATCCTGTCGCGCTACATCGCCGGCATCTCTCCGGCGAAACCGGGCTTCGCCGAGATAAACGTCGCGCCACAACTTTGCGGACTCACCGACGTCAAGACCGTTGTCCCCACCGGGCACGGCGACATAAAGATGGAAATCAAGGCCAACTGCTGCAAGATTAACCTGAAACTGGAATCGCCCGTTGTGGCACACATCACCCCACCCCACGGCTACGTAATCAGCGGCGGCTCAGCGCGCCTCGCTCCCGGCAAGCACAGCATCACATTCACTAAGCGTTGAATTCATTACCTCTTATGACACGATTCCCACTCATACTTGCCTTCTGCATAATGACTCTTGCCGTTTCGGCACGAGCCACCGAATTCACCGATGCCGACGGGAACCCGCTGACGTTTCTTAACCTTAACGCTAACCGAATTGAGTTCAACGGCGACAACTGGCGCGACCTGAGCAGTGCCATGCTGGCCTGCGACTCGCAGGTGGGTGTGGTGCAGATTGGCGACTCGCACATTCAGCCGGGAATTGTCACGCAGGCTGTGCGCCGCGCCTTGCAGGATACTTACGGAAACGGTGGACGTGGCCTCCTTGCCGCCCTCAACATAGTTAAGACTAACGAACCGCGCGACTATATCCTTAAGCTCAACTGCGGCGTTCAAGCCAAGTCTCGCCTGGTGGGTGCGCGCCCCTGGGCTGTTACCCCCGGCGTTACCGGTGTCGCTGCCGTCCCCGACAGCGCTGTTACCGTGATTTCTGTCAGGGCCAAGTATGCCCGCGACAAGTTCACGGCAGTGACTCTGCTGCACGGAGAGGATGCCGGATATGGCTCGGCGCTGATTCGCGACAACATGGTCTTCGGACGCGCCCGCTCCAAGTGGGCCACCACCTATCCGCTGGACCATTACACCGACTCCGTGTCGATGTCGGTCCCCACTAAAGGCGCTTTCTACGGGGTTATCCTCCATTCCGACTCCTGCGGCGTGGTGGTCAGTTCCATAGGCAACAACGGAGCCACCTACGCCTCATATCTAGCCGTGCCCAACTTTGCGCAGCAACTGCAGGTGCTGGAGCCGCAACTCGTCATCATCTCGCTGGGAACTAACGAGGCCTTTGGCAATATCTCCGGTGTTCTCGCTAACATCCGCGCTCTCATCAAATCCATACGCAACGCCAATCCGCACGTGAAATTCCTGCTCACCACACCCATGGAATGCCATCACAAGGTCACTCGCACTGTGGGGCGGAAAACGCGCCGACACCGCGCTCGCACGGTCACGTCCTATGCCGTGAACGAGAAAATCCTCTCTGTGCGCAACATCATCCTGGCATTTGCGCGTGAGCAGCGCATCGCCACATGGGACCTCTACGAAGTGGCCGGTGGAGCGGGTGCCGCTAACCGCTGGATTAGTGCCGGACTTATGAATAGCCGCGACCACCTGCACTGCGTCGAAGCCGGCTACGAAGTACAGGGTGCCCTGCTCGCCGACGCCATCCTCAAAGCCCTCGAGTCACCCCATTAACCACACCGTGCGACATATTAGGCTATTTTTTCTTTTTCTAAGCAAAAAAATGAGGAACTTTTGCCGGAAGGCTTCAAGATGGAAAATCTTCTTGGAAAGCACAGATCGCGCCCACGCAACAAAAATATTGCCAACACATTCTTCAAAGCCGGTTTCACCGAGGCTTGGGGTCGTTGTATCGGGAAAGTTAACGATGAATTCAAGAAAGCGAACCCACCTCTACCGAAGTA
>CALAVE010000015.1 GCA_937892215.1 uncultured Porphyromonadaceae bacterium
TTGACCAAAATGGCATAGTCACCGCTAAAGCCCTCGGAACCGCTGTCATTACCGCAACGACCACCGACGGGACAAGCCTCAGTGCATCCTGCGAAGTGACAGTGCGCCCCGAGTATGAATTTACCATCGCGCCTAATGTGGCTCACGTGCGTGGTTCAGAGAATCTTACATATGAACTGTCGGTCTCACTGGATAACCGTAACGAAATCTCAGGTACCCAGTTCATCATCGCGTTTCCCTCAAACGTCTCCCCTGTCAAGGACTCCTACGGCGACTACGACGTGTGGCTGGATGACGCCCGGAAGGCTCGCAACCACAGCGTGTCGGTTGAGTCACGTAGCGGCAACAAGTACTTTGTGCTCATCTCCTCGCCGACCAACAAGACCTTCAAGGGCAACACCGGGGATATCCTGCACATGAACATCGAGTTAAAGGTGGAACAATACCATTCCGGGACCGGTGATTATGCCATAAGCGTTAGCGACATCGTATTAGCGGAACCTGACGAGACCCAGCACAGCGCGTCTGCCGCATCTTCCACGGTACGTCTGTGCTACCTCGTGGGTGATGCCAACGCCGACGCGGAGGTGGATGTGGCCGACTATGTGGCCACAGCCAACTATATCCTGGGCCGAAGCACAGGCTCCCGTTTCTTCACCGACGCGGCTAATGCCTACTACAACGGCAACACCGCCATCAACGTCACCGACCTCGTGGCTATCACCAATATAGGCCTCGAGTTGCGCGACAAGGAGTACAAGCCTTCAGTGGGCAGCGACTTCGCGATGGCTCCCGCGATAGCGGTTCCGGGCGCTGACTACGCCCTTTCGGCCGAAGTGATTGAGAAAAGTCCTGGCAAGACTGTGGTGGCCATCGACATCGACAACGACGAGCCGCTGGCTGCCCTGCAGTTCGACGTGAAACTGCCTCAGGGCGTTACGCTGGAGAACGCGGCGGCCACTGAGCGGACCGAATCCCTGCAGGCGGCATGTGGCTATGCCGACGGCATGGCTCGGGTGCTGCTCTCATCATTCGGCACCGCTGAGATAGCGGCCGGCACCGGCCGTGTACTGACGCTCACGCTGAGCGGCAACGCGCGCCACGGCGAACCGATGGAAATAAGCGGCGTGACCATGACCGAGCGCTCCCTGACTGAGCATAGCGCACAGAGCGACCTGCTCATCGACCTGACGGAGGTTTCGGGCATTGGCGAGGTGGCCTACGACCACGTGAGGATCTATGCCGAGAATGGCAGTCTGGTAATCGAGAGCCCCGTCTCGGGAATGGCGCAGATAGTTCGCATAAACGGCATCTCGCAGAACGTTCCCGTAGCCGCAGGCCGTAATGTCTATCCCGTTAGCGCCGGATATGGCGAAATCATCATCGCCACTTTCAACGGCACCACTAAGAAAATCCGTTTCTAAAATCATTATAAAATGAAACATTTTGTAATAATCCTTTTAACGTTATTCTCCGCTGTTACAGCCTCGGCCTATGACTTCATGGCCGGCGACATTGCCTACAACATCAACAGCGACGGCAACACAGTTACCGTGACTTACACAAAGTACGGTAACAACTACCCGGGAACAACCGATTTAACCATCCCTGAGAAGGTGTTTTACATCAATCAGCAATACACCGTTACTGCCATTGGTGACTACGCTTTCTATGAGTGTGCCTCTCTCACATCCCTTAATGTAGCGTCTTCAGTAGTCACAATAGGTGACTATGCCGCTTTCGGGTGCGAAAAACTCAGTTCGTTGACCCTCGGGGCGAAACTCAAGACCATCGGGCAATACGCATTCAGCGAAACTGCTTTGGCATCTCTGGAATTACCTCTGAGTGTGACATCAGTCGGTAACTACGCTTTCGCCGGTTGCTCGGCTTTGGCCAACTTCTATTGTGGCGATGGGGTTCAGTCTATAGGACGAAGCGCCTTCATGGGATGCACCGCGCTGAAGTCAGCGACCCTGGGACTGAATGTGCGCTCAATCGGCACCGGCTCTTTCAGTAAATGTACAAGCCTGGGTGTTCTCAACGTGAATATGCCCAATCCATTGACTGTCGATGTAAGCAGTGACAGTTTCGATGGCGTGGATAAATCTAAGTGCCTGCTGTTTGTGCCTCTCGGCACAAGTGACGCATACAGGGCTGCGGCGGTATGGCAAGAGTTTGAACACATCAATGACGTGACTGACGGATATCGCCTGTCGATGGCGTTTGAGAGCAATCCCATGTTGCGAACCGGATTGGCACGGCTCGATGTAGGGCTCGACAATATTGACGACGTCTCAGCGGTGAAGTGCGACATTGTCCTGCCTCAGGGAATGAAGGTCACTACCGGCTCCGACGGGTATGACGTAATCCTCAATGAGGAACGCCGAGGACGTGACCACGCTGTTACTGTCAACTGCACCGCGACGAACACCTATACAATCCTGGTGTCATCGCCGTCGGGAAAGAACCTCAAAGGGAACAGCGGAATTGTGTTCAGCATAGGACTGAGCACAGCAGACATGCCTCTCGGTTACCACAACATTTATGCACGCAACGCATCGGCCGCCAAGCCCTCAAGCGAGTTGCTTTACCTCAACGAGAGTGTTCTGCTGGTCAACATCTCACGGGCACATCTGCTGGGCGATGCCAATGGCGACGGAATAGTGGATGTTTCTGACTATGTGGTCACGGCCAACAAACTTATCGGTAAAAGAGTGACAGAATTTTATAACGATGCCGCCGATGTGAACCATAATGGAAACATCGACCTTGGCGACCTTGTGGGGATAACTCAAAGGGCTATTGGCCGCATCACTCCTGAGGTGATTATACAAAATTAGTGATAAACATATCTAATCGACTAAAAATTTCATAAAAAGATGAAACACAGATATTTTATGACAGCACTTGCAGTTCTCGGTATCGCCACGATGTATGCTGAAGACCGGCTGTATGTGAACAATTTCGAAATCAAGCCGAATGAGACTAAAACAATAGAAATCGTCCTCGACAACACCACCGAATACTGCGCCTTGCAGACCGATATCGTCCTGCCGGAAGGCCTCACTATCGACAAGGAGGATGATGAATACATAATCGACCTGACTTCAAGGAAAGGGCGCGACCATGTGATTTCGGCCAACTTGCTGGCCAGCGGGGCAATCCGCGCCTTTGTGACATCGCAGAATTCAAGGCTGTTCTCGGGTAACAGCGGTGCCATTCTTACCATGGAAGTGACTGCCTCTGCCAGTTTCGTCAGCGGCCAACTCAAACTGACCAACAGCGTTGTAGTGGAAGAGGACGGTAGTCGCCATCCGCTTGACGACAGCGTTGCCCGCATCAACTGGAGCGGCCAGGGTGGTCTTAACGGCGACGTGAACGGCGACGGTGACATCGACATCACCGACGTGGTGGGCATCGCCAACTATGTCATGGGCTCTATCCCGAACTCATTCATCGTGGACAACGCCGACGTGAACAACTCCGGCAGCGTGGACGTGACCGACGTGGTGAAACTGGCCAACATCATCCTGGGCGTGTAAACAGAAGAAATAAATCATGTATGGAGGCCCTTCGCAAGTGTGCGCGGGGCCTCGCTGTTTTGCGCAATTTACCACCACTGAATACAGTGTTAATCATCCCAAATTCGCGTGTGATTTGTGATAACTTGTGTTCAAACACATTACCCTTCCTGCCCACCATAGTCATACCTTGTATGATATCTTTTCTGTATCTTTTCGCAGATTTACCGAGAGTTTATGCCACCGGATAGCTTGAGTCTCGCATTTTTTGCTTAACTTTGTAGGTTAAACGCGATAATGATAACGTTATGACTCAAAATTGTAATACCCCATTGCCCGATTTCGGCTTTATAAGAGTGGCCTCGGCCGTTCCGGCGCTTAACGTGGCCGACGTGGACTTCAACCTCAGCCAGATTAAGCAGATGACGGAAGAAGCTGCTAATGCCGGCGCCCAGATTGTAGTATTTCCTGAACTTGCCGTTACGGGCTACACCTGCGCCGACTTATTCGGGAATGAACTGCTCCTTAGCAAGGCCGAAAACGCCCTTAGCGAAATTTGTGACTTTGCTACCGCTCAAGACATCATGGTCATTGTGGGCGCTCCGCTCAGGGTGCAAGGAATGCTTCTGAACTGTGCCGTGGCTGCTAACCGCGGACTAATGTGGGCTGTCCCCAAAACTTATATTCCCAATTACAAAGAGTTCTACGAGAAGCGCTGGTTCACAAGCGGTAAGACGGCGAGCAACATCACGGAGGTTTGCATCGGCGGTCGTTCAGTGCCTCTGGGAACTAATCTCATCATCAATGCCGGAAAAGCCAAGATTGCCGTTGATATCTGTGAAGACCTTTGGGTTCCAATCCCTCCCAGCTCTATTGCCGCAATAAATGGAGCAAACGTTATCGTTAATCTATCAGCCTCTAACGAACTTGCAGGCAAACACAACTGCCTTGTGGACCTCATAAAGCATCAGAGCCGGCACTGTATATCAGCCTACATCTATGCTTCGGCCGGATATGGCGAATCCACCACCGACCTGGTATTCAGCGGAAACGCCATCATAGCCGAGAACGGAACAATCCTCAGGGAGGGCAAGCGGTTCCTGGCCAAGCCACAAATGGTTGTCGCCGACATTGACATAGAAGCTCTTGACAACGAGCGACGCACTAACAGTGTTTTTGCCGACTCCTTAGGCCGGCACGCGCGCCCATACAGAATCTTTGATACCGAACTGAGGCCGCTGGATTTCAGCAAGACTTCATTGGAACGCACAATACGCAAACTGCCATTCGTGCCCTCCGACTCAAAGCATCTGAGCAATCGCTGTGAGGAAATCATCTATATCCAAACCGAAGGGCTGATGCGACGACTGGAGCACACCCACTGCAAGTCACTGGTAATAGGTGTATCAGGCGGACTTGATTCCACGCTTGCTCTTATGATTGCCATCAGGGCATTCGACAAGCTGGGGCTGGACCGCAAGGGCATCTACGGCATCACCATGCCCGGATTCGGGACCACCGGCCGCACCCATTCTAACGCCATCGCTCTGATGGAAACACTTGGCGTCACGGTAAAGGAAATCTCCATAGCGCCCGCGGTTATTCAGCATTTCGCCGACATTGACCATGACATACAGAACCACGATGTCACGTACGAGAACAGTCAGGCACGCGAACGCACACAGATCCTTATGGACTACGCCAACAAGGTGGGCGGCATGGTACTTGGCACAGGTGACTTGTCGGAACTGGCCCTTGGATGGGCCACTTACAACGGCGACCACATGTCCATGTACAACGTAAACGGAAGCATTCCAAAGACCCTTGCGCGACAACTGATTATGTGGTTCGCCTCAATCGACGACAAGTCAAATCCACAAGGCACAAGAATCCACGAGACACTGCTCGACGTGCTGCACACCCCCATCAGTCCGGAACTCACCCCTGCCGATGAGAGTGGAAACATAAAGCAGAAGACTGAAGACATCATAGGGCCATACGAATTGCACGATTTTTTCCTCTACAATATGCTCCGACATGGATATTCGCCCGAGAAGATTTTCTTCCTCGCCAAGCACGCATTCGGTAGTGATTTTGAGCCAGAGACAATCAAGAAATGGCTCACGGTGTTCTGCCGCAGATTTTTCAGCCAGCAGTTTAAGCGGTCGTGTCTGCCCGACGGGCCTAAGGTGGGAAGCATAAGCCTTTCACCGCGAGGCGACTGGAGAATGCCCAGTGACGCTTCTGCCGCCATGTGGCTAAAAATGTGCGATGATATTATAATCTGATTCAGTCCGGATGAATGCAAAAAGTGTAATAAAAAAGACATATAACGTTTTCCGCTCCACAGTGGTTACGATGCTTGTCGCCATTATAGGAGTGTCGGCGGGACTTTATCTTACACTATCCATTCCATCGGTTCAGAAATCGCTCAAAGAACGTGGCGAGAAGGAACTTAGCGAGCTTCTGGGTACTGACGTCACAGTGGGGAAAGTCAATTTCAAGCCTTTCAACCAGTTGCTGCTCGAAGACGTTTCCGTGCCCGACCAGCAAGGCCATCACATGGTCACCATTAGCAAGCTCGGTGCCGGTATCAGCATATATAATCTGCTTATCAACAGACGACTGGTATTCACTTTTGCCGAGATAATAGGTCTTGACGGCAACATTTCCAAAGACACACCCCACAGTCCGCTTAATATCCAGTTCATCATTGACGCGTTCAAGCCTAAGGACAAGAAAGAGCCAACTAAATATGACGTGACGCTATACAATGTTGTCATACGACAGTGCAAAATCGCATACGACGTTCTGGACCAACCCACGACCGAAGGTAAATTCGATAAGAATCACATCGAGATAACCGACCTAAGAGCCGACTTGGCACTGCCCACAATCAAGAACGATTATTATTACGCTGAATTGAAACGGCTGTCGTTCAATGAGAAAAGTGGCTTAACGCTCAACAACCTCTCACTTGACGCTACCATAACCGACACATTAATCAAGGTCAACGACTTTAATATCACACTTCCGGGCTCATACATCTCACCCAACGATTTCTCCGTGAAATTCTCAAGCCTGAAAAATTTAGGCAAAGAACTGAAAGATATAAATCTGAATCTCACATTTGCCGACAACCACATCACTCCATCGGACCTGAAATGCTTCAGCCCGGTGCTCAAAGAGCTGACTATGCCCGTGAATTTCACCCTGAGCGTTATGGGCTCAGTAAATGACTTCCACGTCACCGATTTTTCTGTTAAGACCGACCAGGATGAATTATCGCTGAAGACACATGGCTCTGTTTCTCAAGTCCTTGGTAGCGACAGAAGCATTGATATACCTTCGATTCAGTTTTCGGCTAAAGCACCATTTATCGACACTGTAACCAAGGCACTGCCGGGACTGTCGTCAAAGGCGAAAAGCATAATAGGGACTGTGGGTGACTTGGAATTTACCGGCAAAGTGGCTTATCAGGGCCAAAACGTGGCCGCGAAAGGCCTGTTGGCATCATCGCTGGGTGAAATTAATCTGGACGTTGCTCTGGCAGGCGACGCACACACTAAGCATGTCACGGCACAAGTGAGTACTGAATCGTTTAAGATTGGCAACTTGGTTAACCTTCCAAAGGTGAATCTCAACGAAGTTGCCCTTGAAGCCGACGTGGCGCTCACCCTGCACAACCGTCTCGCGTCAGGTGACATCACGGCAAGCGTCCCATTCATTGACTTCAACGGCTACCGATACCATGACATTTCGCTGGAAGCAACGGCCGACGGCAACAACTACGACGCTTCAATCAACGTGAACGACGAGAACATTTCACTGGCTCTCAACGGAAGCGCACTACTCGACCGTGAGAACTCAGAGTACACCTTGAACTCTCAGCTACAGAAACTGAATCTGCATGCGCTCAATTTCACTAAAAAATATCCCGGATACAGTATGTCGGGCAACATCATAGCCAATCTTCACGGTAATGACATCAACAATATTACCGGAACAGTGAATATAAGTGATTTTGCGTTCAGCGGGCAAGAGCAGCGAAACATCCAAATCAGCGACATCACGCTAACAGCCAACAACGATGACGACCAACGAACCATCACCCTCAATTCCGATATACTTAACGGAACTGTTTGGGGCGATTTCAACGCCAAAACCATAGTTAAGTCGGTGAAACGAATAGTCTCATCTGCCATTCCAAGCATTCTTGCCAACAACGAGAGTCCTGATTACATGGCCAGTAATATCCTCAACTATAAATTCACACTCTCTCCATGTAAGCAACTTGAAGAATTTTTCAAAGTCCCCATTCGCATCGCCGATAAAATCAGTATTAACGGCAGTATCAACGAACCAAGTAACGAGTTTTTCCTGAACGCATCCGCACCCTACTTAATTCAGGGAAAGAAGATAATTGAGGGTACAAACCTAAGCGCTTCGCTCGATAGCGCAGATAAGAACATTAACGTTACACTTAACACTATTTTC
Source organism: uncultured Porphyromonadaceae bacterium (assembly GCA_937892215.1). Taxonomy (GTDB): domain Bacteria; phylum Bacteroidota; class Bacteroidia; order Bacteroidales; family Muribaculaceae; genus Sodaliphilus. The sequence continues at coordinate 8,019 of CALAVE010000015.1, forward strand.
CCGCTCAAGAGCGGCAAAGTGGCAACACAACTCTACGTTAACGGTGTTAACGACCGAGTGGATGCCATTGTAAACTGGAAAATGAATAGAGAGCACGACTATTCGGGCAAACTAAGTCTGTCGTCATTACTGAGCCGTAATGCAAGTAACAAGATTGACGCCGACATAACCGTAAACCCCACCGCCATAGTATTTAACGACACTGCCTGGCAGGTTCAGAAAGGACACATTGCCATAAACGATGGGAACATACGTGTGGAAAACCTGCATGGCGAATATGAGAAGCAATTTGTCCACATTGAAGGTGCGGCATCAAAAAATCCTGAGGATAAGATTCAGGTATCACTTAACGATATGAGCCTCGACTACATATTCGAGACACTTGCGATTGACAATGTGATGTTTGGAGGTCGCGCCACAGGCAACTTCTACTGCAGCGACCTGTTCTCAGGCACACCACGCTTGTCCACGCCCAACCTGCACGTGAAGAACATTGCCTACAATCACGCCATCATGGGCGATGCCGACATAGAGAGCCACTGGGAACATGACGTTAAGGCCGTTGCCATCAATGCAGATATAAGTCAGGCTAACGGAGACCATTCATATATCAACGGAAAGATTTTCACAGGTTGTGATTCGCTTTACCTCACATTTAACACCAAACGCGCCAACCTGGAATTCATGAAGCCTTTCATGGCTGCGTTCTCAAGCGACGTCTCGGGCAAGGTATCCGGCACAGCCGTACTCTACGGTAACTTCCATGATATCAACATGTACGGTGACATCTATGGAGAGGACTTAAAAATCAAGGTCAGCTACACCAACGTCTATTACACATGCTCCGACTCAGTCCACATGAAGCCCGGACTTATCAAGTTCGACAATGTGGTGGTTCACGACCGCGACGGACACACCGCTATGCTGGGCGGCTGGCTTAAACACAACTGCTTCCACGACCCGGTTTTCAATTTCGCAATCACCAAGGCATCTAACCTGCTATGCTACGACGTACCTCCAAGCGACAGCGAACGATGGTCGGGGACCATCTATGGCAACGGTTCTGCCTTTATAACAGGCGAACCTGGTGTGGTGAAAGTGAACGTAAACATGGAGACAGCCCCCAATAGCAAGTTTAATTTCGTCCTCTCTGGGAAAGAACAGGCTGCGGAATACAAATTCATCACTTACCGCGACCGCAACATCCTTAACGCACCGCCTGTGTCAGAAGCCCAAGACACCATTCCTGAGATTGTGCGATTGCTCACACAATCTGTCATTACACAGAACAACAGCGCGCCGTCAAACTACATAATAGACCTGCAGATGGATATCAACCCCAACGTGCAGATGGTGGTTGTTATGGACCCTGTAACAGGCGACAGAATCAAGGGCACAGGAACCGGTCACATCAGACTCGCCTACGACAACTCCAACGAAAGCCTTGGCATCTACGGACGATACGCCATAGAGAAAGGCGGTTACACCTTCACGCTGCAAGACATTATCATCAAGGAATTCTCCATTAACGAAGGCAGCAGCATCAGTTTCCACGGAGACCCATACGATGCCCAGCTCAACATCCAGGCAACCTACGCCATAAACGCCAACGTACGCGACCTTGACGAATCGTTTGCCAGCGACCCCGACATGAATCGCACAAGCGTTCCGGTCCATGCAATCCTCAAGGCCAACGGTGCCATTAACCAGCCCGATATCAACTTCGACTTGCAGTTCCCCACCCTATCATCGGAGGCTTATCATAAGATTAAGAGCATAATAAGCACCGATGATATGATGAACAGGCAGATTATCTATCTGCTGGCACTTAACCGATTCTATACACCTGAATACATGAACGGAAGTTCTAACAATAACGAATTGTCGTCGGTGGCTTCGTCCACAATCTCTTCACAACTGACCAACATCTTGGGGAAAATCAGCGAGAACTGGACCATTGCACCTAACTTCCGCTCACAGAAGGGTGACTTCTCCGACATTGACGTGGACGTGGCTCTTTCCAGTCAATTACTTAACAACCGCCTTCTGCTCAACGGGAACTTCGGCTACCGCGACAACACCTACAACAACCGAGGCTCTAACTTCATAGGCGACTTCGACATTCAGTATCTGCTCAATAAAAAGGGCACAATACGTCTTAAAGCATACAATCACTTCAACGACCAGAACTATTCCATACGTAACGCTATGACAACACAGGGCGTAGGCATTGTGTTCAAGCACGACTTCGACAAGCCGTTCGATTTTTTGAAAAAGTCGAAGAACAAAGAGCCTAACGATACGGTAAAGAACGACTCAATCACGAAATAATGACGTTTGTGAGGAACATATTGCTGACCATAATCGTAATTCCACTGGCAATAACAGCTCAAACGGAGAACCGTCTTGCGCTGAGCAACGATTCTCTAGTGTCATTATACGCCGACACAGTGCGGGTTCTGCCAGCAAATGATACAGTTTCAAGTGTTGTAACTTCGCCAAAGGAAAAAATATTCTGGAAAGATGCTATCAAAAAGCACAGATTCAATATCAACGACACAACTATCACCTACCCGCGGTTCTTGGATTTCTGCGTGAAGGTGTACAGATGGGGCGACAGGACGTTCAACACCTACGACTCCACATACGTGCACCCAACCGGCAAGAACTGGAAATTCATGATTAAGAATAACAACTGGATTAACAGTTACATCGGGCATCTGTCAACAAGCAGAATGCAAATTATGATGAATTCCACGCCCACAAGCAGCGTTGGTGCGCAACTGGCGTTTATGGCCGTAAGTTACGCGTATATGTTCGATATTTCTCACCTGATAAGCGGCGAAAAAGCGAAACACAAGCGTATGGACTTTTCGTTCACTTGCGCACGCTTTTCACTGGATTTCTACATGATGAGCAACTCCAACCCCACCAAGATTCACCGTTTCGGGGAGTACAAATATAAGAACCGTTACTGGTTCACCCAGAAATTCAATGGTATTCACTCCGATGACTGCTACGGCATATACGGATATTATTACTTTAACCACAAGAAATACGCGCAGGCTGCAGCCTACTGCTTCTCAAAGATTCAGCAACGCAGTGCAGGCTCATTTGTGCTGGGGTTTGCGTTCGATCACCAGAAATTCAGTATGGATTTTGCCGAATTACCCGAATACCTGAAGGAATATCTTCCTAATGGCCAGACTTTGTACTGGTTCCGGTACAATGACTACTGCGTCTCGGTGGGCTATGCCTATAACTGGGTGTTTCACAAGAACTGGCTTCTCAACGCCACCGCCATTCCGGCATTCGGGCTCCGCAGGTCACGGAGTGAGTCCTCCGACGGAATCAAGACACTATTCTCCACCAATTTAAGGGCAAAACTCGCCCTTGTATATAACCGCGGACGTTTCTTTTACGGCCTTCACGCCATAACCGACGGCCACTGGTTCAAGAGTTCGCAAAACAGCCTATATAGTTCAACATCCGATGTCACACTGACAGCCGGTGTAAGATTTTAAGAAACATAAACTATGAGCAATATCATTCTTGGAATTGAGTCCTCATGCGACGACACTTCGGCCGCAATAGTTAAGGACTGTGTACTTCTCTCAAACGTAATCGCGAGTCAGAAAGTCCATGAAGCTTACGGCGGAGTGGTTCCCGAACTGGCATCTCGAGCACATCAGCAGAACATCGTTCCGGTGGTGTCCGAGGCTATTCGGCAAGCCGGAATAAGCAAGTCGCAAATCAGCGCCATCGCATTTACCCGTGGCCCGGGACTACCCGGTTCGCTTCATGTGGGCACCTCGTTTGCCAAGGGACTGGCGCTGGCACTGAATGTTCCGCTGGTCGATGTTAATCACCTGCACGGCCACGTCCTGGCGCATTTCATCAAGGAAGATGAGAACACCAAAGTCCCTGATTTCCCTTTCCTGTGCCTACTGATTTCGGGCGGCAACTCTCAGATAATCAAGGTTAATGCGCCAAACGACATGGAAATTCTGGGACAGACTATCGACGATGCGGCCGGCGAGGCTTTCGACAAGTGCGCCAAGGTTATGGGACTTCCCTACCCCGGCGGACCGGTAATTGACCGTCTCGCACAGGAAGGTAACCCGCTCCGCTTCAAGTTCGCCAAGCCTCACATTCCTGATTTCAACTACAGTTTCAGTGGACTCAAGACATCATTCCTCTACACCCTGCGCGATGCAGTTAAGGAAGACCCAGATTTTGTGTCGAAGAACATCAACGACCTCGCAGCGTCACTGCAAAAGACTATTATAGATATTCTCATGGACAAGTTCGCAAAAGCGATTAAGGCAACTGGCATAAAAACCATAGCCATAGGCGGGGGTGTCTCGGCAAATTCAGCAATTAGAAACGCAGTTCAGGACTATGCCGACCGCCATCACATCACGGCGTTCATCCCTAAGCGCTCGTACACTACCGACAATGCCGCCATGATAGCAGTGGCCGGGCATTTCCGGTTCATTGAGGGTAAGTTTATGGACATCAGCGAACCGCCGTTCTCACGGGTAACGATTTAATCACAATAGTATGAATTACAGCATCATTGTCATTGGAGACGAACTGCTCATAGGCCAGGTGACCGACACTAATTCCGGGTGGATTGCCCGGCATCTGACGCCATTCGGCTGGGCCCCGAAATACGTGAAGGTTATCAGCGATGATTCATCTCAGATAAAGCAAGCAATCAACGAGGCTTTCGCACAAGTGGACTGCGTGCTGATGACCGGCGGTCTCGGTCCCACGAAAGACGACATAACCAAGGAGACCCTGCGTGAATACTTCGGCGGCACAATGATTGAAGACCATGATACAGTGCTCAATATCCAAGCGGTGGTTAGCCGGCTTAATCTGAAAGTAAATCCTTATACAGCAGCACAAGCCATGGTTCCTTCCTCGTGCAAGGTGATTCAGAATGAGGTGGGTACGGCGCCCATCATGTGGTTTGAGAAAGACGGGAAAGTGCTTGTAAGTATGCCCGGAGTCCCGTTTGAGACCGAAACAATGATGGAGCGCAGTGTGATTCGGTTGCTAACCAATCGCTTCCCATCTGATACGCACATCAGCCACCGCACTTTCATCGTTGTGGGCTACCCGGAGTCGGACTTAGCGATGAAACTGGACGGATATGAGCGTAGCCTGCCACAGTACATCCACCTGGCATACCTTCCCCAGCCTGCGCTTTACATCAGGCTCCGCCTCACCGGGATGAGCCGTGACGGCCAAACCCTTGCCGAAGATATGGAACACTTCTCTTCAGCGCTGCTCAGCGAACTCGGCTCGGCAGTAATCTGCACCGAAGACCTGCCCATGGAAGCAATCTTGGGCGAAGTGCTGAAGTCAAAGGGGCTAAACCTCGCCACTGCCGAGAGTTGCACCGGTGGCAACATAGCGCACCGAATCACATCGGTGGCCGGCAGTTCGGCCTACTTCAAAGGTACCGTGGTGGCTTACAGCAACGAAGTGAAGCAGCACGTTCTCCACGTTCCAGAAGAGACACTGAAGCAGTTTGGAGCCGTTAGCGAACCCACCGCCATAGCCATGGTGACCGGCGTAAGCAAACTGCTCGGCACTGAGTGCGCAATAGCCACCACTGGCATTGCCGGCCCCGGCGGCGGCACTGAGGAGAAACCGGTAGGAACCGTGTGGATAGCCGTCAGATGCGGTGGAGTAATCAAGACTGAAAAGAAACTATTCTTCGGCAATCGCTCGCGAGTGATAGAACGCGCCTCCACCGAAGGCATCACCATGCTTCTGCGCTGCCTGCTGGCCGGCTGACACTCACACAACTAACCATAAGCGCATTAATATTCACCTCCTAAATGATTTTTTAGGCGGAAAATGATGTATTATAGTGTTTTTTTCAGTATATTTGTGGGTAGAAAGGAGAACGCAAAATGGACCTGAAATTACCACCCATGACAGGTGTGAACACACCGGTGACTCTAAGCAACCCCAAGCAAATCACCATTATCGGAGCCAACGGCTCGGGTAAAAGTCGGTTCTGTGAAAACATTCTGCAGTCGTGCGGCGATAAGGCTTACCGCATCTCGGCCTTGAAGTCCACCTTCCCCATTCCGGACGACACCCCCCTTCACGGCTCTATAAGCGACTTGTTCAATCGTGCCAACGAGAATAGCCAGCACTTGAAGAGCACAGCGCAGACCGAATTTGAGAAGCTGTACTACATAATGCTCGTCGATGAGTTTAACGACCTTATGAACTACAAGGCACATCTGCTCACGAACGAGTCCTTAGAGTTCCCTAAGACAAAACTGGACACAGTTATCCGCGTGTGGCAGGAAATCTTCCCGAATAACAAGGTTCTGCGTGAAAACGGGAAGATTCTTTTCTCCAACGACAAGGCATCCGACCACTATTCGCAACTGAAACTGAGCGATGGCGAAAAAGCAGTGCTTTACTATATTGGGGCAGTTCTTTACGCCATGCCGGGTGCCGTGATTATAGTGGACGACCCGGAAACGTTTATCCATCCCTCTATCACAAATATCCTGTGGAACAAAATTGAGGGGCTTCGCTCCGACTGCACATTCATCTACAACACTCACGACCTGGATTTTGCCTCATCAAGGCTCTATTCACAGACTATTTGGGTCAAGAATTTCGACCCGGCGAACCAGACGTGGGAATACCAGATTATTGAAAAGGGACGGGAACTGGACGACAGCATCTACCTTGCCATTCTGGGCACTCGCAAGCCTGTGCTATTTGTGGAAGGCGATAGCGTGCACAGCATCGACAGCCGCCTCTACCAACTCATTTTCCCGGAATACACTGTGAAGCCGCTGGGCAGTTGCGACAAGGTGATAGAGACGGTGCGCTCATTCAATACACTTGAGAAACTGCACCACCTGGATAGTTGGGGTATAGTGGACCGTGACCGACGCACACCGGAGGAAGTGAAATACCTGCGTAACAAAAAAATCCTCGTGCCTAATGTGGCTGAAGTGGAAAACATTCTGATGCTGGATGGTGTTATTCGCGCTGTGGCACGACGCAACCACAAGAACGAATTCCACGTTCTGCAAAAGGTAAAACAAGCAGTAATAGCCATGTGGTCGCGCGAACTAAAGGAGCAGGCGCTGCAGCATGTGCGCCATCGCGTGAAGCACATAGCAGAGGTTCGCATCGACATGAAGTTCCGCAACATCAACGCTCTGGAGAATCATCTTACCGAACTCGTGGATGAAATCAAGCCTCGCACCATGTATGAAGAACTTTGCCGGGAATTCCACCGAATTGAGAGTGATGGCAACTACGGCAAGATACTGCAAGTGTTCAACCAGAAGACAATCCTCTCGGAGAGCAATGTGGCTCAACTATGTGGCTACAAGAACAAGGACGAATACATCCGCGGAATCATAAGCATACTGAAGAGTGACGGCAAGGATGCCGAGGACATCCGTCGCTCCATAAAAGCATGCTTCGGCCTCGTATCTAACGAATTGTCGGAGTCGCAGCAGTAGCCGGACCAATTTTAGCAAATTCCCATAACAACCTATTAACCCATAATTCACCTGAAGCCAAACACTCAGGGAAGTTTCTGTATGCCTTGCTGCAACTTTTCAGTGTTAACAATGCGTCTAATGCATGAAAACGACAAACACTGAAACAACAAGATTATTATGAGACGTAACATTATCCTGATTTTTATGGCTGCATTGGCATTAATAAGCTCGGCAACAGTTTATTTCGGAAAAGTAGTGGATGAAAACGACGTGGCAGTAGAATTCGCCACAGTAAGTCTGCTTAACACATCGGACAGCACGCTCGTCACAGGCAGCACAACCGACGAGAAAGGTGAATTCACCATTAATGCCCATGCTCCAAATGCGATAATAAGAGTCACCTACATTGGCTATCAGCCTATAGTCATAACAACCTCGGGAGATGCCGGAACGCTGAAACTTACGCCTGAGAGCACAATGCTTGCCGACGTTACCGTGACGGCTTCACGCCCCACCTACCACCTTACCACCGAAGGCATCAGCACCGACGTGGAAGGCACGTTGCTGGGCCGCGTGGGAACGGCAAGCAAGGTCCTTGAGAACCTGCCCGGAGTACAAAAGAAAGGCGACGGGATAGAAGTGTTCGGTAAGGGCAAACCGCTTATCTACGTTAACGGCAGGATTCTGCGCGACAACTCCGAACTGGAGCAAATCCAGAGCGGTGATATCAAGAGCGTGGAACTTATCACCAATCCGGGGGCAAAATACAAGGCCGACGTGGAATGCGTAATTATCATCAAGACCAAGCGTCCACAAGGGGAAGGCTTTTCATTCAACACACAGGCAAGTTACTATCGCAGTTACAACAACGACCTGGATCTGGGCATCAACTGGAACTACCGCCACCACGGACTTGACGTCTTCGGCAGTGTGTGGTACAATGACGACCGATATCTGCACCGAAGCGACATCTTTCTCGAAGTTAACACCGACAAGCAATGGCGTATGGACGAGCATAGTAAATACAACACACTCCACCGCTCCATCTATGCCTCACTGGGCGCAAACTACGTATTCAACGACAACCATGCCATAGGGTTCAGATACGACTCTAAGGGGTGGTTCCGCAACGAGACGACAGGAAGTTTCGTGGCCGACATAATCGCCAACGGCGAATTCTACGACCATCTGGAGAACGCGATAAACAATGAGACCAAGACCAATATGCCACACACACTCAACGCTTATTACAACGGCCGCATGGGCAAGACCTGCATTGACTTCAACACCGACTATGTGTTCTCGAAAGAGCGCACAAGCGATTTCAACGATGAAATGAGCCAAGAACGCGAAAGCCGCACTGTGACAAGCCGCAGCACGGTTCGTAATCAGTTGTGGGCCTCAAAACTGGTGCTCTCATGGACACTATGGGGCGGCAACCTGCAGGCGGGTGCGGAATACGACCTCACGAATCACAACGATGACTACATTAACCCTGAAAAAATAGTTCCTACCACCTACACAGAACATCGTGAGCGCAACTACACATTCTTCACCGAGTATTCACACCCTCTCCCGTTCGGCCAGTTGCGGCTGGGACTGCGCAACGAGAACGTAACCAGCAACTACTATAACGCCGGCGTACGGATAGCCGACCAGAGTCGCACTTACCATCATATTTTCCCCAGCGTGGGGTTAATGGCACGGGTCGGGCAGGTGCAGATAATGGCAAACTACGGCATGAAAATACAACGTCCCTACTACTTTATGCTCAGCGGAGCCGTGTCCTACGCCAACCGATTCACATGGGAGAAGGGCAACCCCATGCTCAAGCCAATGATTCTGAATGAGGCAAGCCTGATGGCAATGTGGCGTTGGATAAACGTAACGGTACGCTACAAGCACACACGCGATGCGATACTCAACGTGGCAGAAGAGGCCGAAGGAAATCCGGAAACCACAATAATAACGCGAGCCAATCTGCATCATTCAGACGCCATCTTATCAATGGTGACACTTAACCCTAAGTTCGGCATCTATCAGCCATCGTTGTCGATAGGTATGATTAAGGACTGGTGCAAGATCCAGTCACCCGCGGGATTTATAAGTCCTAAGAAACCGGTATTTATCGTGCAGTTCAGCAACAACATCCGCATCACCCCCACCCTTACCGCAAGTGCCAACCTATCATTCACGTCAAAGGGCGACCAGATGAACTTAAGTATTGTTAAACCAACCTGGTACACATACGTCAGCCTAACAAAAACTTTCCTCGACGACCGACTGAGCGTGCAGATTGCAGGCCACAACTTGCTCAACACGCAGGATAACATTAAGATTAACTATGGGACACGCACGCTATTAGACAAAAGCCTTCGCGGCTCCCGTCAGTTAGAAGTCACCGTGCGATACAAATTCAACGCCACGGGCAGCAAATGGCGCGGCAGCGGGGCCGGTGAAAGCGAAAAGGCTCGCTTCAGCTCCGGCAACTGATACAAACCACGTAAATGCTTCATCATAATTTTAGCCCGAAAAGCGCACCTCGTTCGTGAAGAGGTGCGTTTTTCAACTATGATACCTATGTTCAACACATTTGTATGCGGAGTCACCCAATTAACTATTGTTAAATTCAGCAGAGTACAACGTTAATATGAATTAAAAAATGTAAATTTGCAATGATTATAGAGGGTCGCGTTGGGTGGTCATAACGGGTTCTACCCCTTATGCGACTCTAAATGAGATCTTATAGAGCCCACAAACAAACAGACTAAATCAATGAAACGAAACTTTTCCGTTATCGTTTTGACCTTCTTGGCTGCGGCATTGCTGAGCAGTTGTGACGACCCGAAAGTTGCTTTCAACGAAGAAACGCTCGACATTCCCTTCCTCTTCTCTGAAGGCTATCAGGACGAAATCCAGTACCCTTACGAACTTGCGACACCGGCATCCGACTGGCTATCCATGATTAAGGATGAGACAAAGGTATGCAAACTTAGCATCCCCGGCACACACGATTCCATGACCGGAATGGGGTTCTATCTGCCAGTGATAAAGAACATCTCCAACATGACCGCAATCAGCCAGCTCTGTACATTCGACGAACAGATGAACAACGGAATCCGATTCTTCGACTTCCGTCCTGTGGTGGGAATTGATACCCTTGCCACCGACCCCGAAGAAAAGCAGATTCTAAGGCTTGCCCACGGATTCACCGAAGTGAATGTGAAATTTGAGGAAGCCCTCGACTGGATGCAGGAATACCTCGGTCAGCACCCAAGCGAGTTTTTCATCGTAAAGATTCAGGCCGACAACGGTATGGAAAGTCAGCAAAACTGGACCTTGCTTCTCCACAAGTTACTCGACAAGTCAAAATATGACGGCTTCTTTATTAAAAATTGGCGTCCCGAAATCACCGTGGGTGAGATGCGCGGAAAGGTACTGATTCTGAGCCGATACAACCTCGTTCCACAAAACGACATATACCACTACCCTATCGCCTACTGCGACTGGCCTGATGAAGACCCCGATGTAAATGAAGAAATCGACCCTGCGGCACAGCGCTCTTGCGCCATCTACAACATGGAAGACATGTCCATCAAGGCCACTCTCTATAAGCAGGACTACTACAAGACCACTACCGACAAGCGCATGGAAACTAAGAAGAAAACCGTCATCGACATGATGCATAGCGCGCGCGAAGCAACAGCCGGAGATGAGAACATCTGGATTGTGAACCACTGCTCGGCCTACACTGAGGTGTCGCCCCGTGGCTATATCACTAACGCCTCCAATCTACACCCGCTGGTGATTGAAGACCTGCTCAACAACGAGGGCACCGTAGGTATCATGCCTATGGATATGGCTTGCCACGACTACGTGCACGCCATCATCAACGGCGGAACACCTTACACCAGTGACTACCTCTACGGATTCCGTCCACTGACGCAGTCGCTCACTAATCTCCTCATCAAGTCGAACAATAAATTTTTCAAATAAGACACTATGAAAATCAGGATATTAACACTCGCAATACTTGCTGTTGCACTTGGCTCGATAAACGCCTTCGCTCAGAGCGAAACGGACAAAAACAGCAAACTGCATTCACCTGCCGGCCTGTTCAACCACCTGTCAGTTGGTATCAGCACAGGTCTGTCAGGTACCGGTATTGACGTAACTATGCCCGTGCATCGGCTTATGACAGTACGTGCCGGATACTCCGGACTTCACTTCGGTGAAATAAAGTTCAAAGCCATCAATACCGCTCAAGACCTCGCAGCATCTGCACTCGTTGAGGACGATGCAATTCGCAGGGCTCAGATGGCCGACAAGATAGAACTTGCAGTTAAGCCCAACTTCTGGAACGCATTCCTGCTTGCCGAGATTCATCCATTTACCAACGAGAGTTTCCATTTCACTGCAGGTTTGTACTTCGGCAGCAAGAACTTCCTCCATTTCCGCAACACTAACGAGGGTGCACTTGCATTCCTCTACGATGCAAACAACAAGGTGGATGACTACAACCGCGCATTCAACACCCACTTCAGTCCCGTGGGACTCAAGTTCGGTGACTATGTGTTCACCGCCGACGAGCGCGGTAACATCGACGTGATGATGAAAACCAACGCCGTAAAGCCCTACCTGGGAATCGGTTTCGGAAAGCACATCGCAGAGAAGCACCGCCTCAGCGTAGCCTTCGACCTTGGTCTCATCTTCTGGGGCACGCCCAAATTTGTGCTGAACAACGGCACGGAAATTAAATCTTCGGGCAGAGAGGCCGGTATTACACAAGTTTTCTCGTGGTTAAAGGCTTGGCCTAACCTGCAGATAAAACTCGCCTACAAGATATTCTAAGTTACGCCACATTGGCAAATGATTAAATATCTGTTTTTCAGGGAGCGTGAGCGACAGCTTGCGCTCTTTTTTTGCACTTAGGAAGGGTTCGTGAGTATCCGTGCGAAAAAGGCCGTCTTCGTGGTTTGTGATTTTATAGTGACCTTTGCTGGAAAAAACAGTAAAGGTCATGTTTAATCTGAATGAAAACAACCGCATCGTGATGGCGCAGCATCCCACTGACACTCCGCCAGGGTGATGTCATCAGCCAGGTCCACGTACGTGCGCTTTGCAGCATACACCTTGTTATAGTCTGTCTTCGAATCCGAAAGGGGTGCCTTGCTAAGACCGCTACGCTTCGCCAGTTCCTTTGAGGCAAGGCTGCGCACCGACTCGTCTCCGGCATCAAACGCCTCGCCCAAAGCATCAGTCTCCATACCCTCCATGCGTTCCTTGATGGTCTTGTTTGCCTTGTCGGTAAACTTCCCGATGCGCTCCTCATCGTCCCATGACCACAGAGAGAAGAAACGCCCACGCTTAACCTTGAACTCGGCATAACGCTCGGCAAGTTGTGCAGGGGTGTACTTGCTCACTTCGTCACCGCTCAGACCTACCTCGTCGAAATACATCTTGTCGATTTGGCTTTGTGGAACTTGAAGAATACGAGAAATACAGATAGTTGCCTCATGTGCCAGTGCGGGGTCGTCACCGCAAGCGTCCATGATAGACAGGGCTACGTCGGTAATGCTTTGTGGGTTCACACCAAGACCCGCTTGAACAATGAGGTTAATCATGTCATTCAGTGCCTCTGTGTGCTGACTATTGCCCAATTTTTGTAACGCTGCCATGATGTCGCTTGTCAGCGGCATGTCCTTACTCAGATAGGCAGGGTTGCCCTCACCTGTAAGCATCATCTGTCCTGCTTGGCTCATAAGATCGCCACCTGTCAGCCCCTCGACGCTGCCAAATGTGGTGTGCGCCCAAACATCATCCCACATCTTCTGCTTCTCGTCTTCATCATCGCCGAACAGCAGGTATGGCAGATATGCACCCAAGTTCCATGCAAGCTGCATGATGTAGCCGAATGTCGCAACGCGCAGGGTGTCTTTCAGCATCTGCCGTCTGAACTTGCGCTTTGCGTTCTGCTCTGCCTGTGCCTCGTCGATACCGTCACGCACATACTGCTTCTTCATGAACTCGATGCTTCTTGCTCGCCCTCCCGGTGTGAGATTGTGTTTGAAGTTACGGAGTGCATCATGCAACTGTCGCTGATAAGACATAGAGGCATTGCGGAACACCGTGAACAACACGGACAACCAAGACCTATCAACCTGCATCGTCGAGGTAAATGCGCCCTCACTTGACTGCTGGGTCTGATTGTAAAGCACCTCTGCGTCCTGCACGGCTTTCTTCTCTGCGTCGGCTTCGCTGTAACCGTCACGCAGGTATTGGGCAAGGCGTGTCTGATACATTGAATGTGCGCCGATGCAGACCGTCAAGGCATCCACAAAGGCATTGGGCGACATACCAGCACGGCTTGCAAGTTGCATGATGCGTGTGCGCCACATCTTCCAGTCCATATCTGATTTCAACAGACGTGGGTCTCCACTCATACGGCTGCGCCAACGCTCATTGAAGATTGGCAGATGCTCCATGCTCCACTTCCATGCTCCTACAGGGTTGGCAATGTTCCTCAGCAAGTAGTCTGTTCTTGCTTCGGGAATGTATGCCGGCATGGAAAGGAACTGCTTTAAGGCTGTGAACATTCTGAACGACACCTTTGCTGCCGTTACACCCTTGGCAAAGTTCACTGCGGCTTCATCCAACTTTGTGCGAGGCGGTCTGTAGGTTCCTGATGCCATTTGGCAAACGTCGTTGAATTTCTTCCACAACTCTTTACCACTGCCGTAGATGGTGGTCATGTTCTGCACTTGGTTACGGAAACGCTTGTAGGTGCGTAACGTGTTGATGTCGCGGTTAAACTCTGCAAAGGCGTTCCAGTGTTCCATCTGTGCCACATGGTCAAGTATCACGCTCAATGCGTCTGCACCTGTAATGTCAAGGGCAAGGGCATTGCGTCTGCGCTTGATGATGCTGCCTGTGGCGGTGCTGATGCCATCGCTCTTGTCGGGATTGTCAAGGTCTTCGGGCTTGTCGGCACGAGCATTGGCAAGTATCTTCAATGGGAAGTAATGCTCAATAGCGGCCATGGAAGCACCGAACATTCGCTTGTGCGTCTCGTTGTACTCGTTGCGCGTCTGCACAAGGAACTCGTCTTGCAACCAGTCGGCAAGTTCTATCAATCGTTTGTCAAGCACTTCTTCGATGTCTGCCACATTCTCCTCGGTGATACCCATCTTGCGCAACTTCATACGTCCGTCAAGCATCTTGTTCACCATGTAGATATACATGAGGTTGCCCTGTGTCAGTTCGCGCTCCTGCATTTCACCGCCATTCCAAAACGACACTGTGCCTTTTGGCAACTTGCCGACACGACGGATAAGGTCGCCCCACGTCTTCACCATGCCACCGAACAACTCTGCGGCTTTGGCATCAAGGATGGCATTCTTGTCGCGCACACCCTTGATTTCTTTCTGACGTGCATCTACCCAGCCTCTCATGAAGCGGTTATACAGATAACCCTCACCGTTGGCACTCTTGCCTCCGAACATTCGCAGCATCTGGTCAAAGGTGGCGAGAGGAGCAAACACGAATGAAACAAACGAGTTGTTGACGAACTTGTCAGCAAACGACGGCTTATAATGTTCGTTGCTCGGTCTGCCCTCCATGTCGCTGTTGGCATTGTGCTGTATCTCGCGGATGCGCTGTTTCTCGGCTTCCTTGAAGTCCTTGGCGTTGGCAATGCTCTCGCGGAGGCTGTCAGACAATCTGCCCACAAGGTCGAAGTAACTCTGCGCCCTCTCAATCTTGTTCTGACGGATTGCCTCTTGCAGACTGGCAATGTACTGGCGGTAACTGTCGGTGGCACGGTCGCGCTCGCTGGCATCGTCGTGTGCCTGTTTGATTTCCTCACGCAGTTTGCGCTCCTCTACCTTGCTGTCCTTGATGTTCTCGGCATACTCCAGCGCAAGTTGCAGTCCTGTGTACTCCAGTGCTGCTTCATCGGCTACGGCTACATCACTGCTGCCCATGCGCTGTTGTGCCTCGCTGATGGCTTCCTCGATGTCGGTCTTCTCCCATCCGCGTGTTTTCTTAAACACTTTCATGGTGTGCGCTC
>CALAVE010000016.1 GCA_937892215.1 uncultured Porphyromonadaceae bacterium
GGCACGGTGCGCGGCACGCCACGCCTCAAGGTGGCGGTGATGAGCGACATCCACGTGCGCGACGAGGCGACGCAGAAGGTCTTCATCAAGGCGCTCGAATGGTACCGCGCGCAGGGCGTGGACGCCGTGATGATCGTGGGCGACATCGCCGACAAGGGACTCGTCGACGAGCTCCAGTACGTGGCGGACGCCTGGTTCAAGGTGTTCCCGAACGACAAGGCGCCGGACGGCCGCCACGTGCAGCGCCTCTTTGTCTACGGCAACCACGACTACGAGGGATTCGGCTACGGCGGCTACGCCAAAAAGCTCTGGCCGGACGAGACGGAACGCGCCAAGCACGTCCTGCGCACCGACCAGAAGGCGAACTGGGAGAAGATATTCAACGAGCCTTTCGCGCCCATCATGAACTGGGAGGTCAACGGCTACACGTTCGTCGGCGGCCAGTGGACGGCCGACAAGTGCCACGGCAAGATGGAGACCGGCATCGCGGGCGTGGAGGAGTACTTCGCCGCCCACCGCAACCTGCTCGACATGGAAGACGACGAGTAAACTATGGCCCAGCACAACACCCTCGAAGTTTGCCGTGTGGACTTATTCACGGCTGAAGACGAACTGCGGTTGCGATACCCCGATGTTATCGCTGACCGCGTTCTCCGTATTCGTGAGGAATACAACTGGTTTCTCTCCAATCCTGAAGCTAAAGACCGTCAGTTTGTCGAGAACGCAGTCAGCCGTTTCTCGATAAGCAAAGTGCTTGCTTACTCTGACCTTGCCATTGTCAAGGCACTGCTGCCACACCTTGCCCAAGCGAGCCGTGACTTCCACCGCTACCGCTACAACGAGATGATTCTCGAAACATTCCAGATGGCGAAGAAACGCAAGGACACAAAGACGATGGAAAAGGCGGCATCGTCCTACGCCAAGTTCAACCGTGTTGACCTTGAAGACGAGCAAACCGTTCCTTATGACCTTATCGTGGTGCAGCCGTTCACGGCAACCGATGACCCCTCGGTGCTGGGTATCAAACCGATGCCTCGCTTGCAGGAGCGTATTCAGGAACTGCTCCACAAGTACCAAGCCGAGAACATCGACATCGAGGACATCGAGTTCGAGGAGGCCGACCTCGAAGAAAAGTCACTTTTCCCCGAAGACAATGGAGCAGCCCAAGAAACAAATATACTTTAATGCACCGCAAAGATTGACCCAGTTGATTGGTGCCAATACAACGGTGATTGTGGCAGGGCGACGCACCGGCAAGACCGACTCAATCGCCTCGCCGTTTGTGCTGCGCAATATGCAACGGATGCCGGGCAGCACTGGCGGCATCGTCGTGCCGACCTACAAGCATGGACTGACAAACACCATTCCGGGTTTGCTGGCGGCGTGGAAACGATGGGGCTATGTGAACGGCGTGCATTATGTTATCGGGCGCAAACCGCCGCGCTCTTTCGGCAAGCCCATCATTGAGCCAGCCGAATATGAGCATGTCATCACGTTCTACAACGGCTCTTGCGCCATCATTATCTCGCAAGACCGACCGGGAAGCAGCAACTCGCTCACGCTGTCGTGGCTGCTGATTGACGAGGCAAAGTTCATCGACTATGAACGCCTCAAAGACGAGACACTTCCTGCTAACGGCGGCATCAAGTCCTATTTCGGACATCACTCTTTCAATCATTCAGTAATGATTTTAAGTGATATGCCGCAGACGCAGAAGGGCTCGTGGTTTCTACACTATCAAGAAAAAATGGACCCTGACCTAATCGAAACGATAAAGGGCACGGTCTATGAGATTTGGCGCACGAAAGAACGCATCCGCCAATTCACAGCCGATGGCGGCACACCGCCCAAACACTTGCGCAAATACCTGCGACAACTCGACCGCAACTTGAACAAGATGCGGTCAGTCGCTGTGTATTACAAAGAATACAGCAGCATTGAGAATCTGCAACTTCTCGGCGAGAGTTATATCAAGCAGATGAAGCGCGACCTCACCCCGAAGACTTTCCAAACGTCAATCCTTTGCCAACGAATAGGAATCGCCAAAGACGGTTTCTATTCCTCGATGCGTGAGGCGCACAAGTACAACGCCAGCGATTTTGAATACCTCGACAGTCTGGGCTACGATTTCAACGAGGCCCAACTCGACTGCCGAGCCGACAAGGACTTGAATCCGTACCAGCCCATCTGCATCGGCATGGACTACAACGCCAACATCAACTGGATTGTTGCCGGTCAGCCCACAGGCCGACGGCTCAACGTCATCAAGTCATTCTACACCAAGTTCGAGCGCAAAATCCCTGCACTCATTGACGATTTCTGCCGCTACTACGCCCACCACCAATGCAAGGTCGTGGTTTATTACTACGACAGCACCGCTCTCGGCGGCAACTATGCCGTCAACGAGCAGGACTTCCACTGGGTGGTGTGCCACGAGTTCGAGCGGCACGGCTGGCAGGTGGAGGACATCAACCTCGGTAACCCGATGCGCCACGATGAGAAGTACCTGCTCATCAATCAAGGTTTTGCCGGCAAACAACGGCTGATGCCGATGTTCAACCGCCAAAACAACGACGACCTGATCCTTGCCATTCAGACAGCAGGAGTAGTTCGTGGGCGCAACGGCTTCCGCAAGGACAAAGGCGGCGAAAAACTCGCAGAGAACGAGGAAAACCTGCTCGAACACCGCACCGACGGCACCGACGCTTTCGACACCCTCTACATCGGCGCGGAAAAATTCCCGTATAGAGATACGTACCACGTATCGAATTCGGGGATTTTGTAGCGTAGGCGACCAATCGTGCAAGTCGAATCCATTGCCAAACTTGTTTGGGCATTGGTGAGGCGCAGCCGATTGACGGACAACAATTCATTTGTTGTCAAAAGTTCCCCTACCGCCAATCCTACGCCTTCAGTTCCAGCGGTGTGCTCTAACATATATCACGGCACGATTTTTGCTTTACTTATTCAAAATTATGCGCACCAAATTATAAAAATTTATGTCTTAACATAAATTATATTTGGTGTGCAACCTTTTTGCACTCGCCCCTTTTTACTTTGTACCTTTTTTTGCCCTGCATTGAACCTAAAGGGGCAGAAATATGTTTAAATTTATTTATTTTCCCAACAGGCTGGCACAACTGCTGTGCACCGGCCTGATTCCTGCCATTGACATAGGCAGTGACATCGGCAGATATTGCCGTTATGTGTTAGTTATCGCTGTCGACAACGACAAGCAAGTGTACAAAACCAACTTCTCGTGCGAGTGGGATGTGAGGCTCGA
Organism: uncultured Porphyromonadaceae bacterium; assembly: GCA_937892215.1. Lineage (GTDB taxonomy): Bacteria > Bacteroidota > Bacteroidia > Bacteroidales > Muribaculaceae > Sodaliphilus. The sequence continues at coordinate 3,284 of CALAVE010000016.1, forward strand.
ACTTGCCGAATCGCTCGGAGCAATTCCTTACTCCGATGATGAGTATTACAACAATACTCACGGCAAGATTGTGGGCGTGCTGGAACTTGTCCGCTGCCCGAAACTCGCCAACGCCACGCCGTGGACTTTCGGCAACAGCGACCCCTCAACGGTGTACCGCATCGTGACCGCTTCGCTCCTCGATGGTGCGCTGGAGATTGAACGCCGCCTTCGCATCGACATGCTCACCTACCGGTGTCCGCTGCCGTACCGCCACAAGCAGGAATTGTTCCTGCCCGTGAGTGAGCACCGCTTCTACAACTGCTACGAGAAAAACACGCTCACGTTGCCGCTCGATGAAGTGCTCCGCGACTTGCTCTTTGACAAGGGCAAGTTGTTCCCCTACAAGTACGTTACGGTTTTCAACAACAACCGCTACCGCACTTTCAAGTCTGGTGCCGACAACGAGGTTTACGTCCCTATACAGGGCGACGGACAACCATTCGCCGTGTATAGCGACTTCCGTAAACGGCACTTGCCGCTTGAATACTTTATCTTCCACTTGGGTACAAAAATCTGATTTTCTCGCGCACTTTGCTGCTGGGAAACAAATTTTTTGTACTTTTGCAGCGTCAATCGCAACGATTTGACACTACATAGTTTGTTCACAGAACATTATACACCTGCGTTAATCGAAAACTTTGGAACTTTTTGAATAGTTGACAGGGATGTATAGTGGTTCTCGTCACATAGGCGTGAACCGCTTTTGCATCGTCAACTCGGTTTTCCAAAGTACCGCGATTATGGTGTAATCGGCTCACGCCTTTTTTAATATTTACTTATGAAACTGGCAATAGTGGGTGGTCGTGATTTTAACGACTACGAATATATGGAGCAAACGATGCTCAATATACTTATCGGTAACAAACTCCGCATAGCAGAAGTTGTTTCCGGCGGTGCTCGCGGTGCCGACACACTGGCGGAGCGTTTTGCCCGTCATTGGAACAAGTCATTTAAAGTTTTTCCTGCTGATTGGAACACACATGGCAACCGTGCTGGCTATCTTCGCAACGAACAAATAGTGCAGTATTGCGACCTTTGCGTAGCGTTTTGGGATGGAAAAAGTCGAGGCACAAAACTCACCATCGACCTTTGCAAACGCTACGGCAAAAAGTGTTTCGTCTGCACCTATGGCGAAACGCCCAACCAGCCATCTCTTTTTGGCTAAATACATTTGTCTTTATAATCAAACTTCACAGGTTAACCGTGAATTTTCGCTACAATTATCGCCAAATTGATAGCCGTTGTTATTATTTTTGCAACTTTTCCCCTATAAGGGGGAAAGCGTATCAAAATAAATGCTTACCTTTGCAGGTTATAAGAGCAACAAACACCCTCATTACAATATGGCATCAAAGAAAGATTTCAACGAAAATACAAGGGTACAAGTTCCTGCGGCCATTCATCTTGTAAGATTGGGTTATACATACTTAAATGATATAGCCGAATCACAATATGACCCTTGGACTAATATTCTTTCCGATGTGTTCATTCGGTCTCTTATGCGGCTTAACCCAGAGATTGACGAATTACAGGCACAGAATATCCTTAAAGGGGCAATTCTTTCATGTCGTAACGATGATTTAGGGCGAGAGTTTTATGGAAAACTTGTGTCTGAAACGGGTCTTAAATTCATTGATTTCAACAATCCTAACAACAACGAGTGGCATGCCACCACGGAGTTTTCATGTGAAAATCCTGATACAAAAGATGTATTCCGCCCCGATATTACTATATTCGTAAACGGATTGCCTCTTGTTTTCATTGAAGTCAAAAAGCCGCACAATCATGAAGGCATGAAAGCTGAACTGGACCGCATCAATACTCGAATGCGGAACAAAGCTTTTAGGTCATTCTTTAACATAACTCAATTCATGATATTCTCGAATAATGAAGAATATCTGATTGAGAATCGACAACCTCGTTCTGGCGCTTTTTATGCCACCACATCACGTTCTGGCGCTTTTTTCAATGCTTTCCGTGAAGCAGACAAGGATTTGCTTTCAAAAGTGGAATTCAATGTCGATGTTCCAGAAAATACTATAAAGCAAATTCTAATTCACAGAAACTGTCCTCAGTTGCCGGCATTGCCAGAGTTCCAGACAAATCAACAGCCCACAACACCAACTAACCGCATTTTGACATCAATGTTGTCAAAAGAGCGGCTGTTGTTCTTGCTTCGTTACGGAATAGCCTATGTTGAAATGACCAAAGAAAACGACAAAGGCGAAAAAATCACCGAATTGCAAAAGCACATTATGCGCTATCAGCAATTCTTTGCGACCAAAGCCATTCGTCGGACTCTTGATTCTGGACTTCGTAGTGGTATTATTTGGCACACGCAAGGAAGTGGAAAAACAGCTCTTGCATATTACAACGTCAAATCTTTGACGCACTATTATGCAAGCAAACATATGCCCGTTAAGTTCTACTTTATTGTTGACCGCCTCGACCTGTTAGAACAAGCCACAAGTGAGTTTGCCGCTCGCGGCTTGATTGTCAGAAATGCTCAAAGCCGAGAGGAACTAATGAGTGACTTTCAAGACAACACAGTTGTAAAGAATGCAGAAGGGAAACCTGAAATAATGGTTGTAAACATTCAGAAATTTGCTACTGACCATCAGCGTATTTCTAAAAAACAAGTTTACAACACAAATTTAATTCGTGTTTTCTTCATTGATGAAGCACATCGTGGCTACTCTCCACAAGGTTGTTTCCTTGCCAACCTATTTGAGGCAGACAAGGAGAGTATAAAAATTGCTTTAACAGGTACTCCACTACTTAGGGCTGAACGTGAATCATGGCGCGTATTTGGTGATTATATAGACAAATACTATTACGACAAGTCCATATCTGATGGCTATACACTTCGACTGATGCGCGAGGACGTCGAAACGATATACAAACAACGTATTGCTGATATTATCGAGAAACTAACCGCCGATGTCGAAGTCCGCAAGAAAGACATAGACCATGACACAATCATAGAACATGAAAAATATATAAACGGATTACTTGATTACATCATTCATGATTTGCGTCGTAGTCGCATCCAACAGGATGCACCGCATATGGGCGGTATGATTGTTTGCGAAACCAATCCTCAAGCTAGACGTTTGAAGGAAATCCTTGACGCAAGGATGAAAGACGACCCAAAACCTTTGAGGTCTATTCTCATCTTGCACGACGAAGGCGACAAATTGGAACGCAAAGAGCAAATCGACGAGTTCAAAAAAACCGAAAACGTTGACATTCTCATTGTGAATGCAATGTTGTTGACAGGGTTTGACGCTCCACGATTAAAGAAACTATATTTGTGTCGCAAATTGGACGGCCACAACTTGCTACAAGCACTTACTCGTGTCAACAGACCGTATCGTGATTTTAAATATGGTTATGTCGTTGATTTTGCAAATATCAAGGAGAATTTCATTGAGACGAATAACCTCTATATGCGAGAACTTAACCGCACCGACGGAGACGATGAAAATGTCAGCGGATCCGATACCGGAGCTGGTGATATTCTCATGGCTTCCAACGATGAAATCGTTGCACAAATGGAGGAAATCCGTGATAAACTTTTCCAGTACGATACGGACAATGCCGAAGGGTTCAGTCGTCAAATTGGCGACATAAAAGACAAAGAAGAACTTTATGAGTTGCGAAAAGTCCTTGAAAACGCTAAGGCTCTTATTAATCAGGTTCGTTCTTTTGGTGATGATGACTTGCAGCAAAGATTTGAGCGTTTGCAGATTGACAGTATTCCTGTCATGATTAAGGAGGTTAATCATCGTATTGAACGCATCAACCTTTTGGCTGATGACGACCACAAAGCAGATGTCAGCGCCATTATTCGTGAGGCTCTGTCAATGATGGAATTCGAGTTCAAGTTCCGTGATAAAGAAGAACTGGAAATCGTTTACAACGACCTTCTTGACCGTTACGAAAATGTTGAACGAGAGTTCTCAGCCAATTTCGACCAACAGGACGATGAATTTATTTCTTTATCTGAAGCTTTCCGAGCTTATTTTGCAAGGCGCGGCTTTACCCCGGCAACTGTTGCCGAAGCACGCGAAGACATAGGATATATGGATTCGGTCATGCAGAAAATCAAAGAAATCAATCGAAAGAACAACATTTTACGCTCCAAATATAAAGGCGATGAAAAGTTTGTTCGTATACACAAGCGTGTAGAAGAAGAAAACGAGCGTCGCCAGGCACAAACTCCCAAACTTCACGTTCTGATTTCACCGCGTGAAGTTGATATTGTTGTAGGATTGCGTGCCGTCAAAGAAGCGATTGACGACCGTTTGCTGTATGACGTGCACATCTTGCAAAACGAGGGCTTTTTCCAGCAGCTCACTATGCAAGGTGTTTCAACAGAATTACAGCGTTTGGAGATTGAAGCTCAACGCGAAGATAGAGTATGGTTAAGGAACCATATCGCAACCGAATATTTACAAAGTTACGCTTATCAATAATCATATGCAAAATAATATAGAACAAGCGACCAAACAACTTATTGACGCACTTAAACAGACGTGCGGCAGTTATGGCTTGGGTAACGATGGCAACGAGTACAAGATCATCATTCAAATGTTCTTGTATAAGTATTTCAACGACAAATTCGGCTACGAGGCCAAACGTGTAAACTCAACTGAAGGCAAACGTCTGGCACAAGCTGAAAAGTGGGACGCTGAATATGACAAATTCACTGACGATGAAGTGCTGGATTTATTTGATATGCTTCCACCTACCACGCCAAGGATGAAGCCTTATCACACAATCGCCCATCTATATAACGCCCAGCAGGAAAGCGATTTTTCCTCTTTGCTTGATAGCACGATGATTGACATAGCCAAAGAGAACGCTGATATTTTCTCTATGGCGACCGTAAACAAGACAAAGCTCACCATCTTTGAGGAAATAACAGTATTTATTCCTGATAGTACACAGCGCGACGACTTCGCACGCTCGCTAATGCGTTATATTGCAGACCCAGATACAAACTTTGAACCGATATTCTCTGAAAAGTATGACTTCTTTTCAACAATGTTTGAATATCTAATCAAAGATTACAATAAAGATGGTGGTGGCAAATATGCGGAATATTACACTCCGCGCTCAATCGCTCTGATTATGGCTCAACTTCTCGTTGGTGATGAAGAAGACTTGCGCCACATTGAATGTTACGACCCATCGGCTGGATCGGGCACACTACTTATGGCACTGGCCCATACTGTCGGAGAGGAAAGGTGCACAATCTATTCGCAGGACATATCACAAAAATCCTCTAAGATGTTGCGTCTTAATCTCATTCTCAACAACCTAGTGTCGAGTATTCAGAACATTCTGCAAGGCGATACGCTATTAAAACCAGGCCATACTAATCCTGACGGCACAAACAAGCAGTTTGATTTCATCGTCAGTAATCCACCATTCAAGCTTGATTTTCCGACGACGCGAGACACCATTGCTTCGGATAGCAAACGCTTTTGGGCTGGTGTACCTGCCGTACCGCAGAAGATTGACCCCGACAAACCAAAGATGAAAATATTCACTTGCTTCATTCAACACATGATAAACTCATTGAGGAATGAATCTGGCAAGCGAAAAGGTCGTGGAGCAATTGTGGTACCTACGGGATTTATCACAGCCAAGAGTGGGATTGAGAAGAAAATTCTCGAGAAAGTTATCAAGGAACGAATCATATATGGCGTCGTTTCTATGCCCTCAAACGTTTTTGCCACAACAGGTACTAATGTCTCTGTTCTATTCTTTGATATGGCTAAATCCCATGACAAGGTTGTGCTGATTGACGCATCACATTTGGGTGAGACGCTTAAAGATGGTAATACTCAAAGAACCTTCCTACAGCCAGACGAGATTGACAAAATTGTCAACTCCTTCAAAGCAGGAGAACCTATCGAAGATTTCTGTGCCACACCAACCTATGATGAAATCAAAGATAAAGGCTACTCGCTTTCAGCAGGTCAGTATTTCGACATCAAAATTGATTACGTCGACATCACCGAGGAGGAATTTAACCAGCGTATGAGCGACTACAAACAGACGCTAACAGCTCAATTCGCCGAAAGCCGCCGTCTCGAGAAAGATATTATGGAACAATTAAACTCACTACAATTCAACGCCCAATGACAGCAGAAGAATTGATAGACAATATTGAGCAAGATTGTAGCTCTATATCAAATGAAATTATTGACAAGGTTTGCCGTCGTGCCATGCGCACGATGAACTCGAAGTTAGGCTTTCTCGTTGAAGATGATTACCCCAACAATTTTAAGTTTATAGACTATCTTTCCTGCGAAATCCAGTCTAAAACCTATGACGAGATATTCTTTCCAGGCAAACTTCTTGAAGACTATATCGAAGAAGTTCTCGATAATGAATACGAGAATTTGACTGGTATTGAGAAAATTATACTATCATACTCAAATTTCAGGCCTCAATTCGGGAGTGGATATGAGTTTTGTGATATTCGCCCATTTATATATCCTCGCTTTCGCGAACTGCTAAACGAGCATTGGGATACATCAAAGAAGATTCAACATTTTGAAGAAACTAAAAATTGGTAAAACGTATGTTCCTAATTGACACCATAGACCATTTCATTTCAGGTGATTGGGGCGAAGAAACGCAAACACCCGAATCACCAAAAGCCACATATTGTATTAGAGGTGCTGATATAAACAACGTTAATTTGCAAACTTTTGGCGGTACACCATTGCGTTATATAACTCAATCGTCGTTCAACAACAAGCAACTGCAAGCCGGCGACATTGTTATTGAGAAATCAGGTGGCAGCCCAACGCAATCGACTGGTCGAGTTGCGTTCATTTCTCAACAATGTGTTGACGAATTGCAAGACGTGGTTTGCTCGAACTTTTGCGTAGCTTTTCACGTTAAAGAAAATTGGAATCCAAAGTATATATTCTATTATATACAACACGTCTATAATAGTGGCGTTTTCTTCAACTTTGAGGGAAAGACCTCTGGACTTCGTAACCTGCAGCTTGAAACTGCATTCAAGTCGATACCTATAAAACAAATTGACAAACCTACACAAGATAGGCTTGTCAAAGTTTTAGATAAAATCGAATCCAAAATCACGCTCGCTAATTCGATAAATCGCAATTTACCTGCACTTGGCCATTCAATAGCAAAGGCAAAAGCTCGTCTCTAAGTTTTTGTAAGGCTTCAATATTTTCTTTATTGCAAGACTGCATGATAATAAATGGACGAACTATTTTATCGAATTTATTAAGCTCTTCTTTAGATGGATATGGTATTGTAATACATGACAACATAGGAACTGTTAATTGTTGCTGCACGGATCCATTCTTTTCGAATACGACTTTCTTAAAAAACTGATATAAATAAATGTCTCCACCTCTATCATGAGGACTGACTGATAATAATCTTATGATAGGCACATATGGCTTTGTTCTTAACGCACAAAAACCTATTGTTCCTCTCGCCGCTATAGTAATACCAGGTTCCAGAATAACAGCCTTCTCTGCAAAACCATATAACCCATCCTTGTCAATACTATTTGAATATATGGGTATTTGGTATTGAGAAGTTTTCGACCTCGAATATTTTGTTGGACAATCTCCGCCAGCTTTTATTGTCGCGATACTTTCCATCGATTTTAGGCTTAATCTTGGTCGTTGTTTACTAAAAAACATGAATTGGTAGGCATGTTCTACAGACTGCTCTAAATTGCGATTTATCGCAGTAAGATTGTCAATTTGACTATCTATGCTTCTCAATATGTGTCCGATTTTTTTCTGCTCTGAAAGTTCAGGCAGGAAAACGGTCACATCCTTTATTTTATCTGGGCTTGTGTGTCTAATTTTAGTTTGTTGCGCACCTGCACTCAATTGTTTCTTAACAATTTGAGACGGCAACAAATAGTAGCAAAAGTCAGGGTCAAGCAATTCTTCATTACACTTAACCAATCCAACATCTTGACTTTGAATAAAAACGCCACTTTGGGGAATACGGGCAGTACTGCCAATCAATCCTTGTGTCTGCTCTGTTAATGGCGTAATTATATCTCCCTCATTCAAAATGAATTGTGGCTTCACTGTACCCGTGAAAAACAAATCATCTTTCGATGTATTTTCCTTGAAGCCACCATTTTGATAGTCGAAATTTCCAAGAGTGAGACGTATAAACTCTCCCTCTGTCGAATAGTATTCGCCAGTGAGTGACGCACCTCTTGTTACATCAAGCAATTCACCAAGCTTGTATTTCTTCATTTTTGCAGTCATTTCGACTGCAAAAATACTGATTTTTCCTCTAACTGATGTACTTTCGGTGGGCGATTTTTACATTATTTTGGTTCACCATTGCATAATGTAACGTAGTGTCTATCTTTTTGTGACCCAAAAGACGTTGCACCTGCTCGATGGGCATACCTTTGTCAATTGCGACAGTCGCCATTGTGCGGCGGAACTTGTGGGGGTGAATGCGGCACACGCTGGCTCGTTGTCCGAGCCACCGCACACGGGCTTCGACACCGCTAATGGTCATTCGCTCGTGAATGCCGTTCAACCCTACAAACAATGCTACATTGTTATCGGTGCGCTCGGCAAGATACTTCTGCAAGTGTACTTTTGCGCGAGCGTTGAAGTACACCGTCCGTTCCTTGTTCCCCTTGCCGAGTACGACACACTGCCGCTCGTGAAAATCAATGTCAGAGCGATTGATTTTCACTAACTCGCCCACGCGCACACCAGTTGAGGCAAGGAAATCAATCATTGCCAGGTCGCGCATCTCATGGCAAGCGTCACGCAGCATTTCCAAATGCTCGTCACTGATTGTTTCCTTGACCAGTTTTTCAGTCCGCACTTTGTGAATGCGACGGACAGGGCTTTTCACGATGTAATCCTCATCTTCAAGCCACGAGAAGAAACTGGAGAATATGCGGCGCATATTGTCAATCGTCACCATACTTGAACCATGATCCACTTGATACTTGGTCAAGTAACTGCGGATGTCGTCGGTACATACGAGTCGTAAGTCTTTCTCGCTACCAGCGAGAAATTTCTCAATCGTCATGCGATAGTAACCTATCGTCTTTGACGAACAGCCCTCTATGCTCTTGGCCGACAGAAACGAGGTGAGCAACACGCCGTTGTCGTGGCTCACTCGTTCTTTGTCGCATACACATGAAACTTCAACCCCTTGCAGGGCTATTCTCAAAACACTTTGCAGTCGCTCTAATTGCGCTCCAGATAGGCACTCGGTCATTCCACTGACCACCGAATCAATTATCTTATCTTTCATTGCGATTGAATTTATTGGTGAAACTTCGTTATACCAATATAAACTAAATCGCAATTTAGAGCAGCTCGCCCGCCAGCTCTACGACTACTGGTTCGTGCAGTTCGACTTCCCGAACCAAGAGGGTAAACCCTACAAGTCGAGCGGCGGCGAAATGATCTGGAATGAGAAGCTAAAACGGAATATACCACTATCTTGGAAATGTGGCTCATTGGTTGATATTGCTGAATACACAAATGGCTTAGCTTGTCAGCGATTCAGACCGACTAATGATAACGAGAGATTGCCGGTTATCAAAATTCGAGAATTGCGTGAAGGATTTACAAATGACACAGAATGGGTGACATCAAAAATTCCTGAAAATGTTAAGATTTATAATGGTGATGTGCTATTTTCATGGTCTGCATCATTAGAAGTGGTTCTTTGGGCTTATGGCAACGGCGGACTTAATCAACATCTTTTCAAGGTGACTTCAAAAAATGGGTATCCAAAGTCATTCTATTATTTTGCTCTAAAGGATTACATTGATGTATTCAAGGCCATTGCAGAATCAAGAAAGACCACAATGGGACACATCACGAGAGAACATTTAGAGCAAAGCACAATTTCTATTCCTGAAGATCTCGCAATCTTGAATGAATTTGAGAAGCGTGTATCGCCGATTTTTGATAATATCGTAAATAATCAAGTGGAGATAGGTCATTTGCGGCAACTCCGCGACGATTTGTTGCCTATGCTGCTGAACGGTCAGGTAAATTGCGATTTATCGCATACCAACCGCCACGAGGGCGGTGGTTTGCTTTTCAAGGTATAGTGGGCGTTACCGCTCACTATGCTTTGTTTTATCTGCTCTCTGGTTGCTACAGAAGTTAGAAACGATGTCGGATGCCGC
>CALAVE010000017.1 GCA_937892215.1 uncultured Porphyromonadaceae bacterium
AACAGGTTGACACACTGTCGGCTCACCGCTCAATCGACAAGGCAGACCATTACGCCCGTGACAACGTGGGCATCGTGAAGCCCCCTGATGTGACGTGGTGGCCGTGGCTCATACTCGCAGGTGTGCTTGTAGGCTTCTGGCTCATCATTTGGCTCAATAATCACCGCAAGCGGTGAAGTTTATAGTTTAGCGTTTAGTGGTTAGAGATGCTAACGCACTCAAAACAAGCCACTAACCACTAACCTATAACCATCGCTCGCAGAGCGAACAAAATAGGTTTATGTTAATGGCAGAAGGCTTCGTCGTGATGACGCGGCCTTTTCGCTTGTAATCATCAGCGGAACGTGTCCGCTGAAAACCCCACAAACACGCCCTTTGCTTCTTTGTCGGTGACAAAGCCAAAATAACGCCCTCGCACAGCACGCAGGGCGCGGACTACACTCATTCCGGCACGGAGTTCGGCACTGGTTCGGTGGCAGTACATGGTGCTTGACGCTCGGCGGTCTCGGCTTCGCTGAGACCACCTCACTATGTCCCGATTTCACCTCTTGACTTCAACACTCCGAACTTCATTCGCTATCAGGACGCAAGGCACAACAGGCTGACCTATGCTTGCAAGGACACCCCAAGACTGCGCTTATGGGGTGTCCTTGCAAGCGGCAGCCTTTACACGCAAGCCAACCTCCGCTGCGCTGCGGTTGTTTGCGTTATGTGCTTTGCACCTTACCGCTCATCAATCGTGCCGCAAGTTGGACTGTTCCGCACTCCGCTACGCTGCTGAAAGTGTCTTGTATGGCAGTCTGTTCGCGCCGACACCCCACGGCTACGGCTCGCTTCCGATGTGCGAGTTCATTGGGGTATGCGCTGCGCTCCAACCCCAATTCGACATCTTACGCAAGCCCAAGCCTTTTGCGCACACGCAAAGGGGTATCGCCGCTGACTGCCATTGACACACTCATTCGCTGCACGCCGTTTGCCCAGTCCAAGTGGCTCGCAGTTCCTGCCTGACCGTCGGCAAACCTCGCTGCGCTCGGTTGTCAGCGATGAGCCACACGCGCTACTATTTGGTTCTTCGTTACGCCCGACAAGCCGGGCAAGTCAAGAGGTGAGGCCATTCGCACCACACTGCCGCCGCCCTGCGGCTCGTTTCACTCTCACTCCGCACGCTCCAGAGTACCCACGCCCACTTATTGCCGCGCGAGGACAGAGAGGTGTTCGTCGCTACGCTCCTCACGCAGTATCTATTGCCCCACCCACAGCCCCCGATGTGGGCGGCGTTCAGGACTGGCTCGGCATGGCGGCGATGGGCTTGTCGTTCCGGACATCGGCTCACGGCTCACTTACAGTCGGGTATCGGCTTGCTGCGCCGCGCCGACACCCGACATTTGCCACCGCTAAACCCGCGCATCCGGCTTTACGGTCGTTGACTTCGTCTTCTTCCTCCTTGCAAGGCATAGTGCAAGCAAGCTTGCCCTCTGCTCTTGCTTCGTTCGTCAGTTCCCATTGCGCCCTGCACCTCAATCCGGCAGCGAAAGTGCTTACGCCTGCGGCTATGGCTCTCTATCTACGCCGTTTGCGTGAGCGAATAAGGCTCGCTTCGTTGCAAGTCGGGTGTCGGCTTGCTGCGCTGCGCTGACATACGATTGCGGTCACTACGCAAGCCACATTCTCAGTCGTTGACTGTCACGCAACGGCTAATGGCTCGCCATTGCACACTCGTTGCCGTCAATCGGCTGGTTCTTCATTCCCATTCCCTGCAAGCCCGATGCTTTGCCGCTGCGCGTCAAGGGTTATCGGCGGCGTGAGCCTACCCGAAGTCCTCCACTGCGCTCATCGCTCGCTATGCTCGTCACCGCCCATTGAACACTCGCCCACATCGCCTAATTCACGGCACAAGTGCCGTCTGTGTAGGGAGAAGTGTGTATGGTGTAGTGAGGCTTACGCCATCAATCTCTACACCCTCCACACTACACCCTCCACAATCGCGTAGCGATTTTAAGAAAAGCGGAAGCCAAAGTGCGCCGCCGAAACCGAAAGTGCCTTTCGGTTCTGCGTCACACATTGGCGCGTTGACCGCACATTCCGCTTTTGCCAAAAGCCGATTTCGTGTTTTGCTCCGTAGGGCGGTCGGGGGGTCTTTGCAGACTGCATCGGGGCGAAGCCCCGAACCCCAGAAAAGGCTGTGTAACAGCCTTTTAATTTTTTCAATCCTTTACTTTTGGCGATTTTCGGCAAAACCGCTCCGAAAATTCACCTGCTAACACGCTGATATAGGTATTTTTACACCACGTCGAGGTTTGAAGGGTGAAAAATACACTACTTGCTGAATAGCAGCGTTTTACCGCTTTCTCGGCTTTTAAGGAACCCCCGACCGCCCGATTTCGGGAAAAATCGTTCGCCTCACCACGAGGTGGCGGTGTCTTTTATCGGCTCATTACTCGCCTGTAATTTTGCCACTATAAACTATAAACAATACACTATAAACCACGCCAACGGCGTAAAGATATGAGCAATATAAACTCACAAGCAACGGTAAACCTCACCGTCAACGGACAGCAACCTGCACAGGTACTCCAGCAACTGAAGCATCGTGCAATGGAACTGGAGAACGCTATCGCCAAAGCAGCGGCAGCAGGGAACAAAATAGAACTCCGCAAACTCCGCAAGGAACTCAACGAGACCCGACGGCAGATGCGAGAGATAGAGACCTCAACCATGCAGGTCGAGCGCGTCATGCTCCGACTCGACAAGGCAACGCCCAAAGAGTTGAACAAAACCCTGCAAACCCTCAATCGACAGTTGGAATACATGGAGCGAGGCAGTGCGGCATGGAACGCCCATGTCGCCAAAATCCAAAAGGTCAAGGCGGAACTCGCCAAAGTCAATGCCGAACTCCGCACACAGGAATCCTTTTGGACTCGCCTGAACCGCAAGCTCAACGACTGGCAGACCTCACTCATGGGCATCGCCGCCTTGCTCACCGGCCTCATCATGGCTGGTCGCAAGGCTGTGAACTCCTACGCCGAGATGGAGGAGGAAATCGCCAACACCATCAAATACACCGGCATGGCCCGTGACGAGGTGGACGCGATGAACGACAGTTTCCGCAACATGGACACCCGAACCGGGCGTGACAAGTTGAATGAGTTGGCGCAGGAGGCGGGACGCTTGGGCAAGAACACACGTGAGAGCGTGCAGGGCTACGTGGAAGCAGCCGACATCATCAACGTGGCTCTGGTCGACTTGGGCGAGGGAGCGACGCAAGTCATCGCCAAACTGACCAACATCTTCGGCGTGGAGCAGATACTCGGCACCAAAGACGCTATGTTGGCGGTCGGCTCTACGGTGAATGTCCTCTCGCAGAACTGCACGGCGGCGAAGCC
>CALAVE010000018.1 GCA_937892215.1 uncultured Porphyromonadaceae bacterium
AGACGGTTGATTTGCAAAGAGGGTGAGCCATAACTGAATTATGACACACCCTCGTGATGGTTCAGTGGGCGAAGGTTACTTCAGACCGTGGTTGCGCAGCAGCGCGTCGGCGTTGGGGTCGTGTCCACGGAAAAGACGGTAGAGCGTCATGGGGTCTTCGGTGTCGCCGGCCTCAAGGATGTATTTGCGGTAGTCACGAGCCACGTCGGTGTTGAGCGTGCCTTCCTCGCGGAAGCGCTCAAAGGCGTCGGCCTCGAGCACCTGCGACCAGAGGTAGGTGTAGTAACCGCAACTGTACTGGTCGTTATCGAAGATGTGCTTGAAGTAGGGGCTGCGATAGCGGAATTCCACTTCGGCGGGCATGCCGATGCGGCGCTTCACATAGTTCTCAAAGCCGCGCACGTCGATGCTGTCGCACCAGTTGAGTTTGTGCCACTCGATGTCGAGCAATGCGGCACCCACGAGCTCGGTCATGACGAATCCCTGATTGAACTTGCTGCTTTCCAGAATCTTATCCACGAGTGCCTGAGGAATCACCTCGCCGGTCCGGTAGTGGCGAGCGTAGTTCCGTAGTATTTCCGGTTCGTAGGCCCAGTGCTCGTTGATTTGCGATGGCATTTCCACGAGGTCGCGGTCCACGTTAGTTCCTGAAAGTCCGCGGAACGGTGCGGTGGTGAGCATTCCGTGCAGAGCGTGTCCGAATTCATGGAATACGGTCTCCACCTCGTCGAGGGTGAGCAGAGACGGAGTGTCGGACGTAGCGGGCGTAAGGCTTGCGACATTATAGATGATGGGGCGCTCGCTCACGCCGTTATAGTTGTATTCAGAGCACAGTTCGCTCATCCATGCGCCCTGAGCCTTAGTCTCGCGAGGCATATAGTCGGTCATGAACACGGCCAAGTGCTTACCTTTCTCGTCGGTGACGTCATAGACGGTGACTTCGGGGTTGTATTTAGGGGCATCGGGCATTTCGGTGAAGTTGATGCCATAGAGACGCTTTGCCAGATAGAAGATGCCGTTCTTAACGACGCTGTTAAGTTCAAAGTAGGGGCGCACCTCGTCGGCACTGAAACTGTAGCGCTCATTCTTCACCTTCTGCGCGTAATAGTAGTAGTCCCAGGGAGCAATCTTGAAGTTGCCGCCGTGCGCGTCGGCATAGGCCTGCATGTCGGCCACTTCCTCCTTCACCTTAGCGGCAGCGGGTCGGAAAATCTGATAGAGAAGGTCTTCGGCATTCTCCACGGTTTTGGCCATCACGGGGTCGGTGGCATAGTCGGCAAAGGAGTCGAATCCCAGCAGACGCGCTTTCTGCTTGCGTAACCTGATGAGAGCGTTGATGTTGGCCGAGTTGTCGTATTGGTCACCGCGGCTGGCGGTGTTAGTGTAGGTCTCGTAAATGCGCTGGCGCAGGTTGCGGCTGTCGGCGTTAGTGAGGACGTCGAGCCTGGTGGCACCACGCGCGGTGAAGGCCCACTTGCCCGGTTGTCCGCGCTTAATGGCTTCGGCAGCGGCGTCGTCGATGGTCTGCTGCGGAAGTCCGGCAAGTTCCTCGGCGTTGTCAACGTAGATTACGTTGGCACTGATTTCGTGCATCACGTTGTTAGCGAACGAAAGTTCAATTGCAGCCTGACGCTTGTTGATTTCCTTGAGCGAGTCCTTGTCCTGTGCCGAAAGCAGTGCGCCGTTGCGAACGAAGCGCTTGTAATACTTCTCGGTGAGGCGAGCCTGCACTTTGTTCAGTCCCAGGGCCTCGGCACCGTCGTGCACTTTCTTGATGCGAGCGAAGAGCGCGTCGTTCATGTAAATCTCGTCGTTCTGAGCGGTGAGCATGGGCGAAATCTTCTCGGCGAGTTCTTGCATCTCAGGAGTGTTGTCGCTTTCGCTCAGCGCGTAGAACACGTAAGAGACGCGGTTGAGCGTGGCGCCACAGTTGTCCAGAGCCAGCACTGTGTTCTCGAAATCGGGGGCTGCAGGATTAGCGATGATAGCTTGAATCTCAGCGTTCTGCTCCTCTATTCCCGCTTCCACAGCAGGTAGGTAGTGCTGATAGCCGATGGTGGCGAACGGCGGAATCTTGTATTTAGTCTTATACTCCGACATGAACGGGTTCTTCTGCCTCACTTCCTTCTTAGGAGCGGCAGAACCACTTGCTACAAGTGTGATTGCCATAATAGCGAATAAAAATTTTTTCATGTGTTTTGATGATAAATACTAATTTTGAATTTATTTGTCAATCCTGAAAGTGACCAGTTGCGGGTAATGGTCGCTGTCGCCGGCTTTCTCACGCACGGAACTTACGGCTTGGATGTTACCCTTGTAGAGCACATGGTCAATCTTGAAGAAAATGCGGTGCTCATTATAGGTGGTGACAGGCCCCAGTCCGCAATCCACGAAAGCATCGCGCATGTCGTCACCGCGAATGGTGCGGTAAGAGTAGGAGCCGGGGCCGTCGTTGAAGTCGCCGCAAAGCACCACGTTACCGTGGCTGCGGTCGATTACTTCGCGCAGTTTGCGTGCCTGCAATGCTCTGAGCATGGCTGCGGTTCGTATTTTGCGAAGGATGGAGTTCTTGAACAGGCGCAGGTTGGGCTTGTTGTCGTTCAGTTCTTTCATGTTCTTGACATGAGTCATGTCAACGTATGCTTCCTTGTCGTCCTCAGATAGCCCTATTGACTGCAAGTGAACGCCAATGACCCGGATGGTGTCGGAACCCTTAAATACATCAAAGACCTTGCCGAAATATCGCCTGTGGTCGGACTCGGAATCGTATCCGTGCTCAATGTCGCGCCATTTGAGTTCGTCGCTGACAAACTTGTATGGGTGGCGTGAGAGAATGATAACATCGTGCCAGCCGTGAGAGCGGTAAGGGTACTTTTGGTCGAGTTCCTCGAGCAGCGGTTTCACGGAGTTGATGGTCTCATAGTGATATTTAGTGAGCGATGCTTCTTGCAGTATCACCACATCGGGGTAAACGTCGAGCACATAGCGCAAATTGGGGTTAATTTCCTTCTGCATTCCGTCGTAGATGCCAAAATTGCGTACGTTGAACGAAATGATTGTGAAGGTGGAATCGCTGTCGGATAGGCTGTGGCTAAAGAAGTTGACCGGGCAAACCAGCCGAATGGAGCCCCATGAGAGGATTAGCGCGGCGGCCACGATTATGGTGGGCCATTTCATGCGCGCGAGAGCGAGCAAGAGGAGTATGAGTAGCGCCACTGCGGTTACGTAGGGCAGGGCCAGTGACGCAACCGGCAGAAATTCGCTGTGTCGCGGGTTGACGTAACCGGCGAACGCTGACGCCATCACGACCAAAGCCGAAATGCCGGCTATGATATGGCCTATAACGCTCAGAGTGTTTCGTATGTGTCTCGTCCTGCTCATTAATTACATTCTCTTGTTGATTAACGTAGATACCGATTATTTCTTGCCTGATGCCCTGAAAAGAGTGGCTTTTTCCTCGTCGGAGAGAGCGGCGTATCCGTTCTGCTTAAGTTTGTCCAAGATGGCGTCGATTTCACTTTCGGTGGGCGGTTGGGGCTTGTGCTGTCTTGCGTTGCCACCGTTTTGGCGATGAGGGTTGTGGCGCTGAGTGCCGGCGTTTCGTTTTTCCATGTGCCACTGCTTGCCTGAAAAGAGATTCACCACCCAGTCAATAGCGGCGTTGAGCCAGCGCGTGATGTCGTGGCCGTTGCGAATGGCCAGTCCGAACCAGAGCCCCACCAAGATGCCACCCAGATGTGACAGATGCCCGCCGGTGTTGCCGCTTTCAAGTCCCAGGAAGTCGATGAAAACCGTAATAAGAGCCACCCACTTGAGCGAAATCTGTCCGAAAAGAAGCAGATTGATACGATAATCGGGGGCATAGATGGCCGTGCCCACTACAATCGCCAGAATAGCGGCCGAGGAGCCCATCAGGGCCACCTGCTGTCCGGATAGCGCAGGAAGAGCGGTGTAAGCGAGTATAAAGAGTGCGGCTCCGCCAATCCCTCCTAAGAAATAGAGCCCGCCCAACTGCTTAGGAGTGAAAAATTCCAGGAAAATGCGCCCCAGCCAGTAGAGCCACAGCATATTAAAGAGGATTTCCCACAGGCTGATGTGGACAAACATGTAAGTTATCAGAGTCCAGGGCTTGTGCAAAAGTGCACTAAGGGTGCTCGGCAGGCTAGTGAACGAGAGCACCGGTGACAGGTCGGCAGCGAACAGAGCCGCTCCCACTGCCAAGACTTTAAAGACGAGGAAAACAGCAACATTAATTATTATAATGTGCTGGAGCAGGTTACCTGCCTGCCAAAACCGTTTTATGTCATCAATAAAAGCCATTGTTTCCTATAACACCTTTTTTCTTCCAGTAGTAGATGATGATAAAAGCAAACAACATTCCGCCGAGGTGTGCGAAGTGAGCCACGTTGTCCATAACGCCCTGCACACCGCAGAAAATTTCAATCAGTCCGTAGCCCAAAACCATGTATTTGGCCTTGATAGGGAACGGGAAGGGAATGATGTACATGGGCATATTGGGGAAAATCATGCCGAAGGCGAGCAGGATTCCGAAGACGGCCCCCGAAGCGCCGATGGTGACGTGCATGCTCAGGTACTGCGAAATGGCTAAGTTCATTTTGCCGGTGAGTATGAGTTGGTGTACCTCGTTGTACGTGAGGCTGTACTGCGTGGCCATTATGTTCACGAAAGAACTTTCCCAGGTGAATTCCCACACCAGTTCCTGAATGAGAGCGGCTCCAAATCCGCAGGCTAGGTAGAAGAAGAGAAATCGCTTCTGCCCCAGAACACGCTCGAGAGTAGCGCCGAACATCCACAGGGAGAACATATTAAAGAATACGTGCGTGATGCCACTGGAGTCGTGCATAAACATATAAGTCACCAACTGGACGGCGTTAAATTCCTGTGCCTGCCAGTAGTGAAGCCCAAGCCAAGTGGTGAGGTCGATGCCCTGCTTGAGCAGAACTATAGTGGCGAGCCACATAAGCACGTTAATAATGAGCAGGTTTTTTGTCACCAATGGAATGGAATTCAAAAAAGAGTTTCTGTATGCCATAATAGTTAGTAGTTTCAGTTCTTGAAATTATTGAGCCACAAAATTAGTGAAAATGGGAAAATTATGAGGGAAATTGGGCTAAAATCACGAAAAAATTAAAAAAAAATCATTTTTTTTTGAAAAAGTTTTGTGATAATTTGAAGAATAATTATATTTGTAGCACTAAACACTTAGAAACTATATTGTTAATCTAAAAACATCTTTATTATGAACAAAACAGAATTAGTTAACGCAATTGCCGCTGAGGCAAAATTGACAAAGAAGGATGCTAAGGCTGCTCTCGATGCAACTCTTGGCGCAGTAGCAAAAGCTCTTGCAAAGGGTGACAAGGTCGCTCTTATCGGTTTCGGTACTTTCTCAGTTGTGAAGAAGGCTGCTCGCACCGGCTTGAACCCACAGACTAAGAAACCTATCAAGATCGCTGCTAAGAAGGTTGCTAAATTCAAGGCTGGCGCAGAACTCGCAAAGAAGGTTAACAAGAAATAACCCCAGAGTTTAAGTCTAATTTGAAAGTAAAAGGGCGCTTCACAGGAATGTGGGTGCCCTTATTTTGTGCAGAACAGGAAAAATAGGTGCGTAATAGGAGAAAGAACCGATTCGGGCTAAAGAGATGGACAGACGAAAACAGGAAGAAATCTTCAAAAAGAGACCCCTGCTGATATTCGGCAATGAGAAAAGGATAGAGCCAAACTCAATGGGCTTTAAGTATTGCAGCGAGATAATAATAGAAGAAGGGGTGGAAGAAATAGGCGGGTGGGCGTTTACATGCAGCGTGGTGGATTCGGCCACAATCCCTTCTACGGTGAAAAAGATAGAAGAGAATCCCTTCCCGCATACTCACATTTACGACGTGAAGTGCGAGTCGCCTTATTATACGGTAAAGGACGATATGCTGATAGAGAACGAGACAATGCGCCTGGTGTCGTTTGTGGGGCTTGACCGATATAGCGGGCGAAATCCATGGGAACGAGCCGAAAGTCATCGGCCCTGTGGCCAATCGGGTGAATATGTGAGCATGTTTTATACTTTTAGAGTGCCTTCTTATATTAAGGTGCTGGGCGAAGGATGCTTCCGAGGCCGGGTGCTGGACAGAATCATCATTCCGGAAACGGTGGAGAAAATCCTTCAGAATCCGTTTGTGGAGTGTAGCGCCGAGATTGTGAACCATTCTCCGAACTATCTGCTGGAAAAGGGCCTGCTAACGGAATTGGCGACAAACACCCTACTGGCCTACGTGGGGCATGACAAAGACATAATAGTTCCCGAAGGAGTGGAGGTGATAGAAGGCAGTGCGTTTGAACTGCTTGAATATGGAGTTAATTCCATAAAACTACCGCGAACGATTAAAGAAATCCGTGACAATTTTGCTGAGGGGTGTGGGCTGAAACATATTTATGTGCCGGAAGATAGAGAGGATTACTTCCGAGAACTGTTGCCACAGTATAATGACATGATTTCAGTGGCGAGCATGGCAGAGCGTGAAGATGTAGCCGCTGAGCCCGTAAGTGATTATGCCATAAAGATTGAGCCACGGAAGAAAAATGAGAGCGATGCAGCAGGAGCAGAGACCGTGCCAAGGCAGAAGCGTAGGCGTTAGTTTATGAGCAAGAAGGATAAGATAATAAAAGAGTGGGAGGAACTATTATGCTAATGCGGGGGCGCGCGTGTAGCCTGGGTGTGAAGGACCTTGCGACAAGCATCGCAACTTACGAATTATTGTTAAATGAGTTGTGAAGGTGGAGAAAAAATAGTAATTTAGCGAAATATTACGATTATTATGGATAAAGTAAAAGTAAAGATAGTGAACAAGAGTGGCAACGCGTTGCCGACCTACAGCACCGTTCAAAGTGCGGGTATGGACCTCAGAGCATGGCTCGATGAGCCGGTGACCCTTGCGCCGCTGGAACGCAGGCTCATCAGCACCGGAGTTTACATAGAGTTGCCAGCCGGCTATGAGTGCCAGATACGTCCGCGTAGCGGAATGGCACTGAAGCGCGGGCTTACCGTGCTGAACACCCCCGGCACCATCGATGCCGACTATCGTGGCGAAGTGTGCGTGATACTGGTGAACCTGAGCGGAGAGCCGCAGACCATAGAGAATGGCGAGCGAATCTGCCAGATGGTGGTGGCGCGGCACTCCACTGTGGAGTGGGAACCGGTGGACACGCTGGAAGAGAGCGACAGGGGAGCCGGCGGATTTGGCCATACAGGTACGAAATAAGGAATAACGCATCAAAGTATGAGGAGACTATTTCATATAATAATGGCACTGATGCTTACCGTGACAACCGTGATGGCTGTTACGGCATTGCCTGATGATGAGCGGGGCAGGAAAGAGAAGGCTCAATATGTCTATATGGAGTCGCTCAACGCGCGCCAGCGCGGGGATATAGGGGCACACTACGACCTGCTGGAGCGAGCCTATGAACTGGACAGCACCAACACGGCGATAGCCTACTATTATGGCTTGTGCAGGCTGTCGCGCAGCGGAATAACACTGCGTGATGCGGAAAGCGCGCTGGCAATGATGCGTAAGCACATCGACGCCTCGCCCGACGACTATTACGAGGCCATTTTCTATGCCGATGCCGCACGCTCAATCAGGAAACACGACTTGGCTCTGGGGGCTCTGAAGCAACTCTGGAAGCACTATCCATACAAACCCGAAGTGCAATCGCGGCTGGCCGATGAATACGCTATGACCGGCGACTACGCCAATGCGGTAGCCGTGTATGATTCCATAGAAGCCCTTCAGGGAATGTCGCTGGAACTGACCTCGAGAAAGGTGATGGCATACTCGGCGCTGCAGGATACCGTGCGGGTGATTAATGAGATGCACCGACTGCTTGCCACCGCGCCGAAGAATTCATCTTATAATATGGTGATGGGCAGCGTGATGCAGCAACTGGGTATGCCCGACAGCGCGCTGTACTATCTGAACGCGGCACAGGAATATGAACCCGACAACGGTTACACCTACCTTGCCAAGGCCCAGTTCTATAACGAGCAAGGCGATTCGGCCCAGTACGACAATCAGATATACAAAGCCCTGATTAATGAGAATCTGGACCTAGACGCCAAGATGGGTGTGCTGACCGACTATACGCGCCAACTGCTGCAGAGCAACGACTCGAGCGAGCGCGTGAACCGCCTGTTCCGCGTGCTGATAGAGCAACATCCGCACGAGAGCGAAATACACGAACTCTACAGCGAATACTTTGTGGTGAAGAAAGACTATAAGGCAGCGGCGGAGCAACTGGGCTACGTTCTGGACATAGACAGGACCGACGCTGACGCCTGGCGCAAACTGATGCTCGTGAACATGATGGGCGAGAACTATCCGGCCGCCGTGGCCGCAGCAGAGCAGGCACTGGAATTTAACCCCGACAGCATAGAACTGTACAGATATGTGGCACCAGCGTATCTGGAAATGAAGGAATATGACAAGGCTCTCGCCACCTACGACAAAGCGCTGAGTATGGTGGACTCGACCGACCTGACTACCCGTAGCGTGCTGGTGGGCGGCAAGGGCGACGTGTATTTCTCGCGCGGCGACAGCGTCCAGGCGTTCAAATGCTATGATGAGGCGATAGAACTGAATCCGTCGAATTACGGAATACTGAACAATTACGCATATTTTCTGGCAGAGAGCGACAAGGAACTGGACAAGGCCGAGAGTATGGCCGCCAGAGCCGTTAACGCTAACCCCAAGAACTCGACATTCATTGACACATACGCCTGGGTGTTCTACAAGAAAGGCGACTATAAGATGGCTCTGCTTTACATCCGCTCGGCACTGAACAACGATGACGGCGAAAACGAGGAACTGGTGGAGCACTACGGAGACATACTGTGGATGGACGGAAGCCACGACGAGGCTGTGGAGCAATGGAAGAAGGCACTGGAAATGGAGCCAGAGAACCCCGAAGCGCTCAAGCGAAAGATAGAGCAAGGATTGTGAAACTAAAACTCGAATTAAATATGGGCAAACAAATAAATAAGTGGATATGGGCATTGCCGGTGCTGCTGGCACTGACGGTGTCGTGCCATACCGGGAAAAAAGTGGTGGATAGCAACGTGGCACCGAACAGTGTCACCGAAGGTGTGACCGTGCCGGCTCCGGCGCAGGGTCAGGCCGTGGCATCGCGGTTTTCGCAGATAGTGGCAAAGCAGGGTGGCTGGACCACGATGCAGTCGGGTGGAAGCGTGTCGATAAGCGGAGCGAAGTCGTTCTCGTCGTCGATGCAGATTAAAATGGTGCGTGACCGCGCCATCCTAATTTCGCTGCGTCCGATACTGGGAATAGAAGTGGGAAAACTGATTATTACGGGTGATTCCGTGATTGTGATAGACAAAGTACATAAGCAGTATATCGCGGAGAACGTGTCGCTGATAACTAACGGCATACCGGCGACGGTGAGCACCGTTCAGGATTTGTTTCTGGGGCGCGCCTTTCTGCTGGGTGGCGGCGACCTGCGTCAGAACATGGATAAACTCAAGTTCACTGAGGACGGCTCTATTGCTGTGATAGAACCCAAGGAACAGCCCAAAGAGTTCTCGTATAGTTTCACCTACGGCTCAAACGACAAGATACTGAGCGTGAATGTGGCGCCAAATGGTGCCGGTACCGGCTCACTATATAAGGCCGATTACAGCAATGTTCAACTAACTCTGGCCGGTAACGTGGCCGGTGCGGTAAGCGTGTCAACTGAACTGAAGGGGACACGTTTCAACCTTGACCTTGAGTACAATTCCTTCAGGTGGAACGAGCCCCTAGACATAGATGCCAATATACCTGCTGGATACAAGAAGATATCAGGACGAAATCTCCTGAATATATTAGGATAGAAGCGGGACCTTAAATCTGAGACAATTGAGAGGCATAGAAGAAATATTGGAGAGCGTGAACGGGTTTCTGTGGGGCTGGCCGCTGATAGTGCTACTGCTGGGGACGCACATCTTCCTTACGTTCCGCCTGAAATTCCCACAGCGCAAGATATTCACAGCCATACGCTTGTCGGTTACCCGTGACAAGCGAGCAAAGGGCGAAGTGTCGCAGTTCGGGGCACTTGCTACCGCACTTGCCGCAACAATTGGTACCGGCAACATCGTGGGTATAGCCACCGCTGTGGCGATAGGCGGCCCGGGAGCAGTGCTGTGGTGTTGGCTAACCGGCGTGTTCGGCATAGCCACCAAATATGCTGAGAGCCTACTTGCCATCAAGTATCGCATCCGTCAGCCCGACGGCTCGTACCTGGGCGGCCCCATGTACTCGCTGGAGCGAGGGCTTGGGCTGAAATGGCTGGGAGTGCTGTTTGCCGTGTTTACTGCGGTGGCGTCGTTCGGGATAGGCAACATGGTGCAGGCCAATGCCATAGCCACTATTACACGCGAATCGTTCGGAGTGAGTCCTTTGTGGATGGGTCTTGCCGTGGCAGTGCTTGTGGCAGCCGTGGTGTGGGGCGGTGTGAAGAGCATCTCGCGAGTGTGCGGCGCACTGGTGCCGTTCATGGCTGTTTTCTACGTGGGCGGTTGCATCTATATCCTTGTGGCAAATTCGGCCTATGTGTGGCCGGCACTAAAACTGATAGTGACGGCGGCATTCACGCCCGAGGCGGCCGGTGGCGGTTTCGTGGGGTCCACGGTTCTGATGGCGGCGCGAATGGGAATAGCACGCGGACTGTTCAGCAACGAGTCGGGACTCGGTTCGGCCCCAATAGTGGCGGCGGCAGCGCGAACGCGGAATCCTGTGCGCCAGGCGTTGGTGTCGGCCAGCGGCACATTCTGGGACACAGTGGTGATATGCGCTGTGACCGGGCTGGTGATAGTGAGTAGCGTGATGGCTTACCCCGACATAACCTACGCCGACGGAGCCACCCTCACGCGCTCGGCGTTCAGCAAGATACCGCTGGTGGGAACTCCATTGCTCACCTTTGGGCTGATGACCTTCGCTTTCAGCACCATTTTGGGGTGGTGCTACTACGGAGAACGCGCCGTGGCGTACCTTCACGGATGCAGACTTGCGAGGGTGTATAAGGTGCTGTATGTGGTGGCCGTGTTTGTGGGCAGTGTGGTGAACCTGAAAGTGGTGTGGGACCTGGCCGACTGCATGAACGCGCTGATGGCCCTGCCTAATCTGGTGGCGCTGATAGGCTTGAGTGCCGTAGCGGCCCGCGAGACGCAGAAGTACCTGTGGGACAACCGCCTCGATGACCACCACGAAGAGGTGTGACGCAGGAATTTCCTAATCCAGATAAAGTTTAATGACTGTTTTTTAGAGGGTGTTCCAGAAGTCGAGGTGACGCTGGGCGATGAGGCGTGCATCGTTGTGCTTGACAACGAAATCGCGGCTGGCCCGGCTCAGTGCCGGCAGTTCGTCCTTGTGCGCGATGATGTGGCGCAGGTGCGAGTGAATATCACCGGGAATTAGCGGTGAGACGTTGATGATGGGGTGAATGTCGTCCTCACCGATGAGTT
This sequence comes from uncultured Porphyromonadaceae bacterium, assembly GCA_937892215.1. GTDB lineage: Bacteria > Bacteroidota > Bacteroidia > Bacteroidales > Muribaculaceae > Sodaliphilus. The sequence continues at coordinate 11,531 of CALAVE010000018.1, forward strand.
GGTAATATTCAGGTTCGGCACCGGAAACGGCCACCAGCCCCTGTGCCATGGCCAGCAGAGCGTTGGTGGCGGGGGTGTAGGAGTAGAGTTGGTCGATGAGCACGTGTGAACTGCGCATTGCATTGAGATATTGCGAATAGGGCAGATTCTCCACGTCGCAAATCTCGCAGAGCTCCGGGTGCTCGGCGTGAACATCCTTGAGGGCGGCAAGAAGCCTGTCAATGCCTTTTACGACGTTTCGGTCGCGCTGAATGCCGATGAAGAAGCGCACTTTCTCGGGCTCTTGGTTGAGTTCGATTGGCCGGAGCGACTCGGTGTCGATGGGAATGCCTGCATAGACCACCTTGTCGCCGAGAACCGGCTTGTAGGCGGCATAGTATTCATAGAGGCAGGCCACAGCGCCATCAATCTGCGAGATGATGAAGTCGCTGTATTCTTTCATGAACGGTTGCTCCCAGTTCTCCTGATGCTGAGCGATAAACTCGGCACTGTCAACATAAGGCGACGGTTTGTCGCCCACCATGTAGTCGCTATATCGGAAAGTGCGGCCGTCGTGGCAGGCGCGGTAGTAAACGTAGTCGGTACCGAGAGCGGAGAGGACGATTTTGCCGTTGTGTCGCTTGAGGTAAGAGAAGATGTGCCTGAGTTTGTCGGGCTTAAGAGAGAGGAAGATGGGGGAGGCGATGTGCACCACGTCGAAGCCACGCATACGAGGCAGCGCGCGTAAGATGTCGGCAATGTATCTCACGGCACCCAGAGAGCCCGGATGCCGGGCAAGATTGATGTCGCGGCCAGTGTTCATCCATAGCGAGCCGCCCGAGGCGGTGACCGCTTCGTGCCCCATCTGCCGCAACGCCCCCGCGAGGCAATTGTGCAGATTACTCGCATCTCCAACAAACAGAATCTTCATCCGGGTGTCAAAGTTAGTGCTTTTTGTGGAAATAATCAAGAAACGAGTTACTTGTTGTCTTGCCGGTTCAAAAGAGGCTTAATGGTGCGGATGATGTTCAGAGAGTTCAGCCTCACACCTTCACGGGTAACATGATAGCCATAGCCGTAAGAATAGTCGTCGCTTAGCACCATGGCTTCCATTGGTGCGGCGAACGGCCGTCCGATGGCATCCAGAGCCTCCGCTATTGTGGGGTCGTTCACAATGCTGAAGTAACTCTCGCAACAAACCGGGGGCAGGACAATGACTTGCGCGCCACGCTGTTCCAAACTCTTGAAGCAATCGCTGAGCCAACTCATGAAGGAAAAGTCAACTGTGTTATGTGAGTTTTTGCGAACTAACGGCAGTTTGGTAGCCGGAAGTTCATAATGGCTCACCTCGTCACCCCATCGGTTGAATCCGCTTCGAGCGTACTTAAATTCATCGGAGGCAGCCTCCTGATTTAAGTTACCGGTGAACGGATATTTAATGAGGCGGATGAGATTGCCCCACGCCAGACGAGGAATACCACGGATTACGTAAGTCCACTGAGGCAGATTGAGCATTGTTACGCCACGCCAGCCTGTGGCATTCATGAACAGGGCAAAAGTGCTTGCCTCGCCATTGCCGCCGGTATAGTAATTGGCGTACTCAATTTGCACAACCACGACATCGCCCTTGTGCACGTGTGCGAGGCAATCGGTGAGAGGGTATTTTATCCCGATACCGGCGTGCAACCCGAAATTAATCACCGGCATCCCCAGCGAGTCGCTGATGGTCTGAGAGTCGTTGCCGAACGCCACACTGCTGCCGCCCACGAAGATGATGCGCTGCCCCGGTGTTTCGGTGAGCAGTTGCAGTTTGTGGTTATATTCGTTTAAGTAGGAATTTTCATCGGGAGGAGTGATGATTATGAGCGCAATGAAAACCGAGGCCAGCAGGACCGCGAACCAAAACACTTTATTTACGAAACGCTTCATATATAGCCCTCCTTAAAAACGCTAAAATTGGAAATAAATAAACTCAGAGTTTCTGCCGGAATACACGAGAATTATCATGATAAACACGATGTAGAAAGTGTAGCGGAGCGCTAAGTTGCGTGTCATCAGGCTATTGCCGGTGAGTTGTAGCGCATGCTGCTTGTTGCGTTGCATCCATTCCACAACTATCAGAAACAGAATGGCGGGCACGGACTTGGTGAGTTGTAAGCCACCCATTAGGCTGATACAGCCAGAAAGATTGAAGAGAGAACTGTCGCACATAGCCATTATATACTGTGCCGCATCGGTCATGGATGGAGCTCGGAACACAATCCATCCCAGATTCACTATGAGGAATGTGATAACTATGTATGCGGTTTCTTTAAGCGACGGCCAAATTTTTCCCTCTGGAGTCACATCCTTAATTCCCTTAAATCCCGCGACGCGGTGGGCGCTGAGCAAGAAAGCATAAAACAAGCCCCAGCACACGAAAGTCCAGTTGGCGCCATGCCAGAGACCGCTAATAATCCACACAATAAAGATGTTGCGAATGGTTCTCGGGAGTGAGCACCTGCTTCCGCCCAGTGGGAAATAGATGTAGTCGCGGAACCAAGTCATGAGAGATATGTGCCATCGTCTCCAGAACTCGGGGATAGAGCGCGAGAAATAAGGGAAGCGGAAATTGCGCATAAGGTCGATGCCGAAAAGACGCGCGCATCCGATGGCAATGTCGGAATATCCGGAAAAGTCGCAGTAGATTTGGAAAGAGAACAACACCGAGCCCAGCAAGAGCAGGAATCCCGGCATATTGGAATAGTCCCCCCAGATTTGGTCCACAGCCACCGCGCAGTTATCGGCAATAACCATTTTCTTGAACAGCCCCCACAGCATCTGCCTGAGACCATCGGTGGCTTTGTCGTAGTTGAACACACGCAACTTGCTGAACTGTGGCAACAGGCTGGTAGCCCGCTCGATGGGGCCTGCCACTAACTGAGGGAAAAAACTGATGAAAGCGAAAAAGGCCACCGGGTCGCGGCTTGCACGGATGTTGCCGCGATAAGTGTCGATGGTGTAGCCCAGAGCCTGGAAGGTGTAGAAACTGATTCCTACCGGCAGAACCAGATTGATGGTGGCAAAGTCGGGGTGGAAGTTGAAAAGCGCGAGCAATTCGCACAGACTTTCGGCAAAAAAATTGTAATACTTGAAAAGAGCCAGTATGCCGATGTTCAATGTTATGTTAGAAGCGCAGACTAAGCGTTTTAGCCTTCGGTTATCGCGAAATTTCTCAATCAGCAAACCGCTGGCGAAACTGCAAGCCGATGTGATGACAATGAGCCACAGGAAGCGCGTGTCCCACCAGCCATAAAACACGTAACTCGCCGCAACGACAAGCAGATTCTGAAGTCTTAATCTGCGCGCAAGAATCCAGTAGAAGATAAAAACTACCGGAAGGAACACTAAGAATGTGAAAGTGTTGAATTGCATTTCAGTGCGGTTTAATAGGCGCAAAGGTAGCTTTTTTTTAATTCAGGAACAACAATATTCAAGGTAAAGAGGTGTCTGAACAGGTGTATTGGCTCGGGCTGAAGAAATAGTTTGAAAGTTGGGTGGGGAAAATTTGTGTGATAAGTGAATTATTTCGTATCTTTACACTTGATATGGGCAAAGGGGCGCACTGCAGAGTAATGGCAGTGCGATCACGAGCCGAAGAATTTGCGTGAAATGAAGGTGTCGATAATCATACCGGTGTATAACCGTGCGGAGAAAGTACTACGGACGCTCGAGTCGGTCAAAGGGCAGACCTATCGTCCGTTGCAGGTGGTGCTCGTGGATAACGGAAGCACCGACGACACACTGGTGACGCTGAACCAATACCGGATAGACGAGTCCGGGGCCGACTATGAGGTGAAGGTGGAGCAGGAGCCGGTGAAGGGAGCGTGTGCGGCGCGAAACCGCGGTTTCTCGGCCAGTGACGGAGAATGGGTGATGTTCTTCGACAGCGACGATGTGATGGATAAAGACTTGGTGAAGAAGTATGTTCAGGAGGTGGAGAAACTGCGCGGGCACGTGGACATAGTGATGGCGAAAGGAGTGCTGGTAGGAGAAAACGGAGAAACGCGCAAACTACCGTACTACAAGAATGATATGATAGCCCGTCACATCCTGCACTGCGTGCTTGCCACACAGCGTTATGCCATTCGTAGGGAATTCTTTGCCCACACAGATATGTGGAACACCGGATTGCCAGCCTGGAATGACTGGGAGATGGGGCTACGTCTGCTGCTGGCGCGTCCACGTCTGGCAAGTCTTAAAGGAAAGCCACGGGTTACGGTGATATCGAGCGGCGACCAGTCTATTACCGGCACTGAGTTTTCGTCGCGGCAAGGTTACTGGGAGCGGGTGATTACGCTGATGATGGATGAGATACGGTGCTCCGCACTGAAGGACAAACTGCGTTATCTGCGTCTGCTGGAATACCGCAAGATGGTGCTGGCGGCGCAATACTACAAAGAGGGAAATAACGACTTGGCACAGGCGCTCTACACCGACACCATCCGGCGCGTGAGGAGGAGTCTGCGTATGCGGCTGGTGATGCCGCGGCTCTATCGGCGGTTGTGCTCAGGCAAGCGCGGCACGGCTCAGATTGCGAGATTAATGGTTAAATAGAGGGATATCGTGATACCAACAAGGGAAATAGTAGAGGAGAAGTTCAGAGAATTCAACGACTTGTGTTTTGGCGGGCAGTTACCACCGATAAAGGTGAGGATAAGCAATGCCAAGTCGTTTCTGGGGCAACTGCGCTACAAGACGCAGCGGCAATGGGGCGGCGCAAGCACGCATTACGATTACGAGATGACAATCAGCACGTGCTATGACGTGGAGCAGAGGGAACTGGAGGACACGATAATACACGAGATGATACACTATTATATCCTGATTAACGGGATTGAGGATGAATCGAGTCATGGACCGGTGTTCAGGAGAATTATGAATGAAATCAACGCGCGCTACGGGCGTAGCGTACGCTTGTCGCAGCGGCGAGGAGCCATGCAGATGAAGGCCGGGAACAGAAAGCGCCTAAGCGTGCTGTGCGTCAGCACGTTGCCCGACGGGAGGCGTGGTGTGACGGTGTGTGCTCGAACCAGAATTTTCCATATCTACGATTTGCTGCCGCGCTACTACGGAGTGAAGCAGATGGAGTGGTATCTGAGTGACGACGCGTTTTTCAACCGTTTCCCCAACTCTTTGACCCCGAAGATTTATATTGTTAGTTTCGATGAGCTTGCTGAGCACCTGAAGACGGCGCATGCGCTGGAGTGCGACGGGAACAGCATAAGGATTAAGACGTAGCGTGGTACTGGTAGGTGGTCAGACGGCGAATAAGGCATATTAGACTAACGGGTGCGCAATTTTTTGGTGCAAATGCCTATGGGCGAGGGAATAGGAGTAAGCGGAGAAAATAGCATTGACAAAAGGGGAAAAGAAGCAGTAACTTTGCACCGCGGAAAGAGAGAGGCGTGAGACATGTGAGACGGTGAGACCGGCGATAAATTTGTGAAATTGGTTTTAAATACCTACCTTTGCCGGCAAACTAATGTGAACTTTAAACGAAGAATTATGATTATGAGACGACAAATGTTAACATCATTGGCTGCAGTGCTGGTAGCAGTGGCTGCCGTGGCCGTGCCGGCAAAACGCGTGCCTGTCACTGTGATGCAGAGCGATGGGACAAGCCTTACGGTAGTGATGATGGGCGATGAATGGGGCCACAGCTTGGTGACAAGTGATGGCAAAGCCGTGGCCAGAACTGCGAATGGGGATTTATGCTATCGCACAGCCAGCGGAGTGAGTGAAGTGTTGGCTCACGAAGTGGGCGAGCGCAGCGGCGATGAGATTTCATTCCTAAAAGCGAATGAGGAGTCGCTGACGGCAGAGTCGGTTATTTCACATGGTCGCCGTGCGGCAGCCAAGAGGGAAGGCCGCAAGAAAGTGGGGCTGACGCAGGTTCCGACCATGGGTTCACCGCGAGTACCTATTCTGCTTGTGGAGTATCAAGACAAGAAAATGTCGAATGAGATGGAGACTTTCATCCATCAGTATAGGGATGGCGAGACCAGCGCATTCCAGTATTTTAAGGACCAGAGTAACGGTAAGTACACACCGCAATTTGACGTTTACGGAATCTATCTGCTGGACAGCAACCGTTCCGTGTATGGCGGCAATGATAGCAACGGTGACGACAAGGGACTGGGCAAGATGGTGAGTGAGGCCATCTCAAAGGCCGGAGATGAAGTGGACTGGTCGCAGTATGACAACGACGGCGACGGCGTGTGCGACGTGGTGATAGTGGTGTATGCCGGAGTGGGTGAGGCTCAGGCTGAGAATGTGCCAAATTCGGTGTGGCCGTGCCAGTGGGAACTATCTGATGCGGTGAATTATGGTGATGGCGACGGTGCCGTGACGCGTAATGGCGTGACCATAGACAAATTCGCTGTATTCAACGAAATAACCGGTAGCAACGACAAGGGTACCAAGATGGACGGCGTGGGCACGTTCTGCCACGAATTCAGCCACTGCCTGGGGCTTCCCGACTTTTACGAGACCACATACAAGAATGGATATTACGGCATGGGAAACTGGAGCCTGATGTGCGGCGGTTGCTATAACAACGACGGTTATCTTCCCATAGGTTATAACGGCTACGAGAAAGCATTCATGGGCTGGATAGACCTGCAAGAGCCCGAAGCCGGGAACGACTATACGTTGCCTGTTTTCAACCAGAAAACGGCGGAAACCGATGTGGCGTATAAAGTGGTGAGTCCGCTAAACGCCAACGAGTATTACGTGCTGGAGAACCGTGCGAAGCAAGGTTGGGACAAGTATATAGCCGGCGAAGGAATGCTGGTGACCCATGTGACATACGTGGCGAGCCGCTGGAATGCGAATACACCGAATGACAAAGCCGTGCAACTTTGCACGATAATTCCGGCCGACAACAAGTTGGCAGAGTCGAACGAGAGCGGTGACCCATACGGAAAGACGAACCACGAACTGACCGATGAGTCCACGCCGGCCGCAACGCTGAATATGACAAGCAGCGGAAGTTTGGCCAGTAAGACGGGTGGTGCGGGTTACATGAGTAAGCCGATAACCGATATCGCCATCAATAGCGACAAGAGTGTGACATTCAGCTTCATGAAGAATGCAGAGCCAACGTTCACACCGGAGCTGGGCGATGCTGAAGCCGCCGATGTTACCGAGACATCGTTCAAGGCAGTGTGGACCGACGAGACCGCAGAGGAACTTGTGGAGTCTTATACACTGCTGGTGAAGCAACGCGGTGTTACCGGTGACGTGGAACTGCTGCTGGATGAGGATATGAGTGCCGGAACCACGACCTGGACCACGAGCGCCAAGGGTGTGTATAATGAAAAGACATCGGGTTACGTTCGCTTAGGAACCACTACCGCCAACGGCTCTGTGACAAGTCCGGAAGTGGACCTGAGCGGCAGCAACGGCGTGGTGAGCGTGGTGATAACCGCCAAGGCTTATGGTAACGACAAGGACGTGGCGATGAAGGTGAGCGTGGCAGATGCATCCGGTCGAGAGTCGGACAGTAAAACTGTGACAATTACCAGCGAAGACGAGGAATATGTGGTGGTGCTTGAAGGAGAAGCCAGCCCAGCCAGCGCCAACTACATAGTGATAGAAAACACCACGCTGAAGAAGCGCGTGATGCTGAAGCACGTGAAGGTGTATGCCGGCAGTGGAGATGTTGCAGATCTGGATGCTCCTAAGCGTGTGGTAAGTGAGACAGGCGATGCCACGAAGCGCACAATAACCGGCATTACTGAGAAAGAATATACAGTGACCGGACTAACTGAGGGCGCAGAATACACTTATAAAGTGAAGGCTATCTATGCTAACGGCAAGGAAAGCGATTGGAGCGCGTCGAAGTCGGTGACGCTTGGCTCGAGCGGTGTGTCAGAGGTGGATGCGGACAAGGCGTTGAAGGCTGTTAAGTACTACAACCTATTGGGAGTGGAAAGCACAACACCATTCCGTGGCGTGAACGTGGTGGTGACGACTTACACCGACGGCACGACAAAAGCGACAAAAACAGTTAAATAAATAAAAGATAAAACGGGAGGCCGAGAATGAATCGCGCCTCCCGTTTTTAACGCAGTGTAATTTTATGATGAGGCACGAATAAGGCCCCCACCAAAAACGAAAGAAGGATGAAATCGGAGAGTAATATAACGGAGATACTGGATTTTCTGCGCAGACTTGCGGCTAACAACGACCGCGTGTGGTTCAAGGCGCACAAGGATGAGTATGATGCCCTGCGCAAACCGTGGGAGCGTGATATGGAGCGGCTGATATCGCTGGTGTCGGGATATGATGATAACGTTCGCGGCTTGCGCGTGCAGGACTCGGTGTACAGAATCTATCGTGACATCCGATTCTCGAAGGATAAAAGTCCCTACAAACGTTATTTCTCGGGCGTGCTGGGCAAAGGAGGACGGCATACGATAATAAGCAGTTACTATGTCCATTTTGAGCCGGGAAACCTGATGCTGGGCGGCGGAGTGTGGTGGCCGGAGAAAAACATACTGGAGCAGTTGCGAAAACTGATAGACGCCGAGCCGGAAGAATTCAAGCAGATCGTGGAGAACAAAGAGTTCAAGAAACGCTACAGGTGGGAATGTGAGACACTAAAGAAAGTGCCGGCCGGCTTTAACCCTGAGCATCCGATGGCGGAGTTCCTGAAGATGAAAGAATACATAGTGATGATGCGCCCCGACGAAAGTTATTTCGAGTGTGAGGACTGGGTGGCGAAGGTGGCCGGTGATTTGAAACCGATGAAGCCGCTTCATGATTTCCTGAATTATGTGTTTGATTAGGTTGTGGGCAGAAAACAGCGTGATGAAATTGAGGCCGATGGGTTAAAAAAATGGTTCAACCCGAATCGGTCATTAGGCCGACAAAAGGCGGTTTTAGAATGTCTATTTATGCCATAACAGTTTTCTTTCGGCATCTTACTTCAGAAATTGTCTCGCCATAGCCCGCTATGCCTTCGACAATCTCTTCGCAATCTTCCCAAAATAAAATCTGTTCTGACATAAATCCTAATGACCGAATCGGGATAAAAATGAGCCGTGAAATGTTAATGTTGTAAAAAAAGAGTCCGGTTTGATTATTATTTTGTATATTCGCTAACTGAAACTTAAATCCGAATAGGTCATTAGACCGACGGACCGAATCGGATAAATAATTTATTAACAAATGGCAAAAATAAGCGGAGCAGTGGTGGTGGATACGCAGCGGTGCAAAGGATGCAACCTGTGCGTAGTGGCGTGTCCGTGTGGAGTTTTGGCACTGCAAGGAAAAGAAGTGAATAACCGCGGTTACCACTTCGCATATATGGCGGAGGCGGAGAAGTGCATAGGATGCCAGAGTTGCGCTCTGGTGTGCCCGGATGCGTGCATAGAGGTGTACCGCGTGGTACAGAAGTAAATAAAAGCGACTGATATGGATGATAAAGTGACACTGATGAAGGGTAACGAAGCCCTTGCTGTAGCGGCGATACGCTATGGCGCTGACGGCTATTTCGGATACCCTATAACGCCCCAGAGCGAGGTGCTGGAGACGCTGGAGGAACAGCGTCCCTGGGAAACTACCGGAATGGTGGTTCTTCAGGCCGAGAGCGAGGTGGCGGCAATAAATATGGTATATGCCGGTGCGGCGTGCGGCAAAGCCGTGCTGACCTCAACATCGAGCCCCGGTTTCAGCCTTATGCAGGAGGGCATGTCGTTTATGGCGGCGAGTGAGGTTCCGGCCCTTGTAATCAATGTGATGCGTGGAGGTCCGGGTCTGGGGACGATACATCCGTCGCAGGCCGACTATTTTCAGGCGTGCAAGGGCGGCGGGCACGGCGACTATCACGTGATAGTGCTGGCACCGAGCAGCGTGCAGGAAATGTGCGACTTTGTGGCTCTGGGCTGGGACTTGGCATTTAAGTACAGGTGCGTGTCGATGATACTTGCCGACGGCGTTGTGGGGCAGATGATGGAGAAAGTGACCCTTCCGCCTCAGCGTCCGCGCAGGACAGAGGAGCAGATAAGGCAGCAGTGTCCATGGGCCGTGAACGGCAGGAAAGGCCGCAGACCTAAAAACATTATAACCTCGCTGGAACTTGACGACGACAAGATGGAGGAGAACAATAACCGATTCCAGTCCACTTATCGCCTTATAGAAAAGAATGAGATGCGGTGCGAACTGGTGAATACTGAAGACTGCGATTACCTGATAGTAGCATTCGGCAGTCAGGCGCGCATCACCATGAAGACCATGGAACTGGCACGTGAGCAGGGCATAAAAGTGGGCCTCGCCCGTCCCATTACCTTGTGGCCGTTCCCGGTGAATCACATTAGAGAGGCGGCGAAAGGTGTGAAAGGTATAATGGTGGTGGAACTGGACGCAGGCCAGATGATAGAGGACGTGAAACTAGCGGTGGAATGCCGCGTGCCGGTGGAGCATTACGGTCGTCTTGGCGGGAACGTTCCCACCCCGGATGAGGTGCTCGATGCATTGAAAGAGAAATTTGTGAACAAGGAGGACTAAGCAGATGGAAATAAACGAGATAATAAAGCCTCAGAACAGAGTTTACAAGCGCCCGGCGCTTCTGAGCGACAATTTTATGCACTATTGCCCCGGTTGCAGTCATGGCGTGGTTCACAAACTGATAGCGGAGGTGATAGAGGAGATGGGTGCTGAGGAATACGCGATAGGTGTGGCTCCAGTGGGATGTGCCGTGTTCGCGTATAACTACATAGATATAGACTGGCTGGAGGCCGCTCACGGACGAGCACCGGCGATGGCCACAGCGGTGAAGCGTCTGCAGCCCGACAAACTGGTGTTTACTTATCAAGGCGACGGAGATTTTGCCGCAATAGGCACCTGTGAGTCGATACACGCGTGCAACCGTGCCGAGAATATAGCCGTGATATTCATCAATAATGCGATCTACGGAATGACAGGCGGTCAGATGGCCCCCACTACCTTGCTGGGGCAAAAGACGGCAACCTGCCCCTATGGGCGGCGGGTGGACTTGAACGGCTATCCGTTGTCGATAGCGCCTCTGCTGGCGCAACTTGACGGCACGTGCTACGTGACTCGCCAGAGCGTTCACACGCCGGCATCGGTGCGCAAGGCGAAGGCAGCGATTCGTCGCGCCTTTGACAACAGTATGCAGGGTAAGGGCACATCGGTGGTGGAGATTGTGAGCACGTGCAATTCGGGTTGGAAATTAAGTCCAGTTGAGGCGAATGCGTGGATGGAGAAGAATATGTTTGAGAAGTATCCGCTTGGCGATTTAAAGAATGAGTAAGCGATGAAAGAAGAGATTATAATAGCAGGATTTGGCGGCCAGGGAGTGCTGTCGATGGGTAAGATACTGGCGTATTCCGGTCTGATGGAAGGCAAGGAAGTGACGTGGATGCCGTCGTATGGGCCGGAGCAGCGCGGCGGCACGGCGAATGTGACGGTGATACTGAGCGATGAACGAATTTCTTCGCCCATTCTCAATGCTTACGATACGGTGGTGGTGCTGAATCAGCAGAGCCTAGACCGGTTTGAGAGCAAGGTGAAGCCCGGAGGCGTATTGATATATGACAGTTACGGAATCCACAAGCGGCCTACGCGTAAGGATATAAAAGTGTGTTGCATAGATGCCATGGAGGCTTCGTTCGAGATGAAGAACGGAAAGTCGTATAACATGATAGTGCTTGGCGCGTTGCTGAAGTTGAAGCCGGTAGTGACAATAGAGAATGTGCTGAAGGGGCTGAAGAAGACGTTGCCTGAGCGTCACTGGAACACGTTGCCGCAGAACGAGGAGGCGTTGCGGTGCGGAATGAATCTGGTGGAGTGAGTTTCACAACCAGTATTCAAGCAAGATAAAATAAGCGAGCGGAGCCGGAAAGACCGGATTCGCTCGCTTGGTGAATTTGGGTGTAAGCTTGGTAGTTACAGGGTGATGGGCTCGTAGGGCAGTCCCCACGTATCGGCCACGGCCTTGTAAGTGACTTTTCCTTCCACCACGTTCAGCCCGAGGAACAGGGCAGGGTCGTCCTTGCAGGCCTGTTGCCAGCCCTTGTCGGCCAGAGCCACTGCGTAGCGCAGAGTAGCGTTGGTGAGAGCGGTGGTGGAGGTGTTGGGCACGGCGCCCGGGATGTTGGCCACGGCATAGTGCAGAATACCGTCCACCATATAAGTGGGCTCGCTGTGGGTAGTGGGGTGCGAGGTCTCGAAGCATCCACCCTGGTCAATGGCTACATCGACGAGGACTGTTCCCGGCTCCATTTCCTTGAGCATGTCGCGAGTGATGAGGAACGGTGTCTTAGCGCCCGGTATGAGCACAGAGCCGATGATGATGTCCACGTCGGGCAACTGCTGGCGGATGTTGTGTTCATTGGAGTAGAGCGTGTGGATGTTGGGAGGCGTTTCCAGGTCGAGCTGGCGCAGGCGAGGCAGGGAGATGTCGGTGATGGTTACATCAGCGCCCATGCCTGCTGCGGTACGTGCTGCGGCTTCGCCCACGATGCCTCCGCCCAGGACGAGCACTTTGGCCGGTTTCACGCCGGGTACACCACCAATGAGTTTGCCCTTGCCGCCCTTGGTCTTCTGGAGGAAGTAGGCACCGTTGAGCGTTGCCATGCGTCCGGCCACTTCGCTCATGGGAATGAGCAATGGCAAAGCACGGTTGGGCAGCTGAACGGTTTCGTAGGCGAGGCAAACGGCTCCGCTCTTAATCATGGCTTGAGTGAGTTCTTCGTCGCTTGCGAAATGGAAATAGGTGAATACCAGCTGGCCTTTACGGATGAGCGGATACTCAGGAGCAATGGGTTCTTTTACTTTCACGATCATGTCGGCGAAAGCGTACACGTCTTCGATAGTGGGCAAGATGGACGCGCCAACTTTTATGTACTGCTCGTCGGGGAATCCGCTGTTTTCCCCTGCGGTGTGCTGTACTGCCACGGTGTGTCCGTGCTTGATGAGCTCGGCAACTCCAGCCGGAGTCATTCCTACTCGGTTCTCATTGTTCTTAATCTCTTTTGGAACTCCAATTCTCATTTTAGTATAATTTTTAAAGTTAATATGTTGTTTTGAGAAATATATGCTCCAAATTTAGTGATTTTACTTGAGAAAATCAACGAATATTTCTGAAAATTATCATAAAAAATAATAAAGCGTGGCCTGTGATGGCTACGCTTTTGTTCAGGTGTGGGCCGTGGGTATGTCTTAGAACCCTTTTTTCTTGATAAGGAACTCGTTGCGGTCTTGCTCAGTCTCGAAGGGGCAGGCGAAGTGGAACAGCCTCGGCTCTTTTTCACCGTTGACGGTGATGAGCAGCTCGTCGATGGAATAGTCGCCTTGCCGATTGATTTCCTTGTGGGAAGCCACGTCCTTGGCATGGATTACGTTGAACAGGAACTGGTAGGCGTCGGTGGTTTGGGCCACTTTGACCGGATTCTCGGGTGATTCGCCTGAGCCAGATGCGGAAATGATGGCGTTAAGCCTGTTCAGTTTGCTTAGAAGAACAGCCCCCGTCTCCTTGTTGAACGCGCCCAGATAGGTGCAGTTGTATGCTTTCTTGAGCAGCAGCGTTGACAGCGGGTTGGAATCCAGTGCGTTCATGTAGAGATGGAAGGCAACTCGGTAGTCTTGCTTCTTGTAGAGCACGTCGGCAAGAGCGATGGATTGCTTCTGGCCTTGCGCGTGGGGGCAGAAAGAGAAGTAAAGTTGGGTTAGCATCTCTTCGGATATGTCGTCGTGTGATGAGAACCACAGTTGGAGAGCGTTGTTCAGTTCGCTGCCAAGGGCAGTTTGGAGAGCCCTGGAGTCGCATTTTGACAAGTCTATTTTAATTGGGTTGTTCATGTCGTTATGAGGATGATTAATGTTTGTGGTTTTGCAAAATTAAGAATAAAGTACGAAAAATGCCAAATTATTTCTTTTCATCTGCAAATTTATTGGGAAATTCAAGGTGTATCCTTGGTCTGAGCATGGCTCTGATGATGAGCCACACGCCGAGGATGATGAACGGGATGCTGAGCAATTGTCCCTGGTCGATGCCCCAGTTGGCTCTCATTGCGATTTCCCAGGGCTCCTGTACATTCTTTATGTATTCGATTAAGAAACGAGTGCCGAAGATGCCAAGCATGAACACGCCGAAGAGAAGTCCTTCGCGTTCCTGAGCGTTGCGTTTCCAGTAGAGCCACATGCATAGCGCGAACACTGCCAGATAGCACAGGGCCTCGTAGATTTGAGTAGGGTGGCTGGGAAGCGAGAAGATGGGTTGTGCGCCGTTAATCCACTGTCCTACGTTTTCCACGAAGCGGAAGCCCCATGGCAGAGATGTGACGCGTCCGTAGATTTCGTGGTTCATAAGGTTGCCCATACGAATGAGGGCCGCTACGAGTCCCACCGGAACCACGATTCGGTCGAATGCCCATAGCATGTTGCGGTGAGTGACGTATCGGGAGTAGAACCAGATGGCAATCATGATGGCGAGTGTGCCGCCATGGCTGGCGAGTCCGCCTTCCCAGATTTTGAAGATGTCGGCCGGATGATGGGAGTAGTAAGCCCAGTCGTAGAAGAACACGTGTCCCAGCCTTGCACCTATAACGGTGCCTATTACGGCGTAGATGAAGATGCTGGATGCCCACTTCTCGGGAGTGCCCTCATGCCGGAAAATGCGGTATTCCAGTTCGTACCCAAGCCAGAAGCCTATGGCGAACAGCAATCCGTACCAGCGCACGGTGATTAGCCCGCTGAAAAGGTTAGGATTTACCGTCCATGTGATGAAATCTATCATTTTAATTATCGCAGTTACATAATTAGTGATGTGCAAAGTTAGTAAATAATATTAAAAGAGTGAACAACGGAGGGTAAAAATCACGGAGTGCGGTTGAAGGGTGTGGGGAAATGTGTGTAGATGTGGTGAGGTGGTGTGATTTTTGGCTTTTGCTATTGTGTTGCTTGATAGGGTGTTGCGTGCGGGGTGTGGATTTTTTGGAAAAAAAGTTTGAAAAAAGTGGCTAAAAAATTTGGTTGGTATTGGTAAAAGGTTGTAACTTTGCACCGCTTTTCGGGAAAAATGAAGGTTTTTCCGTGGAGGCGAGACAGAGGTCATTGAAATGATTGCAATGTCATAGGACAGACAAGACAGCGAGAGACAAGAGATAAGGAAACGAGATCTGCGAGTCACTCGTCGATATCCAAATCCAAGGACAGGAAGATAAATCTGGCGGACAACCCGGGGCCGAGAGGTCGGACAAAGACGCGTTGCGCGTTGTTTTGGAAAAGATAAAATACAAGATAACTACAACGAAGAGTTTGATCCTGGCTCAGGATGAACGCTAGCGACAGGCTTAACACA